>JBCCVL010000117.1:0-20535 GCA_039195375.1 Actinomycetota bacterium
GCTTCCAGGTCGACGACCTGACCGCGAACCGCACCGGGATCGACACCGAGCGCAGCGGCCGCTCCGACCGGCGTGGTCACGATGCCGACGGCGTGGGTCTCACCGGTCGGCTCGTTGACCATCGGACCGTCGTGGGGGCCGATCAGCGAGGTCCGGCTGGCGACGTGGCGCTCGCCGCGACCGTCGTCGCCGATCTGGAGGATCGGGTCGCCGAGCACGACGATGGCAACCGTCGATCCGGTCGGGGCGATCCGCTCCCTGGCGTACGGCACGGTGCCACGGGCGTACCAGACCGACTCGATGGCTCGCCGTAGCGGAGCATCGGGTTCCCGGCGGCGGAAGTCGAAGTCGAAGGGTGCGGTCGGGGTCGCCTCGGGTGAGGGCGTCGCAGGCACGGCGACGCTACGAGTCGGTCGCCGTCACCTCGTAGGTGCAGGACCCGGCCATCCGTTCGAGCACCGGTGTCCGGACCGCGGCGACCGTGTTGGCGTAGGCGGTCGGGTCGAGCTCGGCCAACGTGGTGGCATGCTCGACCGCGGCGTCGACCACGACCTCGGGGGCAACGACGGCATCGAGGAAGCCGGCGTCGACTGCGCCATGGCCGTTGTAGAGCTTGGCGTTGACGACCGACGTCTGGAGGTGGCGACGGCTGAGGCGCTCCCCGGCGATGGCCAGGGCCCAGTCCGGCAACGTGAGCCCGATGGCGACCTCGTTGAGCCCGACCTTGATGTCGGTGTCCGGCCCGACCCGGTGGTCGCAGCCGAGCAGCAGCAGCGCTCCGGCGGCGACGGCGTGGCCGGTACAGGCCGCCACGACCGGCACCGTGGCCCCGTAGGCGTGGGCGACGAGCCCACCACCGGCGGCCACCATCTCGCCGACGGCGCCGAGATCGCCCGCCTGGAACACGCTGAGGTCGAAGCCACCGGAGAACCGGCCGGGGCGGCCGGCGATGACCACGGCGTTGATCCCATCGTCACCCTCGGCCTCGCTCAGCATGGCCCGCAGTGCCGTGCTGAGCGCGGTCGAGAACACGTTGGCCTTGCCGTCGTCCATCGTGGCCAGCAGCACCTTGCCGCGCTGCTCGACGGTCAGGGTCTCGTGTGCGTCGCTCATCTCGTCGCTCCTCAGCTCGCGTCGGGGCCCGAGGCGGCAATCGCCGGTCGGGTGCTCAGCAGATCCTGGCACAGCAGGCCGGCGGTACGGTGCCGATGCATGTCGTGGTAGTCGTCGTGGTTGAGGGTGGCGATGAACGCCGCCCGGTTGGGGAAGTGCATGACCAGCACGGCGTCCCAGTCACCCTGACCGATGAAGTAGCGCTCGCCCTCGCCGTAGACCAGGCAGTAGCCGCCGACCTCCGCCGCCGCGGCGGCGAAGGCGTCGACGTAGCGGCGGTAGGCGACCGAGCCCGGCTCGTCGACCCCGTGCTCGGGCTCGTCTGGCCCGTACTCCGCCTTGACCCGGAACTTCAGCAGGTTGACCTGGGCGATCGGCCCGTCATGGGGGTCGTCCCGGAAGGCTCGGAACTGGTCGCCGGTCGGCTGGAACGCAGGCATGGAACTCCTCGGTCAATCGGGGACGGGTCGTGGTGGGACGGTGACGGCGTCGAGCGAGACGGCGGCCCGCCGGCGCAGTTCGACCGGGGCCACGCCGCTTCGGGCCAGCACCATCAGCCCCTGGAACGACACCGCGAGCTGGGCCGCCGCGGTGGCGGGGGCGAGCCAATCGGCCAGGCGACCGGTGGCGGCGGCCCGCTCGGCCTCGGCGGTGAGGCCGGCCTCGATCGTGGCCAGGCCTCGGGTCAGCAGGTCGCCGAGCTCGGCCTCGGCCGTCGGGTGGTCCAGGGCGGTGACGGTGAGCAGGCAACCGACCAGGCTGCGACCGTCCGGCGGCGGGGTGAGGGCGCTGTCGAGGAACGCCCGGATGTTGTCGATCGGGTCGCCTTCGCCAGACAGGTAGCGTTCGATCCGACCGCCGATGACGCGGTCGAGGTAGCGCTCGAGCACCGCCCGGGTCAGGCCCTCCTTCGAGCCGTAGCGCCGGTAGATCGAGGGGGCCTTGAGGTCGAGCTCGGCCTCGAGCTGGCGGATCGACGTCGACGACCAGCCGTGGCGCCAGAACACCGCCATGGCCCGGTCGAGCACCTGCTCGTCGTCGATCTTCGGTGGTCTGGCCACGGGACTTGACGTTAGTAGCGATCGTTATTTAACGTCAACGACGCTCGACTCCCCCCAAATCCGAAGACGGAAGGACCCGCCCATGTCCACGATCGATCCGACCCCGCTGACCAAGTCGCACCTCACCGTCGACGGCAAGCAGATGGCCTACCACGAGACGGGCCCGGCCGGCACCGACGGCGGGGCCGACACGACGGTCGTGTTCCTCCACGGCAACCCGACCTCGTCGTACCTGTGGCGCAACATCATCCCCCACGTGGCCGACCGGGCCCGCTGCATCGCGCCCGATCTCATCGGCCAGGGCGACTCGGACAAGCTCGACGAGACCGGCCCCGACTCCTACACCTTCGTCGAGCACCGTCGGTACCTCGACGGCCTGCTCGACCAGCTGGACCTCGGCGACCGGGTGGTCCTCGTGATCCACGACTGGGGTTCGGCCCTCGGCTTCGACTGGGCCAACCGCCACCGCGATCGGGTGGCCGGCATCTGTTTCATGGAAGCCATCGTCCAGCCGATGACGTGGGACGCCTGGCCGGACGCCGCCCGTGACATCTTCCAGGGCTTCCGCTCCCCCGCCGGCGAGGACATGATCATCGACAAGAATCTGTTCGTCGAGGCGGTGCTCCCCGGCTCGATACTGCGCGATCTGTCCGCCGAGGAGCACGACGAGTACCGGCGGCCGTTCGTCGAGTCGCAGCACCGTCGGCCGACCCTGACCTGGCCCCGCCAGATCCCGATCGACGGCGAGCCGGCCGACGTGACCGAGATCGTCGACGCCTACGGGCAGTGGCTCGCCGGCTCCGACGTGCCCAAGCTCTTCGTCAACGCCAACCCCGGCGCCATCCTCATCGGCCCCCAGCGCGAGTTCGCCCGGTCGTGGCCGAACCTGACCGAGGTCACCGTGGCCGGCAGCCACTTCATCCAGGAGGACAGCCCGCACGAGATCGGCGCGGCCCTGTCCGACTGGCTGCCGAGCGCCTAGTTGTCGTCCCGGCCGGGGCCGTCGCCCTCGCCGATGGCGGGTTCGCCGCCCCGATCGCCGGCCTCGATCCGATCGTCCTCGTCGTCGCTGTCGTCATCGTCGTCGTCAGGGGCGTCATCGTCGTCCCCGCCCGACAGCCAGTCGATGAAGGCGAAGCCGGCCGGGATCGACATGCCGAAGAACACCCAGACCGGCCAGAAGTAGCCGCCGAAGTCGGTGATGGCCCAGATCGCCGTGCAGATCAGGGCGGGGAAGTACCAACCCATCAGGGTGGCGGCGAGCTGCCCCGCCTTGGCCCGCGCCGGCAGCGCCCGTGGCGGCTCGGGCGAGTCGGCCAGCGCCGCGACCGGGAGGTCGGTCACGACCGTCCGCAGCTCGGCCTCGGTCTTCGATGCGTAGACGTGCTGGAGCCGGTCCTCCAGCTCGCCCTCGGTGATGCGCCCCTCGGCGTAGGCCCGCCGCAGGATGACGGCGTAGCGCTCCCGATCGTCATCGGAGATCCGCAGCAGGCCCGACTCGTCCACGCCATCAGCGTACCGGAGGTCGTTCAGCCGGGCAGCGGGACCCAGGGGTCGTGGTCACCGGGCACCAGCGGGAAGCGCTGGGCCGCCCAGTCGCCCTTGGCCTGCTCGATCCGTTCGGGATCGCTGCTGACGAAGTTCCACCAGATGTGACGCCGGCCGACCGGCTCGCCGCCGAGCACCACCGCTCGGCCACGACCGGTCAGGGTCGGCGTCGACCCCCGCCGGAGCACGACCAGCTGACCCGGCTCGACGACGTGCCCGTCGAGCGCAACCGGACCGTCGACGGCGGCGACCGCCCGCTCGGGATGGTCGGCCGGCACCGGAACGGCTGAGCCGTCGACCAGGTCGATCGAGGCCAGCACCAGCGGCGACGAGGCAACGACCGGCGAGCCGTGACCCCACCCGGAGCCGACGACCACCCGGACCTCGGAGTCGCCGAACCGCTCGACGGGCACCCGCTCGGCCCCAACGTGCTGGAAGCTCGGCGCCGTCTCCTCACCCTCGGCCGGCAGGGCGACCCAGGTCTGGAGCCCGAACAGCCGACCGGGGACACCGACGTCGTCGGGGTGCGAGCGCTCGGTGTGGGCGACGCCCGAGCCGGCGGTCATCCAGTTGACCGCACCCGGCTCGATCGTCTGGACCGCACCGGTGGAGTCGCGATGGACCAGGCGACCGTCGAACAGGTAGGTGACGGTCGAGAGGCCGATGTGGGGATGGGCGTCGATGGCGACGCCTCCGCCGGGGGCGATGTCGTCCGGCCCCATGAGGTCGGCGAAGATGAACGGGCCGACCATGCGCCGGAGCCGGAACGGGAGCAGGCGGCGGACCTCACCGGCGCCGACCGGCCGGCGGCGCGGCTCGATGACCAGCTCGACCGCGGCCCCGTCGCCGAGCCCCGTTCGATCGGCGCTCACATCACCGGCGAGCCGTACATCTCGCCGAGTGGATCGGCGATCAGCTCGATGCGCTCACCGTCCGGACCCGGGAAGTAGATCGACGTGCCGCCGACCTCGTGGTAGCCGACGCCGAGCTCGTCGAGCTTGACCTTGGCGGCGTCCCACGCCTCCCGCTCGACCGAGATCGCCAGGTGGTGGTGACCGCCGAGCACCTCGGCGTAGTCCCCGAGGCCGAGCCCGGGGAAGTCGAAGAAGGCCAACGCATTCCCGTTGCCGATGTCGAAGAAGAAGTGGGTGGAGCCCGGGTAGTCCCGGTTCTCGAACAGCTCGGTCAGCGGGAAGCCGAGCACGTCCTGATAGAAGCGGATCGTCGCCTCGACGTCACTCGACAGGAGGGCGACGTGGTGCACGCCCCTGGCCGTCGACGGCGGGCGCTCCTCCCGACTCTTGAGGTGGGCCGCCCGGAGGGCGTCCCACTCCTCGTGACGATCGTGACCGGCCTGGTCGCTCATGATGACCTCCGTGTTGCGCGTTCCACTCCTTCCAACCTATCGATCCAGCCCATTATTTCCGATCGGAATTATTCGCCGGCCACGACGGGACGGCCCGGCGTCGAGCCACGTCGTGAGCTCGTCCGCCGCCATCGGCGGGGCGAACCAGAAGCCCTGCCCGAGGTCACAGCCGAGTTCGCGGAGCCGGGGCGGGGCGCCGTCGTCCTCGACGCCTTCGGCCACGACGGTCAGGCCGAGCATGTGACCGAGCCGGATGCTGTACTCGACGATCGCCGAGCCCTCGGGGTGGGACAGGTCACCAACGAACTCACGGTCGATCTTGATCTCATTGACCGGCAGCGACCGCAGCACCGCCAGCGACGAGTAGCCGGTACCGAAGTCGTCGATCGAGAATCGGACCCCCTGGGCCCGCAGGCGACCGAGGACCTGGCGGGCGCCGTCCGGGTCGGCGGCGATGGTGGTCTCGGTGACCTCGAGCACCAGGCGCTCCGCCGGCACGCCGTGTCGGACCAGGCCGGACTCGATGACGTCGGTCAGGGCCACGTCGTGCAGGCCCCTGGCCGACACGTTCACCGCCAGGTGGAGGTCGCGCCCGTCGGCGAGCCACCGGCCGAGCTGGGCGAGCGACTGCTCGAGCACGATGCTGGTCAGACGGTTCATCATCCCGCTCCGCTCGGCCAGCGGCACGAAGTCGCCGGGCGGGAGCAGGCCGAGCTCAGGGTGATCCCAGCGCACGAGGGCCTCGACGCCGCAGACCCGGTCGGAGGCGAGGTCGAGCTTCGGCTGGTAGTGGACGACCAGCTCGTCGTCCATGCGGCGGCGGAGGTCGCCGGTCAGCGCGAGCTGCTGGCGGGAGTGGTGGTCGTGGGTCGGGTCGTAGAGGGCCGACCCGACGCCGGTCCGCTTGGCCAGGTACATCGCGATGTCGGCCCGCTGCAACAGGGTGGCGAGATCGGTGCCGTGCTCGGGGGCCATGGCCACACCGATGCTGGCACCGACGTCAAGCTGCAGACCCTCGATCTCGAACGGCTCCTCGATGACCTCGACCACCCGGCCGGCCACCGCGAGCGCGGCCTCGGCATCGACCATCCCGGTGAGCACGAGGGCGAACTCGTCGCCGCCGAGCCTGGCGACGAGGTCATGGGCCCGCAGGGTCTCCTGCAGCCGCCGGCCGACCTCGATCAAGAGCAGGTCGCCGGTGTGGTGGCCGAGGGTGTCGTTGACATCCTTGAACCGGTCGAGGTCGATGAGGGCGATGGCGAGGGGATGAGGGCCGTGGCGATCGAGGATCTGGTTGAGCTCCTCGGCGAACAGCGTCCGGTTCGGCAATCCGGTGAGGGCATCGTGACGGGCCTGCTGTTCGTTCTCGTCCGCTCGCCGTTGCAGCTCAGACGAGGCGTTGGCAACGAGCCGGAACAGCATGGCGTAGAGGGCGAGACAGGCGAGCGCCAAGGCGAGGTAGAGCCGCCGGGTCTCGGCGGCGATCGTCGCCGCGATCGGGTCGTAGGGGATCGAGGTGCGGAGCACACCGGAGGTCTCGGCCGTGATGCTCGAACCGAAACGGACCGGCTGGTAGACCTGCACGACCCGGCCGTGGCGACGGAGCAGCGGATCGGCGTCGTCGTCGGCCCTCAGATCGACGACCTTGGCCAGGGCCTCACCGGACGCCGCCCGCTGGACCTCGATGGACTCCGTCGTCACGGTGCCGATGTCGGAGGTGTCGGTGGCGAACACGACCGTGCGATCGAGGTTCCACAGCACCACGTCGACCACGTCGATCCTGGCGAAATCGGAGCGGAGCAACAGCTCGAGCGATCGGACCCGCTGGCTGGTCAGACCGGCCTTGAGCTCGCTCGGCCCGATGGCGTTCTGGAGCCCGAGCCGGGAGACGACCTCGGCCTCGCCGATGGCGCCGTCGAGGACCTGGCGCTCGACCGAGGTGCGCAGCAGTTGACCGAGGACGACACCGATGAGAGCGATGGCGACCAGCGCCGTCAACCCGAACTTCTGGAGCAGGCTCCGGTTGCGGATCGACCGCCAGGCGTGCCGGACCATGGTCAGCGCTCGGGCGGCCGTCCCGCGGCAGCGGTCATTCCGAATCGGTGTCGCTGGCGCCGTCGCCGGCGGCCGGGTCGGACGCCTCGCCGGCATCCCCGTCGGCCATCGGGACGAGCTCGCCGGTGGCCAGCTGCCGTCGGATCCGCTCCAGCTCGCCGGCCACCTCGGGGGCGATGTCGGCCTCGTGGAACGGCGCGTAGGTGACGCCGCCGTTGGTCGCGTCGAGCACGAATCCGCCTCCGCTGACCTCGCCCGAGGCCATGGCGGCGATCGTCAGGAAGACGCCGAGGTCGACCCGCTTGATGGCGGAGGTCACGATGCCGTCGGCGTGGGCCTCGGCCCCGCCGGCGAAGGTGGTGAAGTACTCGTCCTGGTCGACACCGATCACCGCGGCGCCGCTGGCGGCGGCCGTGCGGATGGCCCAGGCCCCGCTCTCCCCCGCCGCCCCGAAGACCACGTCGGCCCCGTCCTCGACGAACGCCGCCGCCTGATCGGCGCCGACCGGCCCGTCGACGAAGCTGTCGAGGTGGCGGCGGAGCACGACAACACCCGGTCGGGTGAGGCGGGCCCCCGCCTCGAAGCCGTCGGCGATGGCCACCACCGGGGGGATCGTCTCCGGTCCGGCGATGACGGCGACGATGTTCGACTCGGTGAGCAGCCCGGCCATGGCACCGGCCAGGAAGCCGACCTGGTCGTCACGGAACGAGATGGCCACGTAGTTGGCCAGCTCGGGCTCGTTGCCCTGGTCGACGCCGATGAAGCGGACGTCCGGCCGGTCGGCGGCGGCGTCGAGCGTCGCCTCCTGGAACTGGAAGCCAACGGTGATCACGATGTCGACCTCGGCGTCGACCATCGAGGCGATCTGGGCGGCTGCGTCGTCGCCAGCGGACTCGAGGAAGGTGGTGGCGACCCCGAAGCAGCGACCGGCGGCCTCCATACCCTCGAAGGCCGCCTGGTTGAACGTGCCGTCGTCGATCGAGGCGACGTCTGCGACGAGACCGACGGTGAGCTCGGGCACGAAGGGGGCGTCGACGAAGACCCGGCGGCAGAGGTCGTCGAGCGGTTCGTTCGTCGCCGCCGACTCGGCTGCGGTGTCGACGATGTCGGAGACGGCGAGCTGCGCCGGCGGGTCGGCGGCCGCGTCGTCGGCGCCGGTGGCGGTGCCGCCACCGCAGGCCGTGAGCAGCGCGAGCAGGGTGAGCAGTGCCAACCGGGTGTTGGCGCGCCGACGGGTCATCTCCAACGTGTCGGCATGCCCGGTGGCGACTTGAGTCGCCGGACCAGCCGCCGAGTGACCTGATCGGCCACACTCGCCCGATGGATCCGTCGGTCGCCACCTGGTTCGAGGACACCAACAACCCGATGGCCGAGGTGATCCTGGCCGTCCGGGACATCATCATGGAGGACCCCGACGTCAGCGAGACGATCAAGTACCGGGCGCCGGCCTTCGAGTACGACGGCATCGTCTGCTACTTCAACTGGTCGGCCAGGAAGCGGGCAAGCCTGATCTTCCCTTCCGGCCGCCGGATCCCGGGTGAGCACCCCGACCTGGAGGACGGATCGAACCTGCAGCGGATGATGTACTTCGCCAGCCTCGACGAGGTCGAGGCCAAGGCGGACGGACTGCGTGAGGTGATCGGCGCCTGCATCGCCTCCCGCTGACCCTGACCCTGACCCTGACCCTGACCCGGCACGGCGGGCCGTGCCGGGTCGGACGGGTGTTTGTCAGCTCATGCCACCGTCGACGACCAGCTCGGTGCCGGTGACGAAGCTGGCGTCGTCGGACAGCAGGAAGGTGACGGCGCCGGCCAGTTCCTCCGGCCGGCCGAAGCGACCGAGCGGCACCTGGGCCAGCACCTGCTCGGCGAAGCCCTGGATCTCCTCGTCGCTCAGACCGGTCGCACCGAAGAAGCCCGTGTCGACCGGGCCGGGGCTGACGGCGTTGACCCGGATCCCCCTGGCCGCGTACTCGTTTGCTGCGACGTTCATCGCCGAGCGGACGGCACCCTTCGTGGCCGAGTAGACCGACGAGCCGGGCATGCCGACGTCGTTGACGATCGAGGTGTTGAACACGACGGCGGCGCCATCGGCGAGCACGTCGTCGAGCGCGGCCAGCTGGAGCAGCGGGCCACGGACGTTGACGTCGAATTGGGCGGCGATGGTGGCGGCGTCGGTGTCGCCGACCGGGGCGAAGGTGCCGGCGCCGGCGTTGAGGAAGACGGCGTCGACCCGGCCGCCGAGGTGCTCGTCGACCGCCGCCCGCAGCTGGGCCGGCGAGGCGAGATCAGCGGCATCGTTCTCGATGGCGATGATGCCATCGGTCTTGGCCACCTGGTCGAGACGCTCCTGGTCCCGTCCGGTGATGAGGACCGTGGCCCCCTCGGCGGCGAGCCGCTCGGCCGTTGCCCGACCGATGCCGCTCGAACCACCGGTGACGACGGCGTTGACGTTGGTGAATCGCATGGGATTGCTCCTGGTTGCTTGTCGAGATCGTGTTGTTGTCGAGGTGTTGTTGTTGTCGAGGTGTTGCTGTTGAGGCGTTGCTGTTTGAGGCGTTGCCGGAGGCGAGGTTCGCCCATTAGGGAATGATCGTTTCCTAATAGGGTCGCGAGCAGGCGACGACGGGCGCGGTCGATCGAGTCATCGCAGGGCGTCGAGCGCGAGTCGCAGGGTGGCGTCGGCGGCGCTGCGATCGATGCCCTTCCGAGCCTCGAGCTGGACCCCGTTGGCGGCGGCGGTCAGCAAACGGGCGCCGATCTGGGGGTCACCGCGCAACTCGCCGCTGGCGTTGGCGGCCCGGATGGCGTCGGCCAGCAGGCCGAGGATCCGGTCGTCATGACGTTGGAGCCGGCGACGGATCGCCTCGTCGGTGGCCGCGAGCTCGCTGGTGAGGGCGACGGCGTAGCAGCCGCGGGTCGGGCCGTCGCCGCTGGCCAGTTCAGCGATCCACCCCAACCACCGCTCGATGCCCTCGACCGGCGAGCCGGGCTGGTCGAGCAGCTCCCGGACCGTGACCAGGCCGAACTCGAGGTAGTCGTCGAGCGTGCGGGCACACAGGTCGGCCTTCGAGCCGAAGGCCTTGTAGATACTGCCGACCGAGAGACCGGTGGCGGCCGAGAGGTCGGTGATCGACGTGTCGTGGAAGCCGTTCGACCAGAAGGCCTCGCGGGCCGAACCGATCACCTGCTCTTCGTCGAACTCCCGGGGTCGGGCCATGACCCCACCCTAGATAGGAAATGATCACTCCACAACCCCGGGAGGCGGACCGTCGACCCCGCCGGCCGAGCGCATGCGCCCCCCGGCTACCCGCCCGTCGGCGAGCCCGCCATCCAGGCCTGCTCCTCGGGTGAGCCTGGCTCGGGCAGGAGGGCCCCACCCTCCATCGTGTACGAGGCCTGGATGTCCCTGGTGACGGTGTCGACCGAGTCGGGCTCGACCTCGGCGATGGTGGCCAGCGCCGAGCTCAGCCGGTCGGCGATCTCCGCCTTCTGGGTGTCGGTCCGACCGGCCCGGATGGTCCCCATGATCGAGGCCGCCCGGCCGTCCGGCAGCTTGCCCTCGTCGTCTTCGGTGATGAGGGCATGGACGAACGAGGGCGGCGCACCGGTGACGTCGCAGTGGACCTCGACGACGTCCACCGCGAAGCGCTGGCGTTGCTCGAGTGTGAGCAGGTCGGGGCGGACGAGGGCGTGATAGAAGGGCATCGGTCTACTCCTAGGCGCTGACGGTTTCGGTGACGGACACGACCACCTCGTGGTCGGTGCATTCGGTTACCTCGGTCCAGATGTCGCACACGCCACGCATGTACGCCTCCCTGGCATCGAGGGTGGTCGTGTGGTCGAGCAGGCAGGCGACCACCGACGAGGTGCTCTGACGGCCCTCGGTGAACATGTGACCCGGCGGGATCGCAAGCCAGGTGACCGTGGCCTCCTCACCGGGGTAGTGGGTCGCGTGATGGGCGTGCAGGCGACGCTCGAGTTCGTCGCTCCTGGTCTCGGCATTGCTGCCGGCCTGGATGAAACATCGGAACTGGCTCATCGGTCCTCCGTGTTGTCGGGTTTCGGTTGGTTGGTCGTCTGGACGGGTCGTGTGGTGGTTCGGTTCGGGAGCACGGCCGGCGTGCAACCCATGTGCGGCCGGATCGTCGGTCAGGCCGCCGATCGACTGCCGGCCTCGATCCTGGCGATGAGGTCGGCGGCCGTGTTGGCGATCGGCGTCGTGTCCTCGATGGCCCTGGCGATCGTGATCGAGCCCTCGTAGGCGGTGACGATGGCAAGGGCCTGGGCGGTCGCCTCGACCTCGGGCCAACCGTCGGCGGTGAGCGCATCCCGGTAGGCATCGACCCAGGCATGGAAGATCTCGTTGCAGGCAGCCCGGATCGCTGGCGAGGAGGCGGAGGCCTCGGCGGCGGGGACCCCGATCGGGCAGCCGAACTCGAACTCGAAGCGCTCGAGGTCACGGACCAGGGCCCGGAAGATCCGCCCGACACCCTCCGCCGCGCCGGCGGCGTCGTCGAACACCTGCCGAATGGCCTCCGCCCCCCGGAGCCCACTGTCTCGGATGGCGGCGGCCGCCAGCTCCTCCTTGCCCCCCGGGAAGGAGTGGTACATCGACCCGGACGACACGCCGGTGACCTCGAGCAGTTCCTTCATGCTGGTGGCTCCGTAGCCGCGGCTCCGCAGGCTCCGGCTCATGCCCCGAAGCAGCTTCTCCCGGCTGGTCGGTTCGCTCATCCCCCGGTCTCCACTTCCTGTCCGCCGATCCGCACTCGGCCGGATCGCCGACTGGATAGAACGTTCTAGTCAGCAGACTAGGACGGGAACGCGTCGGCCGTCAACCGGCACGGTGGCATCGCCGGTACCGTCGTCCCGTGGATCAACGCACACCGCTCGGCGACGCCGACCCCGCCGAGCTCGCGGCGTTCTGGCAGCGGTTCCTCGCCGCTACCGGTCGCCATGGCGCCACGCCCCGACCCGACGCGTGGCCCTTCGGCGACTCGGTCGAGTTGGCCGACGAGCTGATCGCTCTGGTCCTCGCCGGGACCAAGCGGGCCACCGCCGGAGCCGTGGCCGAGTACGAGGCCGAGGGCGATCCGATCCCGGTCGTCGGCGACCTCGAGATCGCGCTCGACGGTGCGATGCGCCCGCGGGCCGTCCTTCGGGTCACCGACGTGCGGGTCGGGCCGCTGTCGTCGGTCGACGACCGGTTCGCCTACGACGAGGGTGAGGGCGACCGCACCCGCCGGTACTGGCTCGACGCCCACACCACGTTCTTCGCCAGGTTCCTGCCGACGATCGGCGTCGACTTCGACCCGGACATGGCGACCATCTTCCAGCGTTTCGACGTGCCCTACCAGGAGGACTGAGCGGACCGAGCGAGCCGGCGACGGCGACCGGAGCCGGCGATCAGGGACCGCGATCACGGTCAGCGAACGCCGATCGGCAGTTCCGCCGTGAACGTGCGGTCGTCGACCATGACCCCCAGGGCGACGCAAGCCGGCTCGGTGGTCCAGACCCCGCCCGGATAGACGATCCACCCTCGGGTCGACCCGAGTGGGCAGTCCGGCTGTCGTGCCGTCGCACAACGACCGGGGCAACCCGGGATCCCGAGCAGCTCGACCGGCGAGACGACCGGCCGACGCCGCTGCGAGGTCACCGAGGCCGAGCCCCCGGCCGACCGGCCCGCCGCCGGCCGCGGCGCGCGATCGTGCGGTCAGGCCGACCCATGGGCGATCGGCGTGTCCTGGCTGAACACGTTGAGCCAGCCATCGTCGAGGCGCTGCCAGATCGACGACACGTACATGCGCTCGACCGGGCCGGCGTCGGTCCTGCGGTACGTCGCCTCGTAGGTGAGCAGCAGACAGTCCTCGGCGAGAACCATGACGAACGGATCGTCGGTGGCGTAGTCGACGACGCTCGGGCCGTCGGCCAGCTGTCCGGCGTGGCCGGCCCGGTCCGAGCGGCCACTCGGGTAGACGCCGATGAAGTGGTCGGCGAGGGCGGCCAGGTCGGCGGCCCGGTCGCCGTCGACCAGCGCCCGCCAGACCGCCGACTCGAGTCCGACGGCGAAGTCGAGACGGTCATCCGTTGTCATGGCGAGAGGATAGGACGAGCGGGCGGACCATCGACGGCGAGCCGACCCGGACACCTCGGGCGCCCTCGTCCACGGGCTGTTAGCGCTCGATTAATCCGGTGGCGCGAGGTTGAGGCCATGACCACCACCACCGAACTCGAAACAGAACTCGCAAATCTGCGAGCCATCCTCGGCCAGCAGAAGGCGATCGTCCTCGCCGCACCGAATCGCAAGGCCGAGAACGCGGCCAGAGCGCAGATCGTCCGGATCCAGGACGAGATCGAGGACGTCGAGGGCCGGCTGGCCCACCGCCAGGCCCTCGACGCCAAGGTCGCATCCGGATCGCGCCCGCTGACCACCGGTCGGGTGACGAAGATCCGATGCCACACGGCCAGACGGGAGCTGGGCAAGGACGAGCCGCAGTTGCTCATCGCCACCCTCGACCTGGCCAGGACCGTCTCGGTTGCCGGGATCTCGGTGGCCATCCCCGCCATCAACGTCGTTGTCGTCGGCCCGTGGACCGGCGTCGGCAAGAACGAGACCCACCGGGCCGGCGCTCTCGAACCATCGGCCCGGCCCGACTTCTGGGACACCGAGGGGCAGCCGCAGGTGATCGAGCGGGCGATGGACCTGATGGTGCTGGTGGCGCTCGTCGAGCGCGACAAGTCGTCTGCCCACACGATGCGGGGGCTGATCCGTCAGGAACTGCAGCTGGCGATGGCAGCCAACCTCAACCGGGCGTATCCCTCGCTGGTCACGACGATGCTGAGCAACATGCAAGGCACGTTCGAGTCGGCGAGGGGGTTGTCGGGGGCGCCGCTGAGCGCCATCGACGCCGACGACCTGATCGGTCGGCCACAGCACCTGGCCCTGAACAGGGGTGACGTCGCCGAGATCCATCGGGCGAACGCCGTCGAGAAGCAACTGCGCTTCACCCAGCGGAACGGGCGTGGGAAGGTCGTCAACGACTACACGGTGACCTTCCACTTCGGTCCCTGATCGCCGATCGTCCCGGTCGGACGGGGGTGCCGTCCGGTCAACCGGGCGGGTTCGGCTCCATCAGCTCGATCCGGTTGCCGAACGGATCGTCGACGTAGACCCGGTCGAAACCATCGAGCGGCTCGTCGTCACCGATCGCCACGCCGGCGGCACGAAGCCGCTCGACGAGGGACCCCAGGTCGGTGACCAGGAGCGCCGGGTGGGCCTTGCGGGCCGGCCGGAAGTCGGGATCGACGCCAAGATGGATCTTGACCGTCGACGACTCGAACCAACAGCCGCCCCTCGTCGCCAGGTGCGGCGGCTTCGGCACCTCGGGAACACCGAGCAGATCGGCGTAGAACGCTGCGGCGCTGGCTTCCTGGCCGGCGGGCATCGCCAGTTGGACGTGATCGAGCCCTTCGATCGGCACGGTCTCATCGTATCGATCGGGGATCGACGCGTTCGGTGTGACGGTTCGGTCGACCGCGACGACGATCGTGACGCCTCCGAGCCCGCTGGCCCGGACGAGCCCGTGGCTACCCGGTCGGTGGCGCGTTGGGATCGCGCCATCGGTTGGCGAGCAGGAACCCGTCGACGACGGCTTCGATGTGCTCGGGCTCGATGCGCTGGGGCACGAGCATCCGCCGGTACACGAGTGGTCCGACGAGCATGGCCGAGACCGTCGTTTCGTCGAGGCCGGGATCGAGCTCACCTCGTTCGGCGGCCGCCTCCACCGCCTGCCAGATCCCGCGCCTGGCGAGGCGCGACATCCTGGCGTTGAACGCCCGGAGGCGCTCGTCGGTGATCGACCGCTGGATCACGGTGGCGATCACGTCATGCGTCGGGCCATCGTTCACCGCGGCCGCCAGGGCCGACAGCTCGGCGATCAGGTCGTGACGCGTCGAACCGATGTGGGAGACCTCGTAGGCCGCGGCCGCGAGCGCGTGTTCGAGCACATCGTGCAACAGGCCGGACGGTTCCGACCAGTGCCGGTAGACCGTCGCCCGCCCGACGCCGGCGACCTCGGCGATCCGTTGGTGGGTGATCGCGCTCCAGCCCTCGGTCGACAACAGCTCGACCCCGGCGGCGAGGATTGCCGCCCGGCTGCGGGCGGCGCGGGCGTCGAGCGGTGGGGATGCGCGTTGGTCTGGCGTCGCCATCGTGTCCAGTGTGCCCCCGTCGCCGGCCTGCTCGGCCCACCGTCAACCGGAGGCGACCACCCGGTTCGCTATGAGACAACTTGCCTCATATAGGCTCACGGGCCATGACCACCATCACCGACAACGCCCGCTACCGAACCGTCCCGCTGGCGCCGATCGATCGCGAGCTCACCCACACCGATCTCGACGTCGACGGCTCCCTCCCGGAAGAGCTCGATGGTCTATACGTCCGCAACGGCCCGAATCAACTCGGCGAGATCAGCCCGATGCTCCACTACTTCAGCGGCCACGGGATGCTGCACGGCGTCCGCCTCCAGGACGGGCGAGCGGCCTGGTACCGCAACCGCTCCGTCCGGGCCGGCGACGTGACCGAGATCCTCGGCGAGCCCGACCGTGGTGGGCCCGTGCTGCACGGGATCGACTTCTCCCCCAACACCAACATCGCCGTCTTCGCCGACCGGCTCTACGCCACCGTCGAGGGCGGGGCGGCCCCGGTCGAGATCACCGAGCAACTCGAGACCGTGGCCAGGAGCGACCTCGGCGGGGTCCTCGGCGACGGCTTCACCGGACACCACAAGATCGATCCCGTCGACGGTGACGTGCACGCCGTCGTCTACAGCATGGTGCTCGGGTCGAACGCCCTGTACCTCCGACTCACGGCGGACGGCGAGCTGTTGAACCGCGTCCGGGTCCCGCTCGCCGGGGCCACCCAGATCCACGACATGTCGATCACGGAGCGCTTCGCCGTCATCTACGACCTGAACGTGGTGTTCGATCCGAGCATGCTCGAGCGAACCACCCTGCCGATCGCATGGGCCCCGGACAAGCCCGCCCGGGTCGGACTGCTCCCGAAGGACGGGACCGCCGACGACGTCCGCTGGTTCGAGGTCGAGCCCTGCTACGTCTACCACCCCCTCAACGCCTTCGAGACCCCGGACGGCCGAGTGGTCATCGACGTGAGTCGCTACGAGCGGGCGGCCCGCGACGACGCCTACGGCCCGTTGGGTGACACGCTGCCGACGATCGACCGATGGACCTTCGACCTCGACGGACCGACCGCCGTCGGCACCGAACGACGCGTCACCGATGAACCGCTCGACTTCCCCATCGTCAATCCCGGGTTCCTCGGCCGACCGTACCGGTTCGGCTACACCGCCGAGGCCACGCTCGACCCCTCCTTCGATGGCGCCGTCAAGATCGACCACGAGACGAACACGACCGAGCGGCAGGACTTCGGCGGCGGCAACTGCGGTGAGCTCACCTTCGTGCCCCGCGCCGATGCCGTCGACGAAGACGACGGCTGGCTGCTCGGCTACGTCTACCAACCGGACGACGAGCGCTCCCGGCTCGTCGTCCTCGACGCCAAGGACTTCGCTGGCGACCCGGTCGCCAGCATCTGGATCCCCGACCAGCACGTGCCAATCGGGACCCATGGGGCGTTCCTGCCGGGGCGCGGCTGACGGTCCTCGTCGATCCCGTCCCGTCATCCGAGCGGGGCCATCGCCGACCAGCGGCCGGCCAACCGGGGTAGGGTGGCAAGCGGTCGGGCGGGCCAGTGGTGGCTGCGGCCGGGCCGGTCGGCGATCGGACGAGTGACGGGGCGGAGCACGATGCGAGTTCGGCGGGAATGGCTGCTGGCCGGCGCGGCGGCGATCGTGATGACGTTGGCGACGGTGCTCGGCGCCGGAGCGGGCGGTGCCCAGGACCCGACCGCCGCCATCGGCGGGTCGGTCGAGGGCGCCGATGGGCCGGTCGGTGGCGTTGTGGTCGACCTCTTCGCCGGCGACCGGAACGGGTCGCGACTCGCCTACCTCCGCTCGGCCACCACCGACGCGGCAGGGAACTTCGGGTTCGAACTCGACCAGGCCGGTTGTCACGTCCTGACCTTCATCGCCCCCGGCGACGCGACCTGGGAGCGCTCGGGAACGACGTGGCTCAACCAGCTCCACTGCGTCGACGTCGGCCAACGGGTCGGCGACGCCGACGCCACCCTGGCTGGACCCGGTGCCGAGTCCGGGCTGTTGGCCGGGACCGTCGTCGACCGCGCCGGTCGAGCCCGTTCCGGTGTGGCGGTCGACCTGTTCCAGGCGAACGGTGACGGGAGCCGCGGCCGGTGGCTGACCCAGGTCGTCACCGACGGTTCCGGCCGGTTCGGGTTCGAGCCCGAGACGCCGGCCTGCTACGTGCTGACCTACATCGCCCCCGGCCGCGAGACCTGGGAGCGCTCGGGAACGACGTGGCTCAACCAGGCCCACTGCCTCGAGACCGGCCAGCGCATCGTCGATGCCCGAGCGGTACTCCTGGCCGAGCCCGAACGCGATCCGGATCCCGATCCCGACCCTGGCGTGGAGCGGGAGATCCTCGACCTCGTCAACGAGGCCAGGGTCCAGGCCGGATGCGCGCCACTGTCCCTCGATGGCCGGCTGAACCAGGCGGCCCGAGGCCACAGCGAGGACATGGCCGCCCGCGGCTACCTCCGTCACACCAGCCCCGATGGCGTCGGCCCCGGCGAGCGGATCGCCGACACCGGCTATCCGGCGCGGACCTGGGGGGAGAACATCGCCTCCGGGTACGGCACGGCCGAGTCGGTGATGGCCGGTTGGATGAGTTCCGACGGCCACCGGCGCAACATCCTCAATTGCAGCTTCGAGGATCTCGGGGTGGGGTACGCCACCAACCGGGCCAGCAACGACCGGCCCTACTGGACGCAGGTGTTCGGCGCCACACGCTGATCTCCTCGACGAGGGGACCAGACGGTGGAGTCCCCCCCGCCGCCCGCACGGCGAGCCGCGCCGGACGCCCGAGGCGTGAGGAGCCTCTGCAGGACGTCGAGCGGCCGGTGCCGGCGCGATGATGACCAACGGTCCCCGACGGCGTCGGCTACGGTCCCGGCGGTGAACGGGCACCTTGCACCCCGAACCGGTCGCGACCCGTCGAGACACGCAGATCGTGATCGACGGGAGTCGCAGCGACGTGCGGCCTGACCACTACGACGGTTTCGCCGAGGCGTACGCCGACGACAACGAGTCCAGCCTGTTCAATGCGTACTACGAACGGCCGGCGATGCTCGAACTCGCAGGCGACGTGAACGGACGCCGCGTGCTCGACGCCGGTTGTGGTTCGGGGCTGCTCGCCTCCGCCCTCCGGGCGAAGGGCGCCGACGTGACCGGCTTCGACGCCAGCCCGGCGATGGTCGGCCTCGCCAGGAACCGGCTTGGCGACGGTGTTCGCGTCCATGTGGCCGATCTGGCGGCACGCCTACCGTTCGACGACGCCGAGTTCGACGACGTCATCGCATCGCTCGTGCTGCACTACCTCCGGGACTGGACGGCCCCATTGGCCGAGCTGCGGCGCATCCTGAGGCCGGGTGGGCGGCTGCTCGTCTCCGTGAACCATCCGGCCATCTTCAAGTTGGCCAATCTCGACGCCGACTACTTCGCGCTGACCGAGTGGTCCGAGGAGTACACGTTCAGCGCCGAGACGGCCGTGCTGACCTACTGGCACCGTCCGCTCCACGCCATGGCCGCGGCGTTCACCGACGCCGGCTTCCGCATCTCGGTCATCGGCGAGCCGCCACCGGCGCCCGACACCCCACCGGAGCTCCTGGCCGATCTCGGCGGCCGTACCCGCTTCCTCTGCTTCATCTTCTTCGTCCTCGAAGCGGCGTGAGCGGCGCGGCGCTGGAGGCGGGATCAGAGGACCGTCCGGCGACGGTGGTCCCACCTGGAGTCGGAGGTCACGACAAGTTGCGCGCCATCCTGATCAGCGCCTTCGACTCGCGCCGAGACGAACCGGCCGAGGGCCTCGCCTCGGATCGGGACGCCGACCTCGTGCTGGTGGCGACGCAGGAACGTCGCGTCGTCTGGGCGACCGGATCCGAGAGCGACGCCGACTCCACCGTCCAGAAGATGCTCGACACCCGCACCCCCAGAGCCGCCGGTCCATCAGTGACGACAGGCGACCCGGACCGACGCGAGCGGGGAACGGCAGCTCGCAGCTGCGATCGTGAAACCCCCAACCTCAGGAGACGCGTTTCCTCTGATGAGGGGGTGGAGCCCGAAAGGGGAGTCGAACCCCTGACCTACGCATTGCGAACGTGGGCCCGCCTGTCAAACGAGTGCCACAACTCGCTGACGGTGCGACGTAGCAGGCACGCCCGGTCCGGCTGGTTCCAATCTCTGCCAGCCGATCCCAACGAGACTCGTAGTCAGATTCGTAGTCTTCAGCAGCCAGCGCTCGGCCGTCAGCGGTTCGTGACGGCGATCAGATCGGCATTGCCGGAGGCGTAGGCGTAGGCGTAGAGATACCAGACTTGAACGTCCATCTCACCCTCGACGACAAGCAAGGCCGAACGGACCTCGTACTCAGGCTGGCTCGACAGCTCCGGGACCGGCACACTCGGCGCCCTCCACGGCTCATCACCAAGCTCGGCGATGAACGTTCGGGCAACACTTCGAGCCCGGCGACTCGGCGCCTCCCGCTCGACCCACTCAGCGAAGGCACCGATCTCGCGCAGCGGCACTACTCGGCGGTTGGCTCGGTAGCCGCGAGGAACTGCTCGCGTGACACCGCCTCGGTCGACCGAGAACCGTTCACCCGAGCGATCTCACCCTCAAGACTCTGACGGAACTTCGGATCAGCCAGCGCCAAGCGGGCGGCGGACCACGAACGCTCGAGCTCAGCCTGGCGCGCGGCGGCCTCGACGGTCAGCTCTTCGTCGCGAGGCGTCATGTCTCAAGGTACACCGACATCGACGAGCCGACAGTGCCGGCACCTGGCCAGAGCTGGAGCCCGAAAGGGGAGTCGAACCCCTGACCTACGCATTACGAATGTCGGCCAGTTCGTCCAGGCTGGTCGGTCGCAGCTGAGTCTCGGGTGCTGGCGGAGCCCAACCCGTCCAGTGCGTCTGCCTGGGCCAATGCTGGCCAATGCGTTTCCGGGGCGGATTCCGGGGTTAGAGCCTCCAAGCTCGCCTCACCCTGAGCGGTCGCGTTATCGCGTGGTCTGCCCGTCCGGGAACGCCGGTTACGCGTAGATTACTCGGGGTGCGGCCACCGGTCGGGCCAGATGTCGATGACGTGGACGACCATCGCTCCAGGGTCTTCCGACCAGGCATCGAGACCTACCAGGAGGTGGTAGCCGGCGACGGTACGAGCAGCCTCAACGGTGAACCGCCGGA
>JBCCVL010000118.1:0-20268 GCA_039195375.1 Actinomycetota bacterium
CGATCCAATGGCGAACACTCGCCCGAAAGGCACACCGATGACCGTCACCTCCGCACTCCCCCTCGCCACCGGCACCTGGCAGGTCGACGCCGCCCACAGCAGCGTCGAGTTCGTCGTCCGCCACCTCGGCCTGTCCAAGGTCCGCGGGCGGTTCAACCAGTTCGACGCCAGCCTCGACGTCGGCACCGACCTCGATGCCTCGGCACTGGCCGCCACCGTGGACCTCGCGTCGGTCGACACCAACAACCCCGACCGCGACGCCCACCTGCGCGGCACGGACTTCTTCGACGTCGACCAGCACCCCACCCTCCAGTTCGCCAGCGAGCGGATCGTCGCCGACGGCGACGACTATGCGGTCGACGGCACCCTGACCCTCAACGGCATCTCCAAGCCGGTCCGCCTCGATGTCGAGTTCAACGGCACCGAGGTCTACCCGATGGACTCCAAGACCCACGCCGGCTTCTCCGCCTCCACCACCATCTCGCGGTCCGACTACGGTGTTGAATTCGACGTGCCGGTCGGCGTCGACCGCATGGCCATCGGCGACAAGGTGAAGGTCGAGCTCGAGATCCAGCTCGTCCAGCCCTGACCGTCGGCCAGCGGTCGGACGTTCTCGCCCGGCCCGGAGGGAGAGCAGCAGAGCCGATGAGTCCAGCCGCCGGCCCGAGGCCCGCCGCCGATCGCCCGTCCCCGACCGCCAGCGCACCCGAACCCGGTGCGCTGCCGACGTCAGCCGACGTCGAGTGGTTGGACGACGAGGAGCGGCGGGCCTGGCTGGCGCTGCTCGAGGTCGGCACCGGCCTCTTCGAGATCCTCGACCGGGACCTGAAGCGCCTCGGCGAGGTCACGATGGAGGACTACGAGGTCCTGCACCTCCTGTCGGAGACCGAGGATCGCCGGCTCCGCGTCGGCGAGTTGGCCACCCGGATGCTGGCCAGTCGGACCCGCCTCTCGCAACGGATCGACCGCCTCGCCGGCCGTGGTCTCGTGCGTCGCGAGCGCTGCCGAGACGACGGGCGGGCGATCGACGTCATCCTGACCGAGGACGGCGTCGAGCTGTTGGAACGCATCGCCCCCGCCCACCTCCGCTCGGTCAGGGCCCTGCTGTTCGACCACCTGACCAGGACCGACGTGAGCTCGCTCGGCCGTAGTCTCGACAAGGTCGTGCGAGGCTTGCGCCAACAGCGCTGACCCACCGGCCGCCGAGGTCGTCGCCTCGTCTGCGCACGCCGCTCAGGAGCGGAAGCGGAACTCGACGTCGGCCCGGCGATCGATCACGTCGCCGGCCACGCCGATCGGGGCGTCACCGGGGGACCGTGACTCGACCGCCAAGCGGTCCGATTCGACGCCGAGCTCGACGAGCTGTCCGTGGATACGACCGGCCCGGGACAGGGCGAGGATGGCGGCGTCCGGATCGCTCGGGTCGGCGTAGGCCACGATCGTCACCCTGGCGGTGCCCCGGTTCAGCACACCGGCGATGGCGCCGAGCACCGGGCCGGGGTCACCATCGAAGCCGACGTCGCTGTCGGGGGTGAACAGCACGGCGCCGGGGAAGCGGATGGTCAGTTCGGCGGCGTCGGCCCCCGGCTCGGCCACCTCGGTACCGTCGACGAGGCGCCGGCCGAGCACGGTGGCCAGGTCACGGACCTCGCCGGACCATTGCGACTGCCGCTGGGGCGGTAGCTCGCCGGCCAACTCGATGGTGTCGTCGCTGACCAGCCCGGAGGCCACGAGCCGCTGGGGTCCGGGGCTCGGCGCCGCGGCTCGGACGGTGGCGGCGGTACCGGTCGTTCCGGCATCGACGGCGACCGTGTCGGCGTCGGTCGGGCCAGCGTCGGTCCCCGCCCCATCGGCGGTCGTGGCCCCGACGTCCGACCCATCGGTCCCGTCGTCGGTCGGCACACCGGCGGTGGCCGCCGCCCGGGTGTCGACCGCGACGGCGTCACCGTCGCCGCCCCGACCGATGGCGTAGCCGATCAGCCCCGCCAGCAACGCAACCAGCGGCAACAGCCCGACGAGCACCCCGAGCCAGAAGACCGGGGGGCGCCCGAGTGGCCAGTCCCGGTCGTCGTCCGGTGGCGCCGGCAGCAGCCGCGACCGCTCGAGCGGCACCGTCGGCTCGGGGCGGACCCGCTCCCCGGAGGCATCGTCCTCGAGCAGTCGACCGGCCTCGCGCCCGGCGTCGTCATCGGACGCTGCGTCGGAGTGGTAGGCACGGTCGGTGTGGTCGGCACGGCCGGTGTCGAGGGCCGAGTCGGTGTCGATGTCGGTGTCGGTGTCGGTCCGCGTGTCGGCCGCTGCGTCGGCGCCGCGGTCGAGCGCCTCGGCCTCCTCGGCCTGGCGGACCGCGTCCTCATCGACCTCGAAGAGGTCGTCGACCAGGCGAACCGGCTCGAAACCGGGGTGGACGGGGCGGGCGTCCCACTCGCCGAGATTCTGCTCCGCCATGGCGACCCTCCCTCGCCTCCCTCCCGCGTCGGTGAGTCCGGCCACTCGGCTGGGTACCGACGAGCGTAGTTTCGACATCCATCACGATCCACCGCAACGGCCTCGACACTCGTTTTCGACGGTTCACGACCGACCGCTATCGTCGGGCCGGTGAGCAACCGAGGCACGAGATGACCGCACGAGGCCGTCGATGACCATCCGGGGCCAGGCCTTCATCGCCGGCATCCACGAGCATCCGGGGCGGCACCTCCCGGACGAATCGCTCATGGAGATCCACGCCAGGTGCTGCGTCGGGGCGTTGGCCGACGCCGGGCTCTCGATGGACGACGTCGACGCCTTCGTCTCAGCTGGCGACGCCCCCGGCTTCGGCACGCTGTCCATGCTCGACTACCTCGGGGTCCGGGCCTCGTGGATCGACTCGACCGAGATGGGCGGCTCGTCGTACCTGGCCCACGTCAACCATGCGGCCGCCGCCATCGCCGCCGGGAAGTGCCGGATCGCGCTGGTCAGCCTGGCCGGCAAGCCAAGGACCGGCGGGGCCCAACCCGGCGGGTCGGCCAGAGCCTCCGGCCCCGAATCGGGGTTCGAGAGCCTGTGGGGCGCCGGGGTCCCGGCCAACTACGCACTCGCCGCCCGCCGCCACATGCACGAGTTCGGCACGACGAGCGAGCAGCTGGCCGAGATCAAGGTCGCGGCATCCGTCCATGCCACCCACAATCCGCACGCCTTCCTGCGTGACGTCGTCACCGTCGGGGAGGTGCTCGAGTCGCCGATGATCGCCGACCCGCTCCACCGGCTCGACTGCTGCGTCATCACCGACGGCGGCGGGGCGGTCGTCGTGGTCCACCCCGACGTCGCCGCCGACCTCGACCGCCACTGCGTCCCGATCCTCGGGGCCGGCGAGGCCAACAAGGGCACCGCCAACGGCCGCATCGACCTGACCAACACCGGCGCCGTGTGGTCCGGCCAGGCGGCGTTCGCCGAGGCCGGCGTGACACCGGGCGACATCGACTACGTCTCGATCTACGACTCGTTCACCATCACGGTGTTGCAGACGCTCGAGGACCTCGGGTTCTGCGAGAAGGGCAAGGGCGGCGAGTTCGTGCTCGACGGTCGGCTGCAGGCCCCCAACGGTGGTCTGCCGTTCAACACCGACGGCGGCGGGCTCTGCAACAACCACCCCGGCAACCGGGGCGGCATGACGAAGATCCTCGAAGCGGTGCGTCAGCTGCGGGGCGAGGCCAATGCCCCCGTTCAGGTGCCCGACTGTGAGCTGGCCCTGGCCCACGGAACCGGCGGTTCACTGTCGGCCCGGATGGGCTCGGCCACGCTGATCCTGGGAAGGAGCCTCTGATGGGCGACGAGCAGGCGGCGATCCCGACCAGGCCACCGGCGGTCAACGTCGACTCGGAGCCGTTCTGGGCCGCAACGGCCGAGGGTCGGCTCACCCTCCAGCGCTGTGCCGACTGCGGCACGGTCGTCTGGTGGCCGAAGGCACTGTGCCCGACGTGCCAGAGCTTCGACCTCGGCTGGTTCGACGCCACCGGTCGGGGCACCGTCTACAGCTACACGGTCGTGCACCGGGCCCCGGGCTCGTGGGGTCGGGCGGCACCATACGTGCTGGCCTACGTCGAGCTGGAGGAGGGGCCACGGCTGATGACCAACATTGTCGACTGCGACCCCGAGGCCGTGGCCATCGACGCTGCCGTCCACGTGGTCTGGCACGACACCGGCGAGGGCAACGCCCTTCCCCGCTTCACCCTCAGCGAGTAGACGAGCGGCGCGCCCGTCGGCAATCGGCCAGGGCCGCCGGCCCGGAACGGGATGCGGCGGGTTGCCAGGGGAACGGCCCCGGCGCCACGCAGGTGGAGGAGCGCTTGCGCCGTCGGCCGGCGGCTGGAAGCCTCTCGGTCGATGACCACGCCCTCCTTCCTCGATGATGTCGTCGGTTCGTTCTCCACCGGGGCGGCCGACAACCCCACGGTGGCGATGATGGACGCCGCCTTCGGCGCCGAGAGCCTGCCCTGGCGCTACGTCAACTGCGAGGTCGAGCCGGCCGACCTGACCGCGGCGGTCGACGGTGCGAGGGCCATGGGGTGGCACGGGTTCAACTGCTCGATGCCGCACAAGCAGGCGGTGATCCCACTGCTCGACTCGCTGTCGCCGTCGGCGACGCTGTGCCAGGCCGTCAACTGCGTCGTCCGCATCGGTGGCGACGGCGGCGCCGGCGGCTGGGTCGGACACAACACCGACGGCGCCGGCTTCGTGGCCTCCTGTCGGGACCTGATCGACGTGACCGGGGTCGAGGCCATGGTCATCGGCACCGGCGGCGCGGCGTCGGCGATCGCCGTCGAGCTCGGCCTCGCCGGTGCGGCACGGGTCTTCGTCGCCGGCCGTGACGCCGACCGCGCCGCGGCCGTCACCCACCTCGTGAGCGACGCCGGGGCCGGCGTCGGAATCGTGCCCTGGCGCGATCCGCTGCCGATCCCCGACCAGGTCCGGTTGGTCGTCGATGCCACCCCGGTCGGCATGACCCCGGACGTCGAGGCCGCGATCGACGTCGACTGGTCGACCCTGGCCCCCGACTCGGTCGTCGGCGACGTCGTGTTCAATCCGGCGGAGACCGCGTTCCTCCGCGCCGCCGCCGAGGCCGGCGCCACCACGGTCGACGGCACCGGGATGCTGGTGAACCAGGCGGCCGAGAACATCCGGCTGTGGACCGGATCACGCCCGGCAACCGGACCGATGCGAGCGGCCCTGGAGGACGCCATCGGCCTGTCGTGACGGGCGGCGAGCGGTCGCCCCCTGACCGTCTACCCCCAGACCGCCACGGTGCTGGCCCACGAGAGTCCGCCACCGAAGCCGAGCAGCAGGATCGGATCGCCGGGCGACACCCGACCGTCGCCAACCGCGGCGTCGAGGGCGAGCGGCACCGACGCGGCCGAGGTGTTGCCGGTGTGCTCGATGATCGAGATCACCCGGTCGTGGTCGACACCGAGCCGATCGGCCACGGCGTCCAGGATCCGCTGGTTGGCCTGGTGGGCCAGCACCGCAACCACGTCATCGAGCTCGAGCCCCGCCCGCTCGACCGCCGCCCTGGCCGAGTCGACGGCGTAGCGGACCATGTGCTTGAACAGCACCTTGCCGTTCATCTCCACCCCGGTGATCCGCCCGTCGCGGATGGGACTGGCCAGGATGTCGGCGTGGCTGCCGTCGGTACCGGTGTCCCAGGCCCGGATGCCCCGGTCGCCGTCCGGCTCGTTGGTCAACACGACCGCACCGGCCCCGTCGCCGAAGAGGATCGCGGTCGAGCGGTCGTCGTAGTTGGTTGCCGCCGTCATGCGGTCGACCCCGACCACCAGGGCGGCGTCGGTCGCTCCGCTCAACAGCATCGAGTGCGCCACCACGAGCCCGTAGGAGAAACCGGCACAGGCGGCGTTCACGTCGAAGGCCGCACACGTCAGGCCGAGTGCGTCCTGGACACCGGCTGCGGTCGACGGGCAGAGGTCGTCCGGGGTCTGGGTGGCGGCGATGACCAGCCCGACCGAGTCCGCCGGCACCCCCGAACGCTCGAGCGCCTGCTCGGCGGCCTCGGAGGCCAAACCGGTGGTGGTGCCCCCGACCCGGCGCTCGCCGATCCCGGTCCGGGATCGGATCCACTCGTCGCTGGTGTCCATCATCACCTCGAAGTCGGCGTTGGTCAGCACCTTGTCCGGCAGGGCCGTCCCCACCGCCACCAACCGACTCCCGCTCCGTTGCTCCTGCACTCCTGCGCTCATCGCTGCACTCCCTCCAACTCGTCACCTGTTCGCTCGCCGTCGGCGAGACGTCGACCGGATGCGGCGGCATCGTCTTCGGCGGATCCGTTTGCCGCGGTCAGATCGATCGGATCGGCGGCCGATGCGGCGGACGCGAGCGCCGCTCCCGACGGCCACCAGTTCCACCGCCCGGCCACCACCATGAAGGCAGGGACCAGGAGGGAGCGGACGAGGGTGGCATCGGCGATGATGGCCAGCGCCAGGCCGATGCCGACCAACTGGATGAACGTCACGTTGCCCGAGGCGAAGGCCAGGAAGACCGCCGCCATCAACACGGCGGCGGCGGTGATGATGCCACCGGTCCGCTGCAGGCCGACGGCGACGGCCCGCCTGGTGTCACCCGTTCGGTCCCACTCCTCCTTGATGCGGGAGAGCAGGAACACCTCGTAGTCCATCGAGAGCCCGAAGGCGATGCAGAAGATCAGGATCGGGGTCTGGGCGTCGGTCAGACCCGTCGGGGTGAAGCCGAGCAACCCGGTCAGACGACCGTCCTGGAAGATCCAGACGATGGCCCCGAACGAGGCGGTGAGGCTCAGCAGGTTGAGCACGACCGCCTTGAGCGGCAACACGATGCTCCCGAAGCTCCAGAACAGGAGCAGCGACACGACCACGAACACCCAGATCGCCACCGGCACGAGCTTCGAGGCGATCTCCGCCTTGTTGTCGACCTGGCGGGCGGATTCGCCGCCGAGCAGGAACGGGGTCGGCCCGTCGATGGCCCGGATGCCCGCCACCATCGCCTCCGCCTCCGTCGACACCGGCTCGACCGCCGGCAGCACGGCCAACCACGCATCGCCGCCGTCGGTCGTGCGGAACCGGTCGGGCGTCGGGCTCGACCCGACGAGGGCGCCGTCGACGTAGATGCCGGTTGCGGTCTCGACCCCGGCGACGCCGTCGATCCGGCTGACCTCGACGGCGTGGTCGGAGAGCTCGCCGTCGGTGATCGTCTCGGTCGACACGGCGGCCATGGCGCCGAACTGGCTGGAATCGAAGTCGGCCCGGATCACGTCGGCCACCTGACGGGCCTGGGTCGAGGTCGGGAGGGCCCGGTCGTCGGGGATGCCGAACTCGGCCCGCAGGAACGGCGATCCGAGGGCCAGCAGCACGGCGACGGTGGCGACGATCGTCATGCCGGGGTGGGCCATGACCCACCGAGCCAGGCGGTACCAGCCGCCGGACTCGACCGGGCGGGCCTCGGCCTGTGATCGGCGGACGGTCCAGCGGTCGATGTGGTCGCCAAGCAGGGCCATCGCCGCCGGCAGGGCGACCAGGCCACCCACGGTGGCCAGCAGCACGACGGCGAAACCGGCGACGGCAAGCGACCGCAGCAGCGGGTAGTCGAACAGCAGCAGCGCGGCGAGGGTGGCCGCGGTGGTCAGCCCGGAGAACAGGATCGAACGGCCGGCCCGGCGGACGGTGGTCCGCAGTGCGTCGTCGGCGCTGGCCCCGGCGGCCCGCTCCTCCCGCCATCGGGAGATGGCGAACAGGCTGTAGTCAACGCCCATGCCGAGCCCGAGTGCGGTGGTGAGGTTCAGGGCGAAGATCGAGACGAGCGTCAGCTCCGAGAGGCCCTTGAGCGCCGCTGCGGTGCCGAGGACGGCCACCGCGGCCACGACGAGGGGCAGGAGGGCGGCGATGACGCTGCGGAACACGAGCAGCATGATGATCGTGGTGACGGGAATGGCGATGGCCTCGGCCCGGAGCAGGTCCCGCTCGGACTCCTCGACGATCTCGAGGTTGGCGACCGAGCTGCCGCCGACGGTGATCGTCAGCTCCCCCCGTGGCCCGCTCAGCTCCTCCCTGACGGTCTCGGCCCGGTCGTAGACCTCGTCCTCGGAGGCGACGATCCTGGCGGTGATGAGGCCGTGACGTCCGTCGGTCGACCGCAGCCGCTCGTCGCCGGCCGCCCAGTAGGAGGTGAGGTCGGCCAGGTCGGGCGTCGCCACCAACTCGGCGGTGAGCGCCTCGACCTCACCGGCCACGACGGCATCGTCGACCCCACCGGCCGAACCGGTGTCGACCAGCACGACGAGGTTGACGGGGCCGGTGTCGAACCGGTCGGCCAGGGCGGCCTGTGCTGCGGTCGACTCGCTGCCGCCGACCTCGTAGCCGGCGGGCGAGAGCGCGCTCGGCACGTCCCGCCCGTAGACGCCGCCGGCGACCACGAGGGCGAGGAACAGCCCGAGGATCGTCTTCGGCCGGGCCAGGACGAGGTCGGCCAACCGATCGAGCATCAGACCCGGATCCCCTCGAGGTCGATCAGGGCGTCGCGGTCGGGCCGGTCGTCGCCGGCAGCACCGCCGGTGCCGTCGCCGGCGGCGTCAGCAGCGGCGACGACGTCGGCGGGCTCGATCTCGGTCCCGGCGACCCGGGGGCCGTGGACCGACAGCACGACGTCGACCTCGCCGACGACCTCGCCGTCGGCCAGCGCCTCACCCCGCAGCCGGTGCCCGCCCCGGACCGGGGTGACGTAGGTGGCGTCGAGCACGAGACGCTGACCGGCCCTGGCCAGCCCGGTGGCCTCGACGTGCCCCTCCTCGATCCGGTAGCGATGACCTCCCTCCGAGCCACCGCCACCGGAATCGAGGGGGCCGAGGCCGAGGTGATCGAGCATGGCCAGACCGGCGGCGTCGCACAGTTGGCCCATCACGATCGCCACGGGAGCGGCCGGATAGTCGGGGAAGTGACCGGCGCACATCTCGACCGGGATCGGCCCGGCGTCGACGCGGACCCCGCCGGGGCGTCGCTCGATCGTCTCGGTCGTCTCGGTCGGCTGCGCCCCGGTGGTTGCCGCGTCGATTGCGTCCAGGTCGATCGGCGGGTTGAGCCGGGCGAACATCCGGGGGGCCAACACGGTGTAGGTCACGTCGAGGAGGTTGAGGGCCCGACCGTCGGCATCGCTGAGGGTGACCAGGGCCCTGGCGTTGCGCTTGTCGATCCAGGACCCGATGGCCTGGGCCCGGAGCGGGCCGTCGACCGATGCCGGGGCGTTGGCCATCCGGGAGTAGTGGGCCCTGGTCGCGAGGTAGTGATGGCGGGAGTCGTCGTCGCGGGTGAGGGCGACGGCGCAGGAGCCGAGTATGGCGAGGTGGCGGGCCACCTGGGCCGCCTCGATGGCACCGGCCTCGGGTGCGGTGGTCGGGTGGGACGGGACCGTCGCCTCCACGATCCCGTCACCGACCAACTCGAGGTCGGCGAGATCGAAGTACGGGCGGGCGACGCTGATGCGCGTCAGGGCCCGCTCCACGCCGGTGCGTGGGTCGTCCATGGTTCCTCCTCCTAGCGAACGGCACCGGGTCACCCGGTCCCGATGCCATGTAGGACACGAGTGGGCGGCGCCCAGATACGTCTTCTTTCGGGGTTCTTCGGATTTCAACGATCGGTCGTCCGGTCATGTCGACCGTCTGGCCATCGCCGAACATGGTCGACGGACTCACTGACCGACCGCTGACCCTGGCAGACTGGACCGCAACGACGAGACAGCCCGTCCGACGTGGTGACTGACGGGCCGGACGGGAGCATGTCAGCGTCGAGCGCACACGAACCGAGCACCGGCGGGGCGGCCGCCACCGCAGCCGATCCGGTCGCCAACGGGCACGGCCGCGGGCCGACGGTGGCCAACGTCGAGCTGTTCGGCCCGATCGCCATCAGCAGCGGCCCGGTCCGGGTGACGCCGACCGGCCGGCCGGCGGAGGTCCTCGCCCTGTTGGCCGTCCGTCGGGGCCAGCCGATCAGCGCCGAGCGACTGCTCGACCTGCTGTGGCCCGTCGCCCCGGCCTCCGGCCTGAACGCCCTCCAACGGCACCTGTCGAGTCTCCGCCGGTCCCTCCGCAGCGCCGGCCTCGGTGACGTGGCCGAGTCGATCGTCCGCCACCACAACGGCGCCTACCGGCTCGACGTCGAGGCGGTCACCACCGACCTCGACCTGCTCGACCGTGGCGAGGGCGGCGGACCGACGGCCAACGGCGACGACACGGCACCCCGATGGTGGCTCGAGCCCCTGATGGGGCTGCCCCACGAGACCGCCGGCTCGATGCGGGTCTCGCTCGACCTGGCGGCGCTGACCGCAGCCCACCGATGGCTCGGCACCGACGGAACCGTTCAGCCGCCGCGCCTGATCATCGACCGACTGACGGCGCTGGCCCATCGACACCCGCACGACGAGGTGGTCTGGGACGCGCTCCGGCGCTCCCTCGGCGCCGACGGCGACGGCCGCACGTCGACAACCCCGACGGCAACCGCAGCGGCATCGATCCCCGGTCCGGCAACCACTCCGTCTCCTGCGCCGCCTCCGGCCCGGGCGCTGGCTCCGAGCCCGACCGACGACGAGGTGCGGGCCCTCACCGTCATCAGCGCGGCGGCCGAGGCGTTCATCGCCGGCGAGCCGGCCGCGGCGCAGGCCATGATCGACGCCGGATCCGACGAGGTCGGGGCCGACCTCACGAGGCGGACAACCCGCTGGTTCGACCATTGCGACCCGGCGAACGGCATGCCCCACCTGTTGCTCGGCCACCTGCTGAGCCACGGCCTCCACGGCCGGGACCACGAGCGGATCTACGTTGCGGTCGACGCCCACGCCCTGGCCAGGCACCCGGACGGGGCCGAGCTCGTCCGCCGGGAGCTGGTCGAGGCCGACGACCCGATCGACCGGTTCCGGGCCCAACGGGTACTGGTGTACTCGCTGCTCGGCCAACCCCTCGACCGTGGCCTGGTCGAGCAGACCGAGGTGCTGGCCGGGTTCGACCACCCCGACGCCGCGATCGAGGCCGCCCGGTTCCGGGTGGCGGTGGCGTTCCGCCGGGGCCGGTTCGACGACCTGCCCGCCCTCCTGGACGACGTCGACGGGCTGATGGCGGCCGCCTACCCCGATGACCGGCCGTGGCACGGCGACCTCGCCCGCAACGCTCTCTACCATCATCTGCCGACCCGCCGGTTGGTCGACGGCGACGACCCGAGTATCCGCTTCCAGACCAGCGCTCTCGACCAGTCGGTCGCCCTGCTGTCCAGGGTGTGGCACGACCTGGTCGCCGGTCGCCTGAACGCCGCCACCCGGGGGGCGGTCCGCCAGCTCTCCGGGCAGCTGAACATCGAGGGCGCCATCGCCATCGAGGCCCTCTATCTGCTGGCCCAGGGCCGAGCCCATGAGGCGGCCGAGCTCATCCACCCCCACCGGGGCCGCCTGGCCTCGATCCCACCCGACCCGTCGATCCAGCTGCTACCCGTGGTCGCCGGCCACGTCGCCAGGGCCACCGGCGACCGCCACCTGGCCAACGAGGTCGTCGCCACCCTCCAGCCCTTCGCCGGCGAGCACCTCGGCGTCTGGACCGTCGACCTCCTCATCGAGCCGGTCGACGACCTGCTTGCCTCGCTCCGCTGACCAGCCGCCGCCCCGGCGCCGATTTGGGTTCGTCGGGGCGGAGCGGTGGAATGGGAGTGCTATGACGACTGCGCTCCCCCGCCCCGCCATCGCCCACCTCGACGTGGCCGAGCCCGACCTGCCCCTGCTCCACGACCGCACGTACTCCGTCCGCTCCTACCGCCGGTCCGCCACCGAGCTCCTCATCCGCGGTCAGGTGCTCGACCAGAAGCCGCCGGGGATGTACGTCGACGACGACCCGGAGCCGCTCGCCATCCACCACATGGTGATCGACATCGTCGTCCGCTTCCCCGACCTCGAGATCATCGAGGCCGAGGTGGTGATGGAGACCCACCCCCACCGGGCCTGCACGTCGATCACCGACCACTACCAGAGCCTGGTCGGGCTCTCGATCGCCCGTGGCTTCACCCACCGCATCCGCGAGCTGTTCGGCGGGCCTCGTGGCTGCACCCACACCACGGCGCTGCTCCAGGCGATGGCTCCGGTCGCCGTGCAGTCGATCTGGTCGATGCGGGCCAACGATCCGGCCGACGGCACGCCGGTACCGGCGCCGATGCCGTCGAACCCGAGCCCGGAGGAGATCCGGGCCAGGATGAGCCACAACATCAACTCGTGCCACGTCTGGGCCGAGGACGGGGACCACCTGGCCAGGGCCATCGATGGCGAGATGGAACCGCCGCTGTGGATCGTCGACCGGATGGAGGAGCTCGGCCTCGACCCATCGACCTGGCGGAACCGGATGCACGGCGACTGAGCTCGCCCCTGTCCGATGAATGCGGGAAGCGTCCGACCGGTGATTGGCCCCACCTGATACCTTTTGTGCCCGATCTGAACTGATCGGTACCGCCGCCTTCCCCTGCCGCCGCAGGCCAACCATCACACGTGCCTCCCTCACCTCTGCCTTTCCGCGCCGACGCCGCTGCGTCGTCGATTCCAAACGTCACCGTCGACAGCCGAGCGAACCCGGCAACCGTCCTCCTCCTCGATCACGGACCCACGTCGCCACAGCCCCGCGGCTACCGGCATCGGGTGTCGACCGAGATGGTGTTCCACCACCTCGACGACCACGTCGAAGACGAGGGGCGGTCGACCGCCGCCGAGGCCGTCACGTGCGACCATGCCGGCGTCGACGCCATCGCCTCGGTCCTCGCCCTGACCGACCCGGAGCGGGCCGACACCCTCCGCCGGTTCCTGATCGAAGCCGCTGCGGCCGGCGACTACCTCACGGCCAGGGACCGACAGCCCGCTCGGGCGGCGATGGCCATCCGAACGCTGACCGATCCGCACCGCTCGCCGATCGGGGCCGAGCTGGCCGACCTGAGCGCCACCGACCAGCTCGATGCGCTCGTCGCCCGGGGCATCCCGATACTGCTCGGGATGGCCGCTGACGCCGAACGGCATCGAGACCTGTGGATCCTGGAGGACCAACACCTCCGGGCCAGCGAGGGCGCCTTCGAACGTGGTGACGTGCGGGTCGTCGAACACCCGATCGATCACCTGAGCGTCGTCACGCTGGCCCCGCACGTCGCGATCGAACCACCGGAGGGGCTCACGGCCGACTACCTGGTCCGCTCCGGCTCCGGCCACGGCGGCCACTGGCCGACGACCCCGGCCGACGGCGGCCTCCATCCGATGGTGTTCAACCGGGCGAGCCGTGGCACCCGTCAACTCCTGGTCCGTGACCGTCACTATCGCTATGTCGATCGGCCCGAGAGCTGGTTCCAGTACCCGGGTCGGGTGGCCACCAGGGTCGACCTGCGACCGATCGCCCTCGATCTCAACTTCCTCGAGGGTTCCGAGGTGTGGTCGGCGACGCCACCGTCGATCCCGGTGGCCGGTCTGGCCACGACCGAGCCGTCGACCCTCGACCTCGACACCGTCCTGAACCTGATCGTGCGCCAACTCCGTACCGCACCCGTTGCCTGGTCCCCGGAGGCGGACACCGGACCGTCGATCGGGGCGCCGCCGAGCGGCTGGACCCGGGGCTGAGCGGCCTCGGCCACTAGGCTCTGGCCATGAGCGACGGACCGACCCGACTGACCGCCGACGAAGCTGCGGAGGGCGCCGGGCGCCTCGATGGCTGGTCCCTGGTCGACGATGGTCTCGAGCGGACGTTCCGCTTCGCGGACTTCGCCACCGCGTTCGGGTTCATGGCCGCCTCGGCCGTCGTGGCCGAACGCATGAACCATCATCCCGAGTGGTCGAACGTCTACAACCGGGTGACCGTCCGGCTGACGACCCACGACGTCGGCGGGCTGTCGGCCTACGACCTCGAGCTGGCCGAGCGCATGTCGACGCTCGCCGGCGACGCCGGCTGACCTCCGGTCCGCACGGTCGGCCGGACGGCGCCGCCGATCGACGACGCCCCGGATAGGACCCCGGCCACTTCAGGGGACCGGGCACGAGGCCGATAGCTCGGACACGAGACGACGAGGTTCGAGCATGGCCGACCCCGGCGATGAGCATGCGGGCCGGACCGGGCCCGAAGCCAACCGAGCGGACCCCGGGAGCGAGGTCGCCGTCTCGCGCCCTGGCGGCCTCGCCGGATGGGGGGTGACGAGCTGGGTCGTCGTCATCGCCCTGGCGCTCACCGGTGTCGCCTGGTGGTACGCCCATCAGATGGTCGACACGGCGAACTCCGAGCGGTTCCAAGCCGAGTCGGCCCGGCTCCAGGGCATGATCATGCAGCGAATGCAGGGCCACGAGATGGTGCTGTGGGGTGGCGTGGCCATGATGAACGGGAGCGAGGATGTCAGCCGGGACGAGTGGGCCACCTATGTCAGCTCGCTGAGCCTGACCGAGCGATGGCCGGGCGTCGAGGGCTTCGGCTTGGCCACCCCGAGCGGTCGGACGGTTGGGGACGCCTCCGAGACCGCGGATCGGGCTGCGCCGGCCGGAGCGGGGGCCACCGTCGTCTTCCTCGAGCCTCGCACGGAGGGGACCGAGGGGGCGATCGGCGTCGACCTCGGCGACGACCCGGCGTTGGCCGACGCGCTCGACCGGGCCAGGGACACTGGCGACGCGGTCGCCTCCGCCATCGTCGAGCCCGGCGGTGGCGGGCCGGACGACCAGCGATGGTTCGCCCTCATCGCACCGGTCTACGAACGGGAGGTCGAACTGGACGACGTCGACGACCGCCGGGCCGCCCTGCTCGGGTGGATCTACACGTCGCTCGGTCTCGACAGCCTGATGGAACAGCGGGTCGGGCGACCGCCCGGCTCGATCGACATCGAGCTGTACCTCGGCGACGACCCCCGCCCGGAGACCCTGCTGTTCGACCACGACCCGACGCTGCCAGCCACCGAGGGCGACCGGCTGCACCGCCAGGTCACCGTCAGCGGACCGGGCCAGCCGTTGACGATGGCGTTCCGGGCCGGGCCCGACTTCGCCACGACGGCCGGCGCCCTGCCGACCGTCGTCAGCGTCGCCGGGCTGCTGATCACCGGATTGCTGGTGCTCGTGGTCCGGTCGTACCGGCGGTTCCACGGGCGGGCCACCCAGCTCGTCGCAGCGCGAACCGCGGCGCTGGAGGCCAGCAACCACGAGTTGGCGAGGCGCTCGAACCTGCTCGAGGCCCAGACCGCCGAACTGCAACGGTCAAACGACGAGCTCCGACAGTTCGCCAGGGTGGTGTCACACGACCTCCAGGCTCCGCTCCGCACGATGGCCAGCTACTCGTCGCTGGTGACCTCGACGTACCAGGACCGGCTCGAGGGTGACGGGCAGCGCTGGCTCGCCTACATCAGCGGTGCGGCCAAGCGTCAGAGCGGCCTGATTCGCGACCTTCTCCAGTTCATGAGCCTCGATCGCCTCAATGGTGAACCCGATCCGGTCGATCTGAACGATGTGATGGATGTCATCGCCCGCGACCTCTCGTCGTTGTTCGTGGCCGAGTCGGCCGACCTCACGGTCGAGCAGTTGCCGGTCGTCGTCGGCGACGCCGGACAGCTGCAGCGGCTGCTCGGCAACCTGGTCCACAACGCCGTCCGCCACCAGCGGCCGGGTGTCGCCACCCGGGTCGTCGTCGGTGCGACGCCCGTTGACGACGGCAACGGCGCCGCCGCCGGTTGGCGGATCCACGTGCGAGACAACGGCCCCGGCATCGACCCGGAGCTCCGGGAGCGCGTGTTCGACGTGTTCCACCAGCCCGACCCGGCGTCGACGACGGGGACCGGGATGGGGTTGGCCATCTGCCGCAAGATCGCCAGGGCCCACGGTGGCGAGATCGGCATCATGGCCTCCGCCGACGGCGGTTCGGACTTCTGGTTCACGCTGCCGGCCGCCGGTGCAACAGCCCGAAGCGAGCCCGATGGTCTCACCACCGGCGACGGTCGCGACTCGGGCGGTCGTCGAGGTGGCGGTGGCGATCGATCGGATCGGGCCGAGAGCGATCCGGGGCCGGCGTCGATGAGGACAACCGTGCCCGTCGGAGCGATGGCGGAAGAGCGACGATGAGCGGACGACCGGGTGACGACGAGCGGCCGACGGTGCTGCTGGTCGAGGACTCGCCGACCGATGCGGAACTGGTGTTGATCGCCATCCAGCAGGCCAGGTCGGACGTGGCGGTCGAGGTGGTCAACAGCGGTGAGGCGGCGTTGCGCTACCTCTACCGCGACGGGGAGCACGTCGACGCCCCGACCCCTGCACTGGTGCTGCTCGACTTCAACCTGCCGGGCCGGAGCGGTGTCGAGGTGCTGGAGCTGGTCAAGTCGGACGAGGCGCTGCGATCGATCCCGATCGTGATGTTCTCGAACTCCAACGCCGGGTCCGACGTGGCCACCGCCTACCGGCACCACGCCAACGCCTACCTGCTCAAGCCGATGGAGTACGCCGACATCAAGGAGTCGCTGACGGCGCTGCTGGCGTTCTGGCTCGACTGGGCGTGCTCGCCGACCGCCGACCGGGTCGCTCCCCCGGCCTGACGTCGGGCCGACCAGGATCGCCGGGCCCGTCACGGGCCGGGCGATCGACCGGGCGCCGGCGACGGCTCGAGGATCCGGAGACCTCGTCCGATGCTCCACATCGTCAGCGCCAGCGAGACGATCACCAGGGCCATGGTGACGGCCACACCGATCGAGGTGCGCCAGGCGACCAACGCACCGCCGACCACGCCGGCGGCGGCCATCACCGCCCCGGCCGACACCATGATCGGCCCGGCGGCCCGGTGGGCGGCGTCCCAGCGATCCTTCGGCGTGGTGGCGGCGGTGTGACCGCCCCAGTTCCAGTCGATCCGCCGCCTGGCCCCGGCGCGGCCGACCCACCCCATTCCGAGGCCGGTGACCGCCAGTGTGATCGCCAGCGTCACCGCCGCCGCGAGATCGCCCATGACCCGACGCTACCGGGCGGGCGGCGCCAGGTCGGCGCCGGGCGCACCCGACGGCAACGGCCCCGGCCGAGGTCCTCCCGGCGGCGAGTCGACCGCCCGGGTTTGCCTCGTGGTGTCCGGACCTGACACCCTCGGTCGCCGGTGGCAACGGGACGTCGTCGATTCCGCCCGCAGGCGCTGCGGGCCGGGGAGGGCGTGGCCCGGCCGCGCCTGACCGCCCGGCTCGGCGCCCGGTTCGAGACCCGCTTGACCCTCGTCATCGGCGGGGCCGGGCTTGGGAAGAGCACGGCGCTGGCCGCCGCTGCTGCCGACAACCGGCGGGACCCGATCGGGCACGACGTGTGGATCTCGTTGACCGAGGCCGACGCCGACCCGGCGGTACTGGCCGCCGGTGTGACCGAGGCGCTGGAGCTCGGGCCGCCCGGCGACTGGGACGCCGCCGTCGAGGCGGCGGCCGACGCCATCTGGTCCCGGGCACCCACACCGGTCGCCCTCATCCTCGACGATGCCCACCACCTCGATCCGGAAGGATCGCTTGCCGTCGTTGCGTCGCTCCTCGACCGTCTGCCGGACAACGGTCACATCGTCCTGGCCGCCCGGACGACGCCCCCGTTGCGGCTCGCTCGGCTGGAGGCCCTCGGCCTGGTCGAGCGCATCGGTGAGACCGACCTGCTGTTCGACGACGACGAGCTGGCCGAGCTCGCCCGTCGGCCGGGCCAGGCGAGCGACCCGCCGGCCCGAACGGTGCCGACGGGTGACCTGCCCCGGCTGCCGGCGCTCGCCGACCTGCAGCTCCGGGCCGGGCCGGAGGCCGGCCGCCACTATCTCTGGGAGGAGGTGCTGTCGGCGCTCCCGACGGTGCGGCTGGCGGCGCTGACCGACGCGGCCGTGCTCGACGAGCTGGACGACGAGGTGGTCGGGCGCCTGTCCCACCATCGCTTCGACGCCAGGACCCTGACCGAGGGCCTGCCGATGGTCGAGGTCGATGCCGACGGTCGACGTCGACTCCATGCGCGGCTCCGAGAGGCGCTGCTCGACGGGGTCGACGAGGATCGTTCGGCCACGGCCCGACAGCGGGCGGCCGACGTCGAGCTCGGTCGGGGCCGGCGCGTGGCCGGGGCCCGGCTGCTGGCGGCGGCCGGGCAGCGCGACCAGGTGCTTGCGGTGGCCGAGCGGTTCGCCGCCCTGCCGCTGATGCTGGCCACCGTGCCCGACTCGCGGGAAATGCTGGCCGTCGTCGACTCGGTCGCCCCCGGTTCCCTCGTCGGCGCCATGCTGGAGGCCCAGGCCGCGTACGGCAACTACGACCGGACCCGGATCGACCGCTTCGCCGCCCTCGCTCGACGGGCGAGGCGCCAGGGCGCGACGGGGCTGGAGGCGCTGGCGATCCTGCGGGTGGCCCAGGGACTGGAGCAGCGGGACGACCCGCTGCCGGACGACCTGCTGCGGCGGATCGGCATCCTGGCCGCCGAGGACCGGTTCGCCCTGGCGGTCGACGCCCACATCGGGTCGGCCCGGGCGCTCGCAACCGGCGACGCCGAGGCGGCCAACGACCTGCTCCGGTGGTTCGACGGGTTCGAGCCGACGACCAGGCGCATCATGTTGACCGAGCGGCTGTGCCAGCTTGGGCTGGTCGACGAGGTCGGCCATCTGGCCGCCACCCAGGCCGACGGGACCGTGCCGGGTGGTGGGGAGATCTTCGAGGCCTATGCGCTGTGGCTCCGAGGCGACGCCTCGCCCGAGCTGGCCCTCGCCGTGGTCGACGACATGCTGACCACGGTCGCCCGCCGGGCGCATCGATACACCCGGATCGCGCTGCTGTCGGTGGGCGTGCACGTGGCGCTGGCGGCGGGCGAGGTCGAGACCAGTCGGCGGTTGGCCGAGCGGTCGCTGGCGCTCGATGGCCCGGAGATCGCTCCCGGGATCCGCTGCTACGCCCACGTGGCGCGGGCCTCGGCACTGCACGGTTGCGGGGCGCCGGTCGGCGAGGTCGAGGCGGCGCTCGGCGAGGCGCTGCGGATCATGCCGTTCGGCCGATGGCCGGCCGTCGCCTACCTGCAGGCGCTGCCGTTGGTCTACACGGTGCGGCCCGACTGTCGGGAGGTTCTGGATCGGGCCCGCTTCGATCCCGCGCTTCGGGTCGCCGTCCAGGCGGGGCGGGCGCTGGTGGCGTTGCGGGAGCGGGGTGATGGCGGTCCGGCCGCCGACTTGCCGTGGGATGAGCCGAACCTGTTGCGGGCCCATGTGCTGCCGCGGGATCTGGTTGAGCTGGTGGCGGCCGCCGGTGACCGGGCGGCCGAGGCCGATCTCGGACCGGCCGAGGTGCTGGGGGCAGCAGCCGCCCGGACGCCGGCCGGCGTCGAGGTGTCGGAGTTGCCGGCGGTGGCCGTGGCAAGCGCGGCGGTGTCGGGGGTGGCCGGTGATCGAGCGGGCCTCGGTGGGGCGCCGCCGCCGGGGTTGACGATCCGGGCGCTCGGGGCGCTGCGGGCGGAGCCGCTGGTCGGCCGGATCGACGAGGACCGGTGGCGCCGCAGCCGGGTCCGTGAGCTGTTGGCATACCTCGTCGAGCATCGATCGGCGTCGAGGACGGAGGTTGCGGCCGACCTGTGGCCCGAACTCAGTGGGGAGAAGCGGGCGACCAACCTTCGGGTCAACCTGAATCACCTGATGGCGGCGCTCGAGCCGGAGCGGCCGGCAGGTGGTGCGTCGGCGTTCCTGGTCGTCGAGCGAGACCGGCTTGCGCTCGGACCGGACGTCGAGGTCGACGTCGACGGCTTCGACGCCGAGCTCGGAGAGGCCAGGCGGTTGGATCACGAGGGCGAGCCGGCGGCGGCGCTCGAGCGGTACCGGGGGGCCGCCGCCAGGTGGACGGGCTCGTACCTCGATGGTGTGGAAGCGGGGTGGGCGTTCGCCACCGGGGCCCGGCTGCGGGCCGGCATCGGCGAGGCCAGGAGTCGGATCGGGGAGCTGCTGCTCGCCCGAGGGGAGCCGGAGGAGGCTGCGACCTGGGCGGTGGAGGCGACGCGGGCGAACCCGTTGGACGAGCGGGCGGGACGGTTGTTCCTGTCGTGTCTGGCCGCCATGGGCGACCGGACCGGGGCGCTGGCGGCGGCGGACCAGCTGGTGGCAGCGCTCTCGGATGCCGGGCTGGCGCCCGAGCGGGCGACCGAGCACCTGATCGACCGGTTGCGTCGTCGAGGGTGAATCACGTCGGCGGGGCGGAGCGTTAGCCCTCCTCCCCGCCCCGCCGTCGGATTCCCTCCACTCCTGGGGCCCCGCCGGATCGACGAGGTCAAGAC
>JBCCVL010000119.1:0-20222 GCA_039195375.1 Actinomycetota bacterium
CACTAGGGGATCTCGACCACCAGGTTGCCGACGAAGCGCTTGGCCTGGAAGGCCTCCTGGGCCGCCGGCAGCTCAGCCAGCGGGTACGTGGCGGCCAGGACCGGTTTGAGGTGGCCGACCTCGATCGCCTCGACCACCCGGGCGAAGGTCCCCGGCGGGCACACGGTGGCGCCGGCCAGGGTCAGGTCGTTGAGGTAGAGGGTCCGGAGATCGAGTTCGACCAGGGCGCCGGCGATCGCCCCCGAGGCGGCGTAGTGGCCGCCGCGTCGCAGCAGGGGCAACAGCTCGGCGAACATCGAGCCGCCGACGACGTCGGCCAGCGCATCGAGCCGACCCGTCGGTGAGGCGTCGGACACCGCGGCGGCCAGGTCCGGCGCGTCGCGATCGACGACGGCGTCGGCGCCGAGCTCGAGCAGGGCCTCGCCCTTGGTTGCGGCGGCGATGGCGATCACGGTCGCCCCCCTGGCCTTGGCCAGCTGGACTGCGGCGGTGCCGACCCCACCAGACGCGCCGGTGACGGCCACGACGGTCCCGTCGTCGACCGCCGCCCGGCTCAGGAGATGCTCGGCGGTCACGGCGGCGCAGGCGAAGGTGGCCAGCTCGGCGTCGCTGAGATCGGTCTCGACCGGGTGCACGTTGGCAAGCGGAGCGACGGTGTACTGGGCGAAGCCACCGTCGACCTCGGACCCGAAGAACCGTGCCGTGTCGCGATTCGGCTCACCCGGTCGTCGGCCCGGCAGCGTCGAGTCGGGCTCCGGAGCGGGGACCGGTTCGAGGAACCAGGGGTCGATGAGGACCCGACGCCCGGCGAGCCAACGGGGGTCGTCGAGGTCGACGCCCGGCCCCGCCCCGGCCACCACACCACAGACGTCGGCCCCCTGGATACGGGGGAACTGGATGGCACCGCCCCAGCCGCCATCGTCGTCGCCGCCCTTGGCGTACCACCCGACGCGGGTGTTGATGTCGGTGTTGTTCATCCCACACGCCCGGACCCGTACCAGCACCTCACCGGGGCCCGGCACCGGCACCGGCACGTCGGTCCGGTAGCTCAGCTGCCCTGGCCCGCCGTGTCCGGTGAGCAGCATCGCCGTCATCGTCTCGGGGATGGGTGGTCGGTCGCCGGTTGGGCCAGGCGTGTTGGTCATGCCCGGTAGGTTGCCACCGGTTCACCCAGGGCGGCCAGGTCGGGTTCGGCGCCGAGGCCGACGGCGTCGGGGGCGACGGCCCAACCGCCGTCGTTCGTCACGCCGCCGACGGTCGGGTCGACGGTCAGGTGCTCGACGCACAGCCACGTGGCCCGGCGGAAGGGCTCGGGCGTCGACTGGGCGAGATGGACCGCGGCCGTCGCCTGGAGGGTCGTGCCCCCGGTGTCCTCGATGTTCATCATGATGCCGGCCTCGAGGCAGAGGTCGCGCATCCGCCGTGCGACGGTGAGCCCGCCGACCCGACCGATCTTGAGCCCGACGACCTCACAGGCGCCGTGCTCGATGATGCGGCGCAGGTCACCCATGGTCTGCAGCGACTCGTCGATGGCCAGCGGCTGGTCGACCCTGGCCCGGACGTCGAGGTGCTGCTCGATCGTCTGGCACGGCTGTTCGACCACCCGGTGCAGGTGCCGGGTGGCGTTGAGGGCGGCCACCGCCTCGGCCGGCAACCAGGCCCGGTTCACGTCGAACGTCAGCACCTCACCCGGGGCCATCGCGTCGTCGAGCGTCTCCATCCGCTCGATGTCCGCCTCGACGTCGCCGCCGACCTTGGCCGAGTGGAACGAGTAGCCATCGGCCCTGGCCCGGTCGATGCTGGCCAGCAGCTCCTCAGGGGAGCCGCTCGGGATGGAGGAGTGGAGGCGGACCCGGCCGTCGGTGCGGCCACCGAACAGATCACAGAGCGGGAGGCCGGCCGATTGGGCGGCGAGGTCCCAGCAGGCGAGGTCGATCGGCGACTTGGCGTAGGGGTGTCCTGGCAGGGCGAGGTCCATCGCCCGGTAGACGACGTCGGTCCGTCGAGGGTCGAGCCCGAGCACGGCTTGGGCCAGCTCGGCCATGGCCGCCCGGATGCCGCCGGCGAAGGCCGGCAGGTACGTCGAGCCCCAGGGGCAGCCCTCGCCCCAGCCGGTGAGCCCCTCGTCGGTCTCGATCCGCACGATCGTCGAGTCGAGCCCGTCGAGCCGGAGCCGCCCGCCCGAGAGCGAGTAGGGCCGGGCCAGGGGGAGGTCGACCGCCCAGACGGTGAGCTCGACGATCCTCATCGGGCCGACCGGGGCACGGGTTCATGGCGATGGTCGTCGGCACGCACCGGCCCACTCTGCCACGGCGCTCCCCGGCCGCCCACGATGACGATCGTCGACCGCAGAAAATCCTCGCGGTACCCGGGAACCAGGCGGATGGTAGATTCGTTATCTGGGCGATCCGAGGTCGAATTTGGCGTGAACCGAAGCCTCGATTGATCCGTAGAAGAGACGAGGGTTTCGCGCGGCCCTGGTCACACCATTGCGCGAGTACGGAGGGAGCAGGTGACCGAGGTGTACGAGGTGGCGACATCGTTCCCCGCCGTCGTCTGGACGGCGCTGGTCGTCGTCAGCGTCGGGTTCTGGCTCCTGTCGTCGCTGATCCGCCTGCTCGGCATCGGACTCGACGTCGAGACCGGCGGTGGCTCCGGCTCGGCGTTGCTCGATGCGCTCGGTCTCGGCCAGGTCCCGGCCGGCATCGTGGCCACCGTCGTCTCCCTGGTCGGCTGGTTGCTGACCACCCTGGCGGTCCTCGCCGTCGGCGGTGACGTCGCCGCCGGCATCGGCGTCGTCCTGCTCCTCGTGTCGGTGGTGGGGGCTGGCGTGGTCGCCGGTCGGGTGGCTCGTGTGCTGCGCCCGCTCTACGACCCCAACCGCGGCACCGACCAGCGTGAGCTGGTCGGTCGGATCTGCACGGTACGGACCCGCCGGGTCGACGGCGGCTTCGGCCAGGCCGAGGTGGTCGACCCGACCGGTGCCGTCCACCTCATCCAGGTCCGTTGCTCGGCCAGCAACGAGTTGACCGCCGGCTCCCGGGCGCTCGTCGTCGATGTCGACGACGGCGTCTTCAGCATCGACCCAGACGTCGAGCACCTCATCTGACGGGCCCCGCCGACCCGGACCTCCAGACCCCACTCGAGACGACCGATCTTCCAGTAAGCGAACAACACAGCCAAGGCGGAGCAACCATGCCATTCGTGATCACCATCGGACTCTTCGTACTCATCGCCGCGCTGGTGGTCCTGGCCATCGCCCTTGCCGTGACGCGGCTGTACCGGAAAGTGCCACAGGGACGGGCCCTGGTGGTGTCGACGATGCGAGCCGTGCAGGTCTCGTTCGTCGGTCGGGTCGTCCTGCCCATCGTGCACAAGGCCGAGATCATGGACATGACGGTCAAGACGATGACCGTCGAGCGTCGGGGCGCTTCCGGCCTGGTCTGTGGGGACAACATCCGGGCCGACATCCGGGTCTACTTCTACATCCGGGTCAACAAGGCCGAGCAGGACGTCATCAAGGTGGCACAGGCCATCGGCTGCGAGCGGGCGTCGGATCCCGACCAGCTGGCCGAGCTGTTCGATGCCAAGTTCAACGAGGCGCTCAAGACCGTCGGCAAGCAGATGGACTTCGAGCAGCTCTACAACGAGCGGTCGCTGTTCCGCGACAAGGTCGTCGAGGAGATCGGGTCCGACCTCAACGGCTACGTGCTCGAAGACGTCGCCATCGACGAGATCGAGCAGACCCCCGTCTCGCAGCTCGACCCAGACAACATCCTCGACGCCCAGGGCATCCGCAAGATCACCGAGATGAACGAGGACCAGCACGTTGCCACGACGGTGGCGGCCGAGGACGAGCGCAAGCGGATCACGGAGAAGAAGGTGGAGACCGACAAGGCGGTCCTCGACCTGGAGCGGGAGCGGGCCGATGCCCAGGCCCGCCAGAAGCGGGAGATCGCCGTCGTCGCCGCAACCGAGGCAGCGGAGACGGCACGGGTCGAGGCCGAGCAACGGCAGCGGGCCGAGCTGGCCCGACTCGATACCGAGCAGGAGGTCGCGGTCCGCGAGGAGAACAAGCTGCGCGAGGTCGAGATCGCCACCGAGGTCCGGCGCCAGGCGGCCCAGGTCGAGGCCGAGCGGGCCAACGCCGAGATCGCCAAGGCCGTGGCCACCCGTGAGGCGGAGACGGTCGAGGCCGAGAAGGTGGTCGAGTCGACCCGACTGGAGATCGCCGGCATCCGGGAGGACCGGGTCAACAAGGAGTACGGCGTCGCCGCCCAGGAGGAGCGGACCGACACCCTCCGAGTGGTCGAGGCGGCCGACCGGGCCAAGCAGGCGACGGTCCTGGCGGCATCGGCTGCGGCCGAGGAGCAGTTCCTGACCGAGGTCAAGGCGGCCGAGGCCCGTCAGCAGGCGGCCGAGCACGACGCCACGGCCGTGAAGATCACGGCGACGGCAAACAAGGAGGCCTCGATCGACCAGGCCGAGGCCGACAAGAAGACCGCCGAGGGCGACCGGGCCAAGGCGTCGGCCACCGGCCTGGCCGAGGCCGACGTCATCTCGGCCAAGGCCGAGGCGGCCAAGACCGAGGGCCTGGCCGAGATCGCGGTCGACGCGGCCAAGGTCGAGGTCATCAGCGCAACCGGTGAGGCCGAGGCCACCGCCATCCGGGCCCGGGGCGAGGCCGAGGGCGCAGCGCTCGAGGCGACCAAGCTGGCCGAGGCGGCCGGGGTCGGCGCGGCGCTGCGGGAGGAGGCAAGCGGTCTGTCGGAGAAGGCCGACGCCATGGCGAAGCTCGAGGCGGCCGGCCAGGAGCACGCCGAGTTCCTCGAGCGGCTCCGGGCCCAGGTCGAGATCGAGACCACCCGGATCACCACCGAGGCCGAGGTCGGCAAGGCCGAGGCGACGGCCAGGGCCGAGGCCTACCGCAACGCCACGTTTGACATCGTCGGTGGTAGCGATGCCTTCGTCGACGCCATCACCGCCGGCACGACCACGGCCAAGCGGGTCGACCGGACGGTCGGCGAGTCGACGACCCTGTCGAGCCTGCTCGACCCGTACCTGAACGGCGACGGCGACCTCATCGCCGAGCTGACCGGGATGGTCGAGGGCCTCGGCTCCAACGGCGCCCGCGACGCCGCCATCGCCTCGATCGCCGGACGGATCGCCATGAGCGACGACCCGGCCCGGACCGCGGCCGAGCTGCTCGGGCGGGTCCTGCCAACCGGCTCGACGCCAAACGACCACGACGTGATCGCGGCCAACGAGGCCGGCTGATGACCGACAGCCCGGGCGCCGCCACCGGCGCCGGGTCACAACCGGGCCCGACCCCGGACGCGGCCGAGGGCGAGGGTGACGACGCGCTCGGCGGCGTGACCCGCAGCACCTACGACCTGCTCAGACGGCGACTCGACGACGCCGCTGCGTCACTGGCCGACCGCGCCGGCGAGCTCAACGAGCGCCGCCTGGCCGAGTTCGGGTCGTCGACGCTCGCGACCACCGCAACCGAACGGGTCCGGACCGAGTCCGCCGTGGTGCCACGAGACGTGGCCGCCGTCGGCAACCAGTTGATCCTGGCCTACAACGCGCCGAACCGCGTCACCGGACAGGTCCATCCCGAGGACGTCTTCGCCGTCCACCACGTCACCATCGACGACGGCGGGCTGACGATCTCCCCGAACCCGAACGGCCTCCGCGGCTCGGTGCTCGACGATCCGCAGTTCCGGGCCGACTTCGACCATCTCTTCACCTACTACAAGTCGGCCAGGGTCCAGCAGCTCTACCGCAACGGCGACCTCCTGCTCGCGGTCTTCCGGACCGCCGCCGGGTCGAGCGACGTGACGGTCATGCGGTGGGAGATCGGTGCGGACGAGCAGCTCCGGTACCTCGACGACAAAGGCCAGCGGGACCACGTCTTCCTCGCCAACAGCGAACTGGAGTGGCGGCGGGCGACTCGGGCCGACAACCTCGACGGCGAGCACTTCCTGCTCCTCGACCGGGTCCTCGTCAGCCCGCGACGGGGCCAGGTCCGCATCCTCATCGACGACGGGTCGGCCGAGCACGAACTGCTGCTGGCCGAGCCGGTGGAGCGGGAGCAGACGCTCGAGGACTGCGAGCTGTCCTGCGCCGTCGCCGACCACCTCGTCCTGCTCCGCCTCCGCCCCTACGCCGAGACCGAGCACCGCTACTACGTCGTCAACCTGTTGATCAACGGCGCCACCCGGCTCGACGCGCTCGGTGCCGCCTTCCGCCTCCTGCCCGAGGGCCAGGGCCTCATCTTCCCCGAGGGCGTGTACCTCGTGACCGGCGAGCTCCGCCGCTTCGACCTCGACCCGGCGGGGATGGAGCTGCAGGAGATCGTCGTCTCGCCGAACGGCGAGGACGTGCTCTACGTGTTCCACGAGGTGGAGGGCGGGCGGTCGATCCTGTTGGCCTACAACGTCGTGGCCCAGGAGGTCACCAGCCCGATCTGGTGCCACGGCCACTGCCTGTTCGACGACGGGCGGATGGTCGTGTTCCGCGAGGAGGCCAGGCCGGTCAAGGTCCACCCGGTCCAGATGTGGGAGACCCCGTTCTGCTCGCCGGAGTACCACGCCGACCTGCCCCGCGAGGCCGGTCCGCTGTCCCGCATCGGCAACGCCGACCTGGTTGCCGGGATCAGCGACGCCCTGGCCCTGCGGCGGATCGTGCGTGACGTCACCCCATCGGTCGAGACCTACGCCGAGGTGATCGCCCAGGCCGGTCGGGTCCTCGACGCCAACCAGCACTGGCTGTCATCGCCCGACGTCGGCGATCTCGCAACCCCGGTCCGGGCCGTGCGCGAGGTCGCCGAGGAGATCATCGGTCAGTTCGAGCACGTGCAACAGGTGCGGGCGGCCTCTGCGGCCACGCTGGCCGAGGCCGCCGACGACCTCGAGCAGCTCCTGACCCGCCATCGCCTGGAGCCCCCCGGCACCGCCGCCGACTTCATCACCGCCCTGGCCGAGCTCCGGGTCCAGACGGGCCACCTGATCACGCTGCGGGACCGTCGCGAGATCGACCTCGACGCGCTCGACGAGCTGGCGGCGCGGGCGAACGCCAACAGCGACGACCTGGCCGCCAGGGCCGCCGCCCACCTGGCCACCGAGGGCTCGTTCGACCACTACGTCGAACGACTGACGGTGCTGGAGGCGGACCTCGACGGCGTCGACTCCTCCGCCGACGCGGCGGCCCTGCTCGACGGCGTCGACGAGGTCGCCAACGACCTCGACGTCGTGACCACCACCGTCGGCGACCTCGAGGTCGACGACCTGACGGTTCGCACGGCGGTGCTGGAGCAGGTGTCGAACGTCGCTGCCGGGCTGAACCGGATCCGGTCCCGGGTCGAGGGCCGGTACCGGGCGCTGATCGAGCGCGAGCACGGCGCGGCCTTCACCGCTGAGCTCGGACTGATCGGCCAGTCGCTGTCGACGCTGCTCGCCCGGGCCGACGACCCCGAGGCCTGTGACGACGTGCTGGCCCAACTCCTCGGGCAGCTGGAGGCGCTGGAGACCTCGGCCCCACGGACGGAGAACCAGCTCGACGAGTTGGCGGCCCGTCGCTCCCAGGTCGAGGAGACGGTTGGGGCCCAGCGCCAGCGGCTCGTCGAGGACCGGCAGCGCCGAGCCGACCAGCTGGCGTCGGCGGCGGCCCGGAACGTCGAGCAGCTGGCCAGGCGGGCGATCGAGATGGACTCGATCGATGAGATCGCCGGCTTCTTCGCCGCCGACCCCGCCGCCAACCGGACCGGGCGGCTGATCGAACAGCTCCGTTCGCTCGGCGAGCCGGTACGGGCCGACGAGATCGACGGTGCGGTCGGCAAGGCTCGCGACGACGCCATCCGGGCGCTGCGGGATCGTCAGGAGCTGTTCGACGGCGACCTCGTGAAGCTCGGCGAGCACGGGTTCAGCGTCGACGGTCGGGCCCGCAACCTCACGATCACCCCGGTCGGCGGCCCGGACGGCGACCGGCTCGAAGCGGTGCTGACCGGTACCGACCTCCGGCTCGGGCTCGACGATCCCGAGCTCGACCGCCACCGCGATCGCTGGCACGACCCGCTCCCGTCGGAGACCCCGACGCTCTACCGGGCCGTCTACCTCGCCGGTGACATGCTGTCGACCAGGCGGGCGGAGGTCGACCGTGCCCGCTCGACGAACGACCCGGCGGCCGCGCTCCTGGAGCTGGTCCACACCGAGATCGCCGACCGTCTCGACGAGGGCTACGACCGTGGCGTCCACGACCACGACGCCGCCGCCATCCTCGGCGCCATGGCCGCCTCACTCGCCGAAGCCTCGCTCGCGGCTGATGCCGCCGCCGACGATCCCGAGGCGGCTGATGTCGTCGCTGCCGCCCTGCCGACGGCCAGCTCGGTCAAGGCCGCGGCGATCCTGGCCTGGCACCGGGCCGGCGAGACCACCCGCCAACGGTGGGGCGCCCGCGGTGCCGCCGCCGGACGGGTCGATGCACTGACCGATGACCAGCATCGAGAGCTGGTGTCTGGCCTCGGCGATGCGCTCGACGTTGAGCGGGCGGCGGCCGAGTACCTCCTGAGCGAGATCCGAGCCTCGAGCGATGGCACACCCCGCTTCGGTGCCGATCCCCGGGTGTTGGAACTGCGGGCCGAGCTGCTCGGTCGCCCGGGTGTCGTCGACGCCCACAAGCTGCTGGCCACCGACGCCGCGGGGACCGGCGATCGGCCGGCGGCCGACGTCGACGGTCTGCTGGCCGTGCTGCGAGGCGTGGTCACCGCAGCCGCCGCCGAGGAGGGCGTCGAGCACCTTGCCCCCGAGCTCCTGGTGGCCGTCATCCGGGGCGACGAGCCGTACCGGCCGGTGCCGGTCCTGCCCGAGGTGGTGGTCGACGACCTCAACGGGCAGCACCTCACGATCGACGGCAGCCGCTTCACCGGTCGGGTCGGCGAGATCCTGGCCCAGGTCGCCGAACACAAGGACCGGGTGATGCCCTCCCACCGAGCGTTCACTTCGGCCCGCCGCCGAGCCGCCGAGGCGCTCACCGACCAGCTCCGACTCGACGACCTCGAACCCCGGGTGCCCGAGGGCTTCGTGCGGAACCGGCTGATCAGCTCCGTGTACCTGCCCCTCATCGGGCAGAACCTGGCCCGCCAGATCGGCACCGCTGGCGATGCCAGCGGGCAGCGATCCGGCCTGCTGATGTTGTTGAGCCCGCCGGGCTACGGCAAGACCACGCTGGTCGACTACCTGGCCGACCGACTGGGGATGGCGCTGGTCAAGATCTCGGGACCCGGCCTCGGTCACGACGTCACGTCGTTGGATCCGGAGCGTGCACCGAACGCGGCGGCACGACGGGAGGTGGAGCGCATCAACCTCTCGTTCGCCGTCGGGACCAACGTGATCCTGCACGTCGACGACATCCAGCACACCAACCCCGAGTTGCTGCAGCGGTTCATCTCGCTCTGTGACGCCCAGCGCCGGATCGAGGGCGTCTGGAACGGTGAGCCGACGACCTTCGACCTGCGGGGCAAACGCTTCGCCGTGGTCATGGCCGGCAACCCCTACACCGAGTCGGGGGAGCGGTTCCGCATTCCCGACATGTTGGCCAACCGAGCCGACACCTGGAACCTCGGCGACGTGGTCGGCAGCAACGAGGAGGCCTTCGCCCTCAGCTACCTGGAGAACGCCTTGACCGCAAACGCCGTGACCGCTCCGCTGGCCGGTCGCGATCGCAACGACCTCGCGTCGCTGCTGCGGGCGGCCGACGGTGAGCCGCTCGACACCTCCACGCTGGCCCACGCCTACGCCCCGGCCGAGATCGACGACCTGGTGTCGACCCTGACCCACCTCCGGTCGATCCAGGAGACGGTGCTTGCCGTCAATCGGCGCTACATCGCCTCGGCCGCCACCGACGCCGACGCCAGGACCGAGCCACCGTTCCTGCTCCAGGGCTCGTATCGCAACATGGCGAGGATGGCGGCCCGGGTGGTGCCGGCGATGACCGCCGCCGAGGTGGCCGGCGTGATCGACGATCACTACGGGGCCGAAGCCCAGGCCCTCACCGGCGACGCCGAGTCCAACCTCCTGCAGCTGGCCGAGATCCGGGGGACGATGACCGACGCCGAGGCGGTGCGGTTGGCCGAGATCCTGGAGGCGTTCCGCCGCCGCCAGCGGCTGGGCGGCTCCGACGATCCGACGATCATCGCAGCCGAGTTGGTGGCCACGTCGATCGACCGGCTGTCCGGTCGGGGGCCCGGGTCGGGGGTGCCGACCGGCGACTAGCGGCTGCCGGTCTCGCGGATCGTTCGGAGCCGTCGTGCGGCACCGCGTCGTTGGGCCGTGGCCTGATCGTCGGTGAGGCGGCGTCCGAGCTCGTCGAGCCGGAGACCGTCGGCCGCGATCGGGTTGACCCCGGCGTCGACCATGCCCCGGTAGCGGGCGGCGAGCGCCTCCTTCTTGCGGACCTGGTGGGGTTGCAGGTCGTCGAAGCGCCGGGGGTCGATCGGCGCGCCCAACACCAGGCGACCGGCAGCGACGGCCTCGTCGACGAGTTCCCGCCCGGTCCGGGTCCGGACGACGATGGCGTTGACGCCGTCGTCCTCGCCGGTCGGGGCGCCGCCGGGCCAGGCGTCGGCGGCTGCCACGTCGGATGCCTCGCCGAGCGCGTCGGGGCAGAACTTGCAGCGGGTCTCGACCGCCCAGGTCGATTCGTCCTCCCACATCTCCAGATAGGTCACCTCGTGATGGCGGCCGTCGGTGGTGGTGACCCGCGTCGGCCCGGGGTTGCCGTTGCCGCGATAGTCGATCCTGGCGACGTCGTCCGGGGCGATACCGAGGCGGTCGAGGAGGCCGAGCGTCTTCGTCGCCCTCGACTGGCCGCCGCAGACCATCGTGAGGCGGATCGGGCAGAGGTCGTCGACCCGGGGATCGGCGGCGGCCATGAGGTGGACGGCACCGAGGTCACACGGCTTGGCGATAACGGCGAACGGCTCCCCCCGATCGAGGGCGGTGGCCAGCCCGGCCAGAGGTGCGGTCGGGGCGTAGCGGGAGCCGCTGCTGGCGGCGACGTCGTCTGCGGTCCGGCTGAGCGTCCACCGGTTGCGGAGCGGATGGTCGGGGTCTGGACCGACGTGGAGGACGCTGGCGACGCGGCCGCCGTCGAGCGCCTGGCCGGCCAGCGCGGTGAGCACGCCGCCGGTGGCCGCCCGGAAACGCACCTCGGGGTCGGCGGCCCAGGCCAGACCCATCCAGCGGTTGGCCCCCCAGACGACGTCGACCGGTGGCGGCTCGGGCGCGGTCGCTTCGCGGCGCTCCGGTCGAGGTGCGGCGACGACCCCAGGGCAGGCGCGCAGGAGCGACCGCTCCTCGTCGACCGTGAAGCGGTCGAGCGGACTCGGTCGGATGGACCCGTTCGCCGTCGGTTGCATCGTCACCCGACCGCCGGTCACCGATTCGCAGAGCCCGCAACCGATGCACAGGTCGTCGGCGACGACGTCGGCGATCGACCTGGTCGACGTCACCGCGGTCCCGCCGTCACACCGGGTTCAACCGGTGCCGGTGGAGGTGGCGGTAGTGCTCGATGACGCCGGCGTAGGCCTCGGCCACCCGGGGTGGGGCGTCGTCGAGCGAGAGCCGTTCGGCGACGGGTTGGGCCCTGAGCCCGTCGGAGTTGCGGAGGTTCTCGTGGAAGGAACCGCCGTCCCACCAGCTGACCTCGTCGCGGGGACCGGGCTCCCACGTCAGCGCATCGGCGAGGAACGGGATGCCGACCGCCTCGCACCACGCCTCGATGACGACCGCCGGTCTGGCCAGCACGTCATCGCTGTCGATGACCGGCGGTGGGTGACCGTCCCGCTCCCACAGCCGGTCGAAGAGCTGGCGCTGCTCGACGAGCCCGACTTCCTTGTCGTGGAAGTCGGGCCACTTTCGGTGCATCGACGTGATGCTGGCCAGCGGGTCACGGATCAGGAAGCTGTTGGTGAAGTGGGCGAGGAACTCGTCGGTCCAGAGGGTGTCGAGGTAGAGGGCGAAGTCCTTGATGAAGACCGGTCCCGCCTCGGCCGCATCGAGCAGTTCGGTCCAGCGGGAGGCGAAGGTCAGGCCAGGGGTGCGGAGGCTGTCCGCCGTCGCCCGGGGCCAGAGCGGGTCGTCGCCCTGGTACCAGACCTCGCCGAGGGGCTCGTGGAAACAGGTGAGGTCTCCCCGCATCCGCATCATCCACTCGAAGGCCGTCGACGTTGACCGGGGGACCGCCCACAACGCGAGGATCCGCCGGGGGAGGGGCCGGGTCTCGAGCCGGAGCAGGTCGGTCATCGATCGGCGGGGCCGGCCCCGTCGGCGGGGTCAGCGGCGGCGGCCGGATCGAGCGACGCCAACAACGAGCCGTAGCCGGGGGCGGCGGTCAGGCCCAGCTCCCGCAGCATGGCCCAGTACAGGGCGAAGTCGGAGCCGACCAGCGGCTTGCCCGTCTGCCCCTCGACGGCGTCGACCACCTGGAGCATCCGGAACCCGGCACCGGTCTGGACGATGGCGTCGGCCTCCGGGGCCCTGGCTGCGGCGTCGACCGCCGCCGCCATCATCAGGTGGTCGGGGTAGTCCCAGTTGGTCGCACCCTCGATGGCCAGCTTCTCGTCGTGGTCGGCCACGAGGCCCTGGTCGATCAGGTCGCCCGACCACAGGATCTCGAACCCGGCCGCCTCCAGATAGGCGTTGATCCCGGCAGACCAGTCGGGCCGGTAGTACCCGTTGGCCACCGTGATCGTGCGAGCCCCGAGCGACCGGAGCCCCTCGACCAGGCACTGCCCGGCCATGAGGAACGCCACCCCGGTCCGGTCTCGCAGACCGTCACAGAAGGCGACGATCTCGTCGGGCCCGGTCGTGCCCTGGCAGTGGACCCAGTTGGACCCGACCTGACCGATCACCTGACAGGCGGAGTCGGCCAGGCACTCGGCCGCCTCGGTGAGCAGCCCGAAGTTGCTGGCCCGTTGGGCCAGCTCGTAGCCGTAGCCCGGGACGTGCAACACCCGCTGGATGACACCGGTCCCGGCCGGCGCGACGTCGAGGAACTGCTGGGGGCTGTCATCGAAGTACCGGGGCGTGGTCACGAACCCGGCGTAGGCCCGATAGCGAGGATGGGCGGTGCGGATGGTCGGCCGCTCGGGTGGCGGCGCGGTCGGCTGCGGGTCGGTCATCCCACCACGCTCCCCGCCATGGCTCACATCCGCAAGCGGGCGCTGGACGGATCGTAGGCCGGTTCGCCGAGCACCCGAGCCGGGCGGAAGTCGCCGACGATGCGGACCTCCAGCTCGGTGCCCGCCACGGCGTGTTCCGGTGCCAGGTAGGCGAAGGCCAGGCCGTGCCCGACGGTGTAGCCGTACGCCCCGGTGGTCACGAGGCCGACCGGCCGGCCGTCGGCGTACACCGTGTCGGAGCCGTGAACCTCGGCTCCGGCCCGACCGGCTCCTCCGGTGTCGGTGTCGACCGCCAGACAGGCCAGCTCCCATCGGTAGGGCCGGGCCCCGGACTGGGCCTCCGCCCGTCTGGCCAGCAGGGCTTCGCGACCGACGAAGTCGCCCTTGTCCGGATGATCCGTCTTGACGAAGGGTCCGAGGCCGGCCTCGTCCGGTCCGACGTCATGGGTCAGATCACGCGAGATCCGATACCCCTTCTCCATCCGGAGCGAGTCGAGGGCGTGGTTGCCGGCGTTGGCGATGCCGAGGTCCTGGCCGGCCGTCCACAGCGCGTCGTAGATCGTGCCGAGGTCGGCGACGGGGGCGTGCAGCTCCCAGCCCAGCTCGCCGACGAACCCGACCCGCAACGCCAGCACCTCCACTCCGGCCACCGTGAGGTGATGGGCCCGGAGCCATCGGAAGGACTCGTTGGCGAGGTCCGTGTCGTCGTCGACGCAACGGGTGAGCAGCTCCCGCGACGACGGACCGGCGATCGTGACGACGCCGAGCTCATCCGACACCACCCGGAGCTCGGCCTCGGCCTCCCGCCCGTCGATCAGCGGCCAGTGCTGCTCGACGAACTCCCGGTCCTTCACCTCGCCGACTGCGGCCGACACGAGGTAGAGGTGGTCCTCCGCCAGTCGCGTGACCGTCAGCTCGCTCTCGATCCGCCCGGTCGGGGTCAGCAGGTACGACAGGCCGATCCGTCCCACCGCCGGCACGGTGTTGGTGGTCAGCCGATCGAGTACGGCGGCGGCGTCCGGCCCGACGAGATCGAACTTGGCAAACGCCGTCGAGTCGAGGATCGCCACCCGCTCCCGCACGGCTCGGCACTCCTCCCGGACCGGCTCGAACCAGTCGGTGCGGCGGAAGGCGACGACGTCGTGTTGCGGCAGCCCGGCTGCGCCGGGAAACCACTTGGGCCGCTCCCAGCCGTAGACCTGGGTGAACACCGCACCACGGTCGGCGAATCGCTCGATCAGCGGGTGGTGCCGGTAGGGCCGCTCGGCCGGGTGTTCGAGGCCGGGGATCGGGGTCCGGTGTCGGTACTCGTAGTCCTCGCAGCCCTTGATGCGGCCATAGCGGCGAGCGTCGTCCGGCGGCACGAAGCCGAAGCGCCTGGCGTCGTAGCCCCGGAGCGAGAGGTCGGTCTGGCCGTGCACCATCCATCGGGCCAGCTCCCGGCCGAGCCCGGGTCCGTCGGCGATGCCGACCTGCACACCGACCAGCTGCCAGAAGTTGGGCACACCGGACGGTCCGACCAGCGGCTCGCCGTCTGGCGTGTGGGCGATCGCCCCCCGGATGACCTGCTTGATGCCGAGCGGTTCGAGGATCGGGACCCGCTCGAAGGCCCGGGCCAGCCAGAAGCCGATGCGGTCGTAGTCGGCGGGGAAGAGTGGGTTCTCCAACGACCAGTCCGGCCCGATCGGATGGCTCGTCTCGGGCCAGGCCGCCTCGGCGTTCGCCTGCTCGTAGATGCCGATCAGGCCGGCCTCCTGTTCCTGGCGGACGTAGCCGGACAGGTAGTCGTCGCGCACGACCGGCAGCTCCCGATCGAGGACCGCGAACTCGGGCACCGGCTCGGTGATGAGGTAGGTGTGCAACGCGTTGGCCATCGGCACCGACAGTCCGACCATCGCCGCCACCTCGTTGGCGTAACAACCGGCGGCATTGACCACGTGCTCAGCCACGACGGTGCCCGACTCGGTGTGCACGTCGAAGGCACCGTCGACTCGGCGGTCGATGGCGGTCACCCGGTTTCGTCGGCTGACCGTCGCCCCCGCAGCTCTGGCCCCGGCGATCATGGCGTTGGTGGCGCCGCTCGGGTCCACGTGGCCGTCGTTCGGGGTCCAGACCGCGCCGAGGATCTGCTCGACGTCGTAGAACGGGTGGTGCTCGGCGATGAAGCCCTTGTCGACCCATTCCATCTCGTTGCCGACGTAGTCGGCCAGGCCGAGTTGCCCCCGGAGCCAGTCGACCTCGACCGGTTCGTAGGCCACCCGGAAGCTGCCGGACGGGTGCCACGTGGTCGCCACCCCGGTCTCGTCCTCCAGCGACGCGTACAGCTCGCAGGCGTAGGAGCGGAACGCGGCGAGCGTGTAGCTCGACACCGAGTGGGTGACCTGCCCGGCGGCATGCCAGGTGGAGCCGGAGGTCAGCTCGGCCTTCTCGACCAGGAGGGTGTCGCTCCACCCCTCCTTGGCCAGGTGGTACAGGAGGCTGGCGCCGGTGATCCCGCCACCGATGATCACCACCCTGGCGGACTGGGGCACCGGCTGCGGTGGAGGGGCCATAGTGCGGACGACTGTACCATCAAGGTCAATCGCTGGTACATTCGTCACATCATGGGGATGGGGATCCTGACGCCCGAGGTGCGTGCGCCGTCGCCGCCTCCGGTCGACGTGGACCGGCTCCGGGCCAACCGGCTCGGTCGGCTCGTCGCTCAACTGGTCGTGCACGACGTCGAGCTGGCCGTGCTCACCAACCCGGTCAGCCTCCGTTACGCCGCCGACTGGCGGGAGTATCTGCCGTACCAGTCGCACATCCAGACCTACACCCTGTTCGTCGAACCGACCGGGCCAGGCGGTGCCGCAGCGCTCACCCTGCACGGGGCCTACGGCACCGACCATCCCGTGATCCAGGAGTTCCGACCGACCCACGGGCTCAACGGCTTCGACGGCGGACTCGACCAGCGGGTGCGCATCGGCCGGTTCGTCGATGACGTGGTTGCGGTGGTCGGCACGTCGGCGCGGGTCGCCGTCGAACAGCTCAATCCGTCTGCGGCGCTGGCCCTGGCCGATCGTGGGCTGACCGTCGTCGACGCCGAGCCGCTGATCGAGCGGGCCAAGTTCGTGAAGTCACCCGAGGAGGTCAGCTGCCTCCGCCACTCGATCGCCGTGGCCGAGGTGGCGCTGCACGCCATGCGAGCCGCCGTCGAGCGACCGGCCGGGATCACCGAGAACGAGCTCTTCGCCATCCTCCACCACGTCAACGTCGCCAACGACGGCGACTGGATCGACGGTCGCATGTTGTGCAGCGGCCCCCGGACCAACCCGTGGTACCAACAGGCGACCGACAGGGTCATCGAGCCAGGCGACCTGGTGGCGATCGACACCGACATGGTCGGCCCGATGGGCTACTCGGCGGACATCTCCCGCACCTGGCTGGCCGGCGCGGCCGACGGCGCCCGACCGACCCCGGAGCAGTGCGACCGCTACCGCCGGGCGTACGACGAGATCACCCACAACGCCGCCCTCCTCGCTCCGGGGCGGACGTTCGCCGAGCTGACCGGGAGTGCGTTCCGCCAGCGGGAGGAGTTCGTGGCCAACCGCTACACCTGCCTGGCCCACGGCGTCGGGCTGACCGACGAGTACCCCCGGATCGTGCACCGCCAGGACTGGGACCGCGAGGGCTACGACGGCCAGCTGCAGGTCGGCAACGTGGTGACGGTCGAGAGCTTCGTCGGCTCCGATCGTGGCGGCCCGGGGGTCAAGCTGGAGGACATGTACCTCATCACCGACGACGGCGCCGAGCGGCTCTCGACCTTCCCCTTCGAACCGGAGCTGGCCGGATGAGCGACCCCGTCGCACCCCCCGAGGAACCGACCCCGATCCTGACCGCGCTGGCCGCCGCCGTTGAGGACCTCCCACCACAGGTCGGGCGGGCCGCCCGTTACGTGCTCGACAACCCCGGTGAGATCGCCGTGACCTCGATGCGGGGTCTGGCCGAGGCTGCCGGGGTCAAGCCCAACACGCTCGTTCGCATGGCCAGGGCGGTCGGCTTCGACAGCTACGAGGACTTTCGTGATCCGTTCCGCCAGCAGGCGGCCGAGGGGACGCTGTCCTTCCCGGACCGGGCCCGATTCCTCCGACAGATCAGCCAGGGCGGCAGCCACGGTGCGCTGCTGGCCGACCTGGCCAAGGCGTCGCTGCACAACGTCGAGACGCTGTTCGCCGAGATCGACGCCGACGAGCTGCGGGCCGCCGCCGACCTGATCGACGACGCCAGACGGGCCAACGTGCTCGGCGTCGGCACCGCCAGGCCGCTGGCCGAGAACATGGCCTACGTGGCCAGCATGGCCGTCGACAATATGGCCGCCATCCCGGTCATCGGGCTCGCCATCGACGACGTCGCCCGCATGGACGAGCGCGACGCACTGGTGGCCATGACGTTCCACCCCTATCGGACCGAGATCGTCGACGCCGTCCGCCTCGCCGTCGAGCGCAGCGTTCCCGTCATCGCCATCACCGACAGCCACGCGTCGCCACTCGTGCCGCTGGCCCGCCACGCCTTCGTCGTCCCGAACGACTCACCACTGCCGTTCTCGTCCAACGTGGCCGCCACCGCACTGCTGGAGACGCTGCTGGCATTCATGGTGGCCGAGTCTCCCGCCGACGCCGCGGCCTCGATCGAGGATTTCCACGCCAACCGTCGGGCCGCCGACATCTACCACGAGTGAGCCGATCGATCCCGTCTGTTCCCGTCCGCCTTGTCGACCCGCCAGCCCCCACCACGTCAAGGGAGCCACGATGCAGTTCGCCCACCCCGGCCTCGCCGACCCCGAGTACTACGTGCCCGGCCTCCCCGTCGACCACGTCGCCGCTCGCTACGGCCTCGACCCGGCCGAGGTCGCCAAGCTCGGCTCGGCCGAGAACCCGTTCGGCGCCTCGCCAAAGGCCCGTGAGGCCGTGGCCGGCGCACTCGACCGGCTCCATCTCTACCCGTCGTGGACCGCGGAGCCCCTGCGGGAGGCCGTCGCAGACCTGGCCGGGTGTGAGCCAAGCGAGGTCATCTGTGGCGCCGGCGAGACCGAGATCATCTCGTTGATCATCCGGGCCTTCGCCCCCGAGGGTGGTCGCATCCTGATGCCCGGCCCGTGCTTCCCGATCTACCACCTCTTCGCCGAGGGTGAGGGGCGGGTGCCGGTCCTGGCCAAGGCCGCCACCGACCGGTCGACGATGGCCCTCGACGTCGACGGTTACCTCGAGCACCTCACCGACGACACCCGCATCGTGTTCATCACCAACCCCCACAGCCCGTCGGGTACGTGGCTGAGCGAGGACGACGTCCGCCGGATCGTCGAGGCCGCACCCCAGGCGCTGGTCGTGCTCGACGAGGCCTACGTCCACTACTCCGACACCCCCGGCTACCTCCACCTGGCCACGGCGTACGAGCACCTCGCCGTGTTGCGCACGTTCTCCAAGGCGTTCGGGCTCGCCGGGCTCCGGATCGGCTTCGGGGTGGCGGCCCGGCCGATCGTCGACGCCCTCCTGGCGGTCAAGACGACCTGGAACCTCGGCCAGCTCCAGATCGACGGGGCCATCGCCGCTCTCGGCGACGACGAGCACGTCCGCCGCACCGTCGACACGATCGTCGCCAGCCGGACCTACGTGCAGGACCGATTCGAGGAGCTCGACCGGTTCCGCATGGTGCCAGGCAGCCGATCGAACTTCTTCCTCGTCGAGATCCTCGACCACGACACCAACTCGACCCGGGTGTTCGATGGGCTGCTGGAGCGGGGGGTCATCGTCAAGGACGGCAGCGTGTCGTTCCGAGGGTTGGACGACCGGTTCCTCCGGGTCGACGTGAACGTCAAGGAACACATGGATCGACTGGTGGCGGCGCTCGCCGACCTGCCATGAGACACCCGTCATCGAGAAGCCAATGCGGAGGTGGTGGTGCGAACCGAAGAGCAGTGGGGGCTGGAGGCGTCGGCGTATGTCGACCCGGCGGTCTTCGAGGCCGAGCAGGATGTGATCTTCGCTCGGACGTGGCATCTCGTCGGCCACGTGTCACAGGTGGGCGAGCACGGCAAGGTGCTGGCCGCCACCATCGGTCGTGACCCGATCCTGATCGTCAACGATCGCGGCACGATCCGGGGGCTGTTCAACGTGTGCCGGCACCGGGGTCATGAGCTGGTGCCCCCGGGCGAGACGCAGCGGAAGTCGCTGACCTGCCCGTACCACGCCTGGACCTACGACCTCGAGGGTCGGCTGCTGACCGCACGGGGGGAGCGGGTCGGCGAGTTGTGCCTGCCGCCGGTCCGGGTCGAGACGGCGGCCGGCTTCCTGTTCGCCACCGTCGACGACGACCTGCCATCGCTCGACGACACGATCGGTCCGGTCGGCGAGGAGATCCTGGTTCTTGCCCCCGATGCGGCCGAACGGGTGCTGACGTCGCGGCGAACGCACGAGTTCCGGGCCAACTGGAAGATCGCGGTCGAGAACTACAACGAGTGCTACCACTGCCCCAACGTCCACAAGGCCTTCACCCGCGGGGTGATCGACCCGACGACGTTCCGGATCACGCCGACCGACGTCACCATCCGCCACACGGCCCGTGGGGTGAGAGCCGAGCGCTCGGGCTACGAGCGGTCCCCCGACGCCGACGGCTACGGCGCCTGGTACACGTGGCCGCTCTCGTCGATCCAGTGCTACCCGGGCCGGGTCCTCAACACCTTCCGGTGGGTCCCGCTCGCCGTCGATCGGACCCTGCTGATCCGGGAGTGGTGGCTGGATCGCTCGGAGCCGACCGCCGAGCAGCAGACGATCATCGACCTCGACTGGGACACGACCGTCGCCGAGGACTTCGGGATCATGGAGTCCGTCCAACGGGGTGTGGCCAGCCGGGGCTACACGCCGGGACCGCTCATCGTCGACGCGAGCGGCACCGCCGACGTGCACGCCGAGAACGCGGTCGCCCATCTCCGGGACCTGTTCCGGGCTGCGGTCGCTTCGCCGTGACGTCGACTCCATATCCGGACCCGGACCCGGACGCCGAGCCG
>JBCCVL010000120.1:0-19824 GCA_039195375.1 Actinomycetota bacterium
GTGCCGTTGGCGGGGACCTCGGCCTCGTTCATCCAACCGATCAGGATCGGGGCCCGACCGTCGGACCCATCGTCGGCGTCACCGTCCCACGCCATCGGTGCGTAGATGTCGGGGCCCTCGTCGAGCCGACGCAGGGTCGGTGCGCCGATCGGGGTCACCGTCAGCCCGTCGAAGGTGACCGGCAGCCAGCCGACCCACCGGGGCTCCGCCTCCGGTCCGCCAGGCAGGACCGACACGATCAGGACCCACCGCCAGGCGCCGCCCGCCTCGTCGGGCCGGCTGGTGCCCTCGACCGGCACCCGCACGAGCTCGGGCACCTCCAGCACGGTCGGCTCGGCCGGATCGAGCAGCGCAAGCGTCGAGCTCCGACTCCACGTCTGCAGGTCGTCGCTCCGGTAGAGCCACAGCTCGGATCCGACCGCCAACACCATCGCCCACCAGCGCTCGCCACCGGCACCTCCGCCGCCACCATCGGCGCCGGTCCAGCGCAGCACCTTCGGGTCGCGGAAGTCCCGGAGGCCATCGGGCGAGCGCAGCACGGGGTTGCCGGCGTGTTTGGTCCACGTCGTCCCACCGTCGGTGCTCACCGCCAGGCTCTGGTGTTGCCCGTCGGCGGCGGCGTGGGTGAACACGGCCACGACTGCGCCGGCTCCGAAGCCGGCTGTGTCGTCGTGGTCGACCACGGCCGTGCCCGAGTAGATCTGCCCGATCTCGTCCGGGGCGAGGGCCACCGGTTGGTGGTCCCAGTGCAGGAGGTCGGTCGAGGTGGCGTGACCCCAGTGCAGGTTGCCCCACACCGGTGTCTCCGGATTGTGTTGGTAGAAGAGGTGGTACACCCCGTCGAGCACCACCAGTCCGTTCGGGTCATTGAGCCAGTTGGCCGGCGGTGTGAAGTGCACCTCGGGTCGGCGGCGGGCCTCGGCGCCCCCGTGCCCGGTCACCCCTTGAGTCCAGACGACGCCACCGACTGCACGAACCACTTCTGGAAGATCAGGTAGAGGGCGAGCACGGGGATCGTCATCACCGCGGCGAAGGCGAACACGTCGCCGAACGGCACCTGGGGGTCGACGAACAGCACCTGCATGGCCACCGGGAGCGGCCGGACCTCGGGGCCGCGGGTGACCATGAGCGGCCAGAAGAACGATCCCCACACGAACAGGGCCTGGAGGATCCCGACAGTGGCGAACGCCGGACGGGACAGCGGGACCACGATGCGACGGTAGATCGTCCAGCGGCCGGCCCCGTCGATGAGCGCCGCCTCCTCGATCTCACCAGGCAGTCCGATGAACGACTGGTAGAAGAGGAAGATGAAGAACGGGTTGGCCACGAATGGGATGATCTGCACGTGGTAGGTGTCGAGCCAGCCGAGTCGGTTGACGATCAGCAGCAGCGGCACCGACACGCTCTGGAACGGCACGATCATCAGGGCGACGATGGCGCCGAGGATGATCGACCGGCCCCGCCAGTTGAGACGGGCCAGGCTGTAGGCGCACATGCTGTTGACGATCAAACCGAGGCCGACGGTCAACACCGTGATCAGGACGCTGTTGAACAGGGCCCGGCTCACGCCCTCCCGGCCGAAGATGTCGCGATAGTTCTCGAGCGACAGTGCCCGGGGGATGAAGGCCCAGATCGTGCGCTGGTCGGCCAGGATCTGGGTCTCGTTCGGTTGCAGCGACAGCACCACCATGGCAACGACCGGGAACACGAAGAAGACCGACAGGGCGATCATGCCGACGTAGGTGAGGAGGCGACGGGTGCTCATGACGCCACCGCCCGTTCCTCACGCAGCAACCGCCGTTGGGCGAAGGCGATGACCACCACCAGCAGGAAGTAGAAGACGCCGAGGGCCGAGCCGAGCCCGACCTGGCCCTGGCGGAAGCCGAACGAGATCAGCCGGAGGATCATGGTCTGCGTCGCGTCCTGCGGGCCGCCCTGGGTCATGATCTCGACCTGGTCGAACAGGGCGAAGGCCAGGATCGTGGTCGACAGGACGACGAAGATCGTGGTGTTCCGCAGCTGCGGGATGGTGACGTAGCGGAACTTCTGGACGTTGGTGGCGCCGTCGATCTCGGCCGCCTCGTAGAGGCTGTCGGGAATCGCCTGCAGGCCGGCGAGGTAGATCACCATCTGGAAGCCGACGCCCTGCCAGATCGACATGATGATGATCGCCGCCCTGGCCCCGTTGCTGTCGAGCACCCAGTTGAGGAACCCGAACCGCTCGGGGGTGAGGTAGCCGAAGCTGACGGTGTCGAGCACGGCGTTGACCAGGCCGGAGCCGGGGTTGAAGAAGAAGCTCCACATGACGGCGACGACGACCATCGTCACCGCCACCGGGGCGAAGTAGATGGTGCGGAAGCCGTTGCGGAACCGGATCTTCTGGTTGACCAGGATGGCCAGCCCGAGCGCAAACGCCGTCTGCAGCGGTACGACGACGATCACGAAGATGGCGTTGAAGATCAGCCCGGCCCGGAACGACTCGTCGGCGAACATCCGGCTGTAGTTCCGGAAGCCGACCCACTGCGTCGGCAGGTTCGGGTTGGGGACCAGGCGCTGGTCGGTGAACGACGAGTACACCGCCAGCACGAACGGGGCGACGAGGAAGACCGAGAGCAGCACGATCGCCGGGGCGGCGAAGCCCCAACCCTCGAGCAGCGCTCGTCGTTTCCTGGCCCGCCGGTCGGCGCGGCGCTCGGACTGGTGGTCGGCGTCGTGATCGGCCTGGTGCCGGCCGACCGCAGTTGCGGTCGCAGTCATCGTCGTATCCCCCTGCTGGCTCGACTGGTTCGACTGGTGTGATTCGTCCGATCGCTCGGACGGGTGAGCCCCGGCGACGTCGACTGGAGAGGCGTCGACGTCGCCGGGGTCACGGGATGGCCGGATCAGCCGATCGGATAGCCGCCGTTGTCGGCGATGTTCTGGTCGATGGCGGCCGCGGCGTCGGTCAGCTCGGCCTGCACGTCGGCTCCTGCGATCACGTCGGCCACCACCTGGGCGAACTCCTCGGTGATCGTGGCGTAGCCGGGGAAGATCGGGCGGGGCACGCCACGACCCTCCGACAGCTGGAGGGCGAAGACCTCGAGCGGACCACCCGCCTGGTACAGCTCCGACTGCTCGAGGGCCGAGAACCGGGATGGCACGGCGCCGTTGCCGGCGGTCATTGCCAGGATCTCGTCTGGCGAGACCAGGTGCTCCAGGACCTCCCAGGCGGCGTCGGGGTTCTCACACGACGACGAGATGCCGTAGTTCCACGAGCCCATGCCGGTGACGGCGTCGCCGCCGAAGTTCGGCATCGGCAGCACGAGCAGGTCGTCGCCGAGAGCCTCGGAATGCTGGCCCCACATCCAGTGGCCGACGAAGGAGATGGCCGACGTCTTCGAGCCGTAGAAGGAGTCGTCACCGGGAGGGGCGGGGTCGGCCCAGCCGTTCTCGAACCAGCCCTGGAAGGTCTCCATCGCCTGGACCGAGGCGGCCCCGTCGAGGGTGCCGCTGGCGCTCTGGTAGTCGCCGCGGTCGATCAGGTCGCCGCCGAACGACTGCAGGATGGGGGAGAAGCCGTAGGTGAACCACTCGCCCTGGCCGTAGTTGATCTTGAGGTCGAGCGGGAACTCGACCTCGGGCAGCTCGGCCAGCGCCTCCAGTGCGCCCTCGAATTCGGCGAGGTCCCACGGGTCGTCGAAGGTCGGGATGCGAACGCCGGCGGCGCCGAGGTACGCCTTGTTGGCGTAGAGCCCGAGCCCGGAGTCGAACTGACCGAGGCTGTAGAGCTCACCGTTGTAGGTGCCCTGGTCGAGGATCGACGGCAGGAAGTCGTTGCGCAGCTCGTCGCTGACGTAGGAATCGATGGGGATCAGGAAGTCGGACCAGGCGAAGTTGTAGACGAACGGTCCGTCGAAGTCGAGCACGCAGGGCAGGTCGCCGGACAGTGCGGCGGCGTTGACCTGGTCGGTGTAGGCGCCGCCGGGGATGTCGGTCTTGTCGATCTGGATGTCGGTGCGGGAGCTGTTGAAGGCGTCGACCGCGGCGTCGGTCGCCTCCATCTCCTCCGGGGTGCCGGTGTGCCACCACATCGAGACGGTGACGGTTTCGCCGGTCCCCTCGGCGGCGCCGTCGGACTCGCCACCGGCGTCGGCCGACCCGTCGTCCGCCGAGTCGGTGTCGTCGTCACTTCCGCAGGCTGCGGCGACGAGCCCGATGGCGGCCAGCAGCGCGAGCAGCCGCAACAGGAAACGATTCATGGAGCTTCCTCCCTTGCACTCTCCCCCCTCGGCCTTCCCCTAGGCCTGTGCGCCGACGGATCGTCGATCGATCGACAGCCGGGACCGAGACGGCGCCCCCTCCCTGGGAGCTGGTACGTTAAACTAATACGTACCAGTAAGTCGGTCAACCGCAACGCACCGACCGCTACCCTGCAGGGGACGCCCACAGCAGAGGCCCAGGGATGACACGGAAGCGACGACCATCGATGCACGATGTCGCGCAGCGCGCCGGCGTCTCGCAGACGACCGTGTCGCTCGTGCTCAACGATCCCGAGAACTGCGGGATCCCGGCCACCACCCAGCAACGCATCCACGAGGCGATTCGGGACGTCGGCTATCGGCGCAATCGCCTGGCCAGGGCCATGCGACTGTCGCGGACGGACACGCTCGGTTTCATCGCCGACGACCTCGCCACCACGCCATACGCCAACCAGATGATCCAGGGTGCGCAGGAGGCGGCGTGGACCGCTGGCAAGCTCCTGTTGATCGTCAACACCGGCTCGGTCGACGATGCGAATCATCGCGAGCTGGAGCGGGCCGCCGTCGACCAGCTGCTGGAGCGCCAGGTCGACGGCATCGTGCTGGCCGCCATGTACCACCGGATCATCGAGCCGCCGCCGGCGCTCGGCGAGGTTCGCTCGGTCCTGCTCGACGCCCGCTCGAGCGACGGCTCGATGGCCTCGGTCGTCCCGGACGAGCACCAGGCGGCGTACGACGCCACCAGCCACCTCATCGCCGCCGGCCACACCCGCATCGCCCACATCACCACCGACTACCCGGCTCCGGCCCCGCCACCCCGCCGGGCCGGCTACCTGGCCGCACTGGCCGACCACGGCCTCCCGGTCGACGACGATCTGCTCGTCACCAACCTCGGCACGACCGGCGGTGGTCGGCTGGCCGCGGCCGAGCTGCTGGCCCGGCCCGAGCCGCCGACGGCGGTGTTCTGCTACAACGACCAGGTCGCCATGGGCGTCTACCAGGTGGCGGGTGAGGCCGGCGTTCGCATCCCGGACGACCTCGCCGTCGTCGGCATCGACGACCAGGCGCTGATCGCCGGCCAGCTCCGACCGGCGCTGACGACGATGCGCCTGCCCCACCACGAGATGGGGCAGTGGGCGGTCAACTGGCTGCTCGACGACGAGCGCTCGGCGATCGAGCACACGATCGCCTGCCCGCTAGTCGATCGCGACTCGGTGCGCAGCTGAGCCGGTCCTGCCGGCCGCCTCCGGGTCGTCGCTCGACCGACCGGCCAACGGGAGCCGACGGTCACGCACCCGCCGTTGCCGGACATGATGGAGGTGCGAGCACTGGGTGGCGCGGGCCCGACTCCGGAGGCACGACAGGCATGATTCGAACCGGCGGTGAGTCGCCTGGTCGATCGACGGCGCGCTGGCTGCTGCCGGCGCTCGGTGGACTGCTCGGCGGTGTGCTCCTGCTCGGCGTGTTCGTCGCGATCTACGGCATCGGCGGCGACGGTGACCCGGTCGATCCGGGCCTCGACGCATCGGCGCTCGACGCCGGCGAGGCGACCGCCGGCTCGATCCCCGCCGACTCGACCGCGTCCTCGACGATCGTCGGGGACGCAGCCGCCGACATCGGCTCCCCGAGCCCCACCTCGGCCCCGTCGGTGGTCGGGGCGACGGCGTCGGCGGACGGTGACCATCCGGCCGGCACTGGCGTCGACGCCGAGTCGCCGGGTTCCACGACCACCACGATCACCGGCGGCACCCGAGGCACCGGCGGCACCGGCGCCGAAGGCGGTGCCACCGCCGGGGCGAGCCCGCCACCGACGGCGGCAGGATCCTCGACGACCGCCGCCAACGGCGGACCGACCTCGATCGCTCCAACCAGACCGGCCACCCGACCCCTCGGACCGATCGACGGTCGACTCTTCGCCGACGACACCAACAGTGCGGCCCGGTGGGCCGAGGCCAACGCCGGCGATGCCAGGGCCACGGCGATCGGCCAGACGATCGGTCGCCAACCGATCGCCCGGTGGTTCGGTGACTGGAACGGCGACGTCGAGGCCGACGTCGCGGCCTACGTCGACCGGGCCAGGGCCGCCGGATCGATCCCGATGCTCGTGGCCTACAACATCCCCGACCGGGACTGCGGTCTGCACAGCGCGGGTGGTGCCGCCGACTTCACCGAGTACCGGACCTGGATCGGTGACCTGGCCGACGGTCTCGGTGACGGGCCGGCCTACGTCCTGCTCGAACCCGACTCGATCGCCCTCGACGGTTGCGCCGGCAGCGATCGCAACCGGGCGCTGGCCGACGCCGTCGTCGAGGTGAAGACGTCGTGTGGGCAGTGCCGGGTGTACCTCGACGCCGGCCACTCGAACTGGGTGGCGCCGGGTGACATGGCCGGCCGGCTGCGCAGCGCCGGGGTGCTCCAGGCCGACGGCTTCTTCAGCAACGTGTCCAACTACAACACCACCTCGGCCGAGCAGTCGTTCGGCTCGGCGGTGTTGGCCCAGCTCGGGAACCCCAGCGGACTCGGCCAGGTCATCGACACCAGCCGCAACGGGAACGGGCCGCCGTCTGACGGGGCCTGGTGTGACCCGTCCGGTCGCGCCGTCGGACCGGCCCCGACCCTCGACACCGGCACCGCCAACGTGCACGCGCTGCTCTGGATCAAGGTGCCGGGCGAGGCCGACGGCTGCATCGCCGGCGCCGGCCAGTTCGTACCGGACCGGGCCTACGAGCTGGCCACCTCCTGAGGTCCGAGCCGTCCGGCCCGCTCTCGGCCCGAGTTCCGCGAGCCGGTGAAGGACGCGTCGAAGCTGTTCGCCAGCGTCTTCCTCGTCGTCGTCGTGCTCGCCCTGCTGGTACAGAACCTCGACGAGGTGATCGACGAGGGTCCACGCTTCGCCCCGGCCTCCATCGTGTTGAACCTGGTGGCGCTGGCCGTCGGTCGCGTTTGCGTTCCTGATGACCGGACGAGGGGCGGACCCGTCGGCAGCGAGGCCATCGAGCGAGGTGGGTTCGGCGTCCTGACGGGCCGCCCGACCGGTCAGCCCGTCCGGCCCGACGCCTGGGCGATCGCGGCCCGCACGGCCTGGCCCGATCAGCCCCAGTGCCTGCCGATCAGGGAGACGTCGGGGCCGGGGTTGATGAAGTCCGGGCTGGTCCAACCGTCGAGGTCGTACTCGGCCAGGCACCGGTCGGCGAACGCCTCGAAGTCCTGCATCAGGCCGGATGCCTCGGCCGCGTTCACGTTCTCGATCTTGATCTGCTCGTGGTTGCCGGCGTAGTTCCGCTCGTACAGCTCGTGGCGCCCGCCGAACTCGCTGCCGATCGCATCCCACAGCAGCTTCATGATCTTGATCCGCTCCTCCGCCCCCATCCCGTTGGAGCCGCGGACATAGCGGTCGAGGTACGGGCGGATCTCGGACGACCGGAGGTCGGCGGCGTTCGAGTTGACGTAGATCAGCCCGCTGGCGACGACCTGCTCGATGATGTCCTTGATCCGGGGGTAGATCTGGGGCGCGAACGAGCGGTAGGCCATCCCGTAGGCCAGGTTGGGTTGCACGTAGCCGGGGGTCCAGGGCTCCGGCGACTTGCAGGCCGCATCGCTCAGGCCCCAGAGCAGGTTCCGCCCGGCGATCACCTCGCCGAGGTTGGCCTTGACCCCACGGAACTCGTCGACCCCGGTCGCCCGCAGTGCCTTGACGAGGACGCCGGTGATGAAGTCCATCTTCACGCACAGCCGGGTCAGGCCGTGCAGGGTGAAGCGGGGCATGAACCCGGTGCGGGGGAAGAACGAGTCGGCCTTCTTCATGTCGCCGTAGAGGAAGACGTTCTCCCACGGCACCTCGACCTGATCGAACACGAGGATCGAGTCGTTCTCGTCGAGCCGGCTCGACAGGGGGTAGTCGAACGGGCTGCCGACCGCCGCGGCCTGCAGCTCGTAGGAGTTGCGGGCGATCAGCTTCACCCCAGGCTGATCCATGGGGACGACACACACGATGGCGTACTCGGGCTTGCGCAGCGGAACGAGGCCGAAGTGGCCGATGAAGTTGTAGTGGGTCAGCGCCGAGCCGGTGGCGACCACCTTCGCCCCCGACACCACCACCCCGTTGTCGGTCTCGCGCTCGACGTGCATGCAGACCTCGCCGGCCTCGTCGATCGGGAGGTGGCGGTCGACGGGTGGGTGCACGATGGCGTGGTTCCAGTAGTCGACCCGTTCCTGGGCGTTGCGGTACCAGTGCCTGGCGTTGGCCGCGTAGTCGCCGTAGAAGTCGTCGTTGACCCCCAGGGTGGCCAGGAACGAGGCCTTGTAGTCGGGGCTGCGACCCATCCACCCGTAGACCAGTCGCTGCCAGGCGGCGATGGCGTCCCGGGCGCCGATCAGGTCCTCCGACGAGGTCGGGGCCCGGAAGAACCGGTGGGTCGACCCGCCCGAACCCGTATCGGTCTCGGTGGTGAGGACAGGTCCGAGCTCGGCGTCGTGCAGGGCGTCATAGAGCCGGGCCACCGACCGGGCGCTGTTGCGGAAGGCCGGATGGGTGGTGACGTCGTCGACCCGCTCGCCGTGGAAGTAGACGGTCCGACCGTCGCGCAGGCTCTCCAGGTACTCGGCCCCGGTGTACGGCCGAGTACCGGCCTGCTGGTCCGGCCGGGGCTCGGTTGCGGTCATGGACCAACGCTACTCAGACCCTCCGTGGCGGGCCAAGAGCGGCCGGGCGGGCCCGGAGGAGGTGCTCAGGCCGCAGCCGCGAACGGCGAACGGCGGCGGGGGAACAACCACGGGGCCCTGGTCCGTCGTTTCTCGAACGGGCGCCAACGGTCGTCGGTCTGGGCCAGCCGATCGGCGATCACGAGGGCGACGGACACACTGACCCCGAGGCCGATGTGGCTGCCGCACACCTCGACGTTCTCGGCGAACCGGCGTGGTGTCTGGATGCAGCTCCGCCAGGCCACCACCCCGTCGGTCCGGCTGTACACCGCGGTCGACGGGACCGGGATCCGGTCGAGGTCGATCGTGCCCCGGTCGTGCACGAAGTCGCCCTCCTCGGCCAGGGCGTCCCAGAGCGGGGTCGGGAGCGCCAGCTCGTCGATCCCGATGTTGAACGGGCTGCCGAGGCTGATCACCTGCGACACCCGGTCGGTGTCGATCATCGACAGGTAGCGGCCGTAGACCCCGCCGAGTGACCAGCCGACGATCGGGACCGGTCCGCCGGCGGCGTCGCTCGCCTCGACCAGGAGCTGCTGGAGCCCGACCACCACGTCCGGCGTCGGTCCGAGGTTCCGCCCGAGCCCCCAGCCGTAGGGCCGGTGACCGAGCTGGCGGAGCAGGGTCCGGAGCGGCACGGTGCTCGAGTCGGAGGCGACGAAGCCAGGGAGCACGAGCACCGGGCGACCATCGCCGCGGGGTGCCAGCTGGAGCGCCGGGTTGGCGGCAACGAAGGCTGCGAGCTCGACCGGGGCTCGCAGCTCGAGCGCCGGATTGGCCGGTCGGCGGCGTTCGTCGAGGAGGCGAGGGTCGGGTGCGTCGATGTGGTCCATCGTAGGCATGGGCCCCCGGTCGGGGCCCGTCGACGTGTGCCCCGGTGCCGGTCGGGGTTGGCTTGAGTGCGGGTTTGCGACGTGCCAGGCTCGGGAGATGCCAGCGGCTGGTCTCGGGGAGCGCGTGGCCGAGGGCCGGACCTCGGTGGTCTACGCCTACGGGACCGACTCCGTCGTCAAGGTCCCCCGCCCCGACGTGCCCCCCCACTGGCCCCGCACCGAGGCCGCGATCGCCGAGGTCGTGCACCGGGCCGGCCTGCCCTGTCCGGCGGTTCGGGATCTCGTCGACGTCGACGGGCGGCAGTCGATCGTGTTCGAGCGCATCGACGGGCCGTCGGTGTGGGACCTGCTGCGTGACCGGCCCGACCACATCGACGAGCACGCCGCCCTGCTGGCCGACATCCAACACGAGATCCACGGCGTGACCAGCCTGTCCGGCCCGCCCGAACTGGCTGCCGTGCCGCCGATCGCGGCCAGGATGGTCACCAAGATCCAGACGGCCGATGGGCTGACCGACGACGAGCGGGCCCAGGCGAGTGCCCTCGTCGAGTCGCTGCCAGGCGGCCCGTCGTTGTGCCACGGGGACCTGCATCCAGGCAACGTCCTGATGAGCGATTCGGGACCACGGGTCATCGACTGGTTTGATGCCGTGATCGGCCCGCCCGAGGCCGACGTCGTGCGGACCTCGCTCCTGGTCCGGGCTCCGTCCCGCCCGGGCGCCCTGCCCGCCCACCTCCCGGGGGCCCGCCCGGCGCTGCTGGAGGCGTTCCACCTCCGCTATGTGGCGAGGGCCGTCGCCCGCTCGGGTCGTGACTGGCTGTCGCCCGAGGGTGCGGCCAGCCTGCTGCGGTGGGAGCGGGCGTTGGCCGCCGGTCGGTTGGCCGAGCAGATCGCCGTCGACGAGGCCGACCTGTTGGCGCTCTGGCGGGGACCCGGTTGGGACCCCGGCCGGTCAGGCTTGGCTCGGGCCCTGGTCGAGCTCGGGGTGAGCGACGAGCGCCTCGAGCTGGTCGTGGATCCCGGGCGCTGACACCAGCACCAGGTCGTCGATGCTCTCGCCCGATCCGCCGGGATCGGGCAGCCTGACCCTGGCACCGGCCTCAGCTGCGATGAGCGCTCCCGCGGCGTAGTCGTAGAGGTTGAGACCACGCTCGAAGAAGGCATCGCCCCGCCCGCACGCCACCCAGCACAGGTTGAGGGCGGCCGAGCCCATGCAGCGGATGTCTCGACAGGCGGGCAGCACCCGGGTCAGGACGCCGGCCTCGATCGCCCGCTGCTCGGCGTCGTAGGAGAAGCCGGTGAGGATCAGGGCGAGACCGAGCTGATCGATCGGCCTGGTGGCGATCGGCCGCCCGCTCCTCCTGGCCCGGTCGCCTCCGGAGGCGCGGCGAGCGCCGTTGCCGTTGGCCGCGCTGAACACCTCCCCCCGCAACACGTCGGCAACCGCGCCGGCGACGACGACACCGTCGAGCGTTGCGGCGATGCTGACCGAGACGACCGGGAGGTCGTAGGCGAAGTTCACGGTGCCGTCGATCGGGTCGACGATCCAGCCGACCCCGCTCGTGCCGGCGGTGTCGGCCAGCTCCTCGCCCATCACCGAGGAGCCCGGGCAGCGACGCTCCAGCTCCTGGCGGATCAGCTTCTCGGCCGCGACGTCGGTCTCGGTCACGAGGTCGGTCACCGTCGACTTGGTGCCGGCCACCGTCGCCCGGCCGACCGACTCCCGGATCAGCTCGGCCGCCAGCTCGGCCACCTCCACCGCGGCCCGTTCGAGATCACCGGGCGACCGGCCGGTGATCTCGGCGTCGTTGGTGGTGGCGGTCATGCCCGCAGCACCGTCGGACCCATGGCCTCGATTGTCGCTGCGGTGGCTTCGTCGGCCCGACTGTCGGTCACCAGCACGTCGACGTCGGTCCAGTTGGCGAACCGGACCAGATGGTCCTTGCCCTGCTTCGAGAAATCGACGAGGGCGACCACCCGGCCGGCGCTCTCGACCATCGTCCGTTTGAGCGCCGCCTCCTCCCGGTACGGGGTCGTCAGCCCCCGCTCGGGGGACATGCCATCAGACGAGATGAAGAGCGTGTCGACGTTGAGCGGGGCGACGGCGGTGACGGTGGCCGAGTCGACCATGGCCAGCGTGTTCTTGCGCACCTTGCCGGGGAGCACGACGACCTCGATGGCCTCGTTCTCGGCCAGGACCTGGGCGATCAGCAGCGAGTTGGTGACGACCCGCATGGCCCGGTCACGGGGCAGGTGCTCGGCGAAGACGGTGAGCGTGCTGCCGCTGTCGATGATGATCGTGCCCGAGTCGGGCAGCTCCTGGACCGCCATCGCCGCCATCCGTCGCTTCTCCGCAACCTGCTGGTCGTTGCGGACCGCGAGCAGTGGTTCGAATCCCTGGGTCTGCCACGGGACGGCGCCGCCGTGGACCCGGCGGACGAGCTGTCGGTTCTGGAGCTCCGAGAGATCACGGCGGATCGTCTCGGCGGTGACGTCGAACTCGACGGCCAACTCGGCCACATCGACGCGTCCGACCTGGAGGGTCCTGGCGACGATCTCCCGATGGCGCTCGGACTGGAACAGCGTGCGTCCTCGGTTCGCCGCGGCTGCGTTCGCCATCGAATCCTCTCTGCGCCGTCTGGACGCGTCGGGCGTCCCGGCGGGTCACCGCACCAGCGACGCTCCGATCGATGGTACAACTCCGTCGCGTCGCAGCCGAACGACCGCATCGACGAAGGCGGAGACGAAGCGCTCGTCGGCCGACAGCGACTCGCCGAAAACGGCGGGCCAACCGAGGAACGACGCCGGCTCGACCTCGGCCGCAGCGGCTCTGGCCATCGCCTCGTCACGCGAGGGATCGGCGGCGACGGCGATCGTCGATCCGTCCTCGGCGGTGCCGCCGAGCAGGTAGCGGCACCAGCCGGCGATGGCGAGGGCGCTCAGCTCGACCGGCCCACCGGCGGCGAGCTGGGCCTGGATCGTCGGGACGAGGAACTTGGGGAACTTGACCGACCCGTCGAGGCAGAGCCGACCGATCTGGTCGCCGATCGCCGGGTTGGCGAAACGCTCGACCAGGCCGTCCTGGAAGTCGTCGACGTCGTAACCCGGGACGGGTGGCAGCACGGGCCTGGCCTCACGGCGGAGGAAGCCGTCGAGGAAGTCCCGGATCGCCGGGTCGGCCATGGCGTCGTGCACATGGGTGTGGCCGATCAGCGCCGAGAGGTAGGCGAGCGTCGAGTGGCCGGCGTTGAGCAGGCGGAGCTTCATCTGCTCGAACGGCTCGACGTCGTCGGTGATGACCACGTCGAGGTGCTCGACCGGCGGGCGCTCGCCGGCGAAGCGGTCCTCGAGCACCCAGAGGGAGAAGGGCTCGGTGAACACGGGCCACCGGTCGTCGATCCCGGCGGCGCCAGCCAGCCAGCGTCGGTCGTCGTCGGTCGTTGCCGGGGTGATCCGGTCGACCATGCTGTTGGGGAAGGCGACGGTCTCGTCGATCCAGGCCGCGAGGTCGGCATCGATCCTGGCGGCCTCGCCGACGGTGGCGGTGCGGGTCATCGAGCCGTTGCCGACGACGTTGTCGCAGCTGAGCACGGTGAGCGGGCCGACGCCGGCGGCCCGCCTGGCCGCGAGGCCCCTCGCGATGATGTCGAACGCCGAGCCGTCGCCGGCGACCGGGGAACTGGCATCGTAGACACCGGTGCGGTCGTCGACCGGGTAGCCACCCTCGGTGATGGTGAGGCTGACGATCTGGGTGTCCGGATGGGCGATCCGGTCGATCAGGTCACCGGGGTCGGGGTGGGCGTGCAGGTAGTCGACGATGCTGCCGACGACCTCACCCGAGACGTCGCCGACGTCTCGGACCACGAGCGTGTAGAGGTGGTCCTGGCGGTGCAGGGCGTCTGCCATCGCCGAGTCGCCCGGCAGGATCCCCGCACCGACGATGGACCAGCCGACCTCGCCGGCCTCACAGAGCTGGTGCACGTACTGCGCCAGATGGGCTCGGTGGAAGCCACCGACCCCGATGTGGACGATGCTGGGACGCAGCGTCGATCGGTCGTAGGTGGGCACGGACACGGGCACCCCGGTGGCGGCCGCCGCGTTGGCGGCGAACCCGATCGAGTCGAGGTTCGCCGCTCGGAGCGCGAGGGGGAAACCGTGTTCAGCAGCCACGGTGTGCACCCTAGGCGTGTTGGGTTCTGTCCGGTCAAGTGTTGGTTTACATTTGCTTTTCTGAGACTTTCGGTTGCTCAGCTTCCAAAACAGATGTAAACAAGCATCTCAATGCGGGGAGGTGCCGTGTGCCTGCCTGCAAGCAACGTCCGCTGACGTATGAGGAGAGCGTACGAATGAGCAAGCGAACCGGCCCGAAGAGCGGCCTGTGGCTGAAACTCCTGGCCCTGCTGGCCGCCTTCGCCGTGGTGGCGGCGGCCTGCGGTGGCGATGACGACGAAGATGCCGATGCCTCGGCGAGTGCGAGTGACACCGCAGCCGAGAGCGACGACGACGCCATGGAAGAGGACGACGATGACGCCATGGAGGAGGACTCCGACGACGGCGGGGACGATTCCTCCGACGAGGCCGCTGGCGACCGGGAGATCAACGTCGCCATCGTCGGCAACCCGACGCTGGAGGACATCGCCAGTCTGACCCCGGACCTGTTCACGGCCGAGACCGGCATCACGGTCAACTACACCGTGCTCGACGAGCAGACCCTGCGCGAGGTCACCACCCGTGACGTCGGCGCCGGCGGCGACCAGTTCGACGTTGTCCAGATCGGCATGTACGAGACCCCGCAGTTCGGGGCCAACGGCTGGCTGGTCGGCCTCAACGAGCTGGCCGCCAACGATGCCGACTACAACATCGACGACCTGATCCCGGCCGTCCGCAACGGCCTCTCGGTCGACGGGGAGCTCTACGCCTCGCCGTTCTACGCCGAGTCGTCATTCGTGATGTACCGCCAGGACGTGATGGACGAGAACGGCATCACGATGCCGGACGCCCCCACCTGGGAGGAGATCGCCGACATCGCCCGTCAGATCGACTCAGACGACATGGCCGGCATCTGCCTCCGGGGCAAGCCCGGCTGGGGTGACCTCGGCGCCTCGTTCACCACCGTGCTCAACACCTTCGGTGGCACCTGGTGGCTGGCCAACGACGACGGCTCCATCGGTGAGGCCCAGGTCGACCAGCCCGAGTTCGCCGAGGCCCTCAACTTCTACGTCGACCTCATCAACGACGCCGGCCAGGACGATGCGGCCAACTCGAGCTTCAACGAGTGCCTGAACCTGTACCAGAACGGTGAGGTCGCCATGTGGTACGACGCCACCGTCGCCGCCGGCATCCTCGAGGGCGCCGACAGCCCGGTGCAGGGCCTCAACGGCTACGCCCTGGCCCCGACCAACGTCACCGACGCCTCGGGCTGGCTGTGGGCCTGGACCCTGGCCATCCCGGTCAGCACCAGCGACCAGGACGCGGCCTGGGAGTTCGTGAGCTGGGCCACCAGCCAGGCCTACATCGAGGCCGCCGGCGAGATGCTGCCGGGCGGTTGGGCGGCGGTGCCCCCTGGCACCCGTCAGTCGACGTACGACAACCCGAACTACCAGGATGCGGCCGGGGCCTTCGCCCAGAAGACCCTCGATGCCATGCTGGCGGCGCCGATCGACAACCCGGGCACCACGCCACGGCCCGGTCTGCCCGGCGTGCAGTACGTCGGCGTCCCCGAGTTCCAAGACGTCGGTACCCGCTGCACCCAGGAGTTCTCGGCTGCGATCGCCGGGTCGATGAGCGTCGACGACGCCCTGTCGGCCTGCCAGTCGATCGCCTCCGAGGTCAGCAACTAGTTTCAGGCGACGTCGGTCGACGGTCGGGCTCCGGCTCGACCGTCGACCGGTCCGTCGCTGATCCGACCACGAGACTCGACCGTTCTGCAGAGGGGGCAGCGTGACGACGACGACGGCAGTACCCGAATCGATCGACGACGCACCACCGGCGTCCGCGCCGGACGAAGAGCGCCGTCGCCACCAGCGTCGCGAGGCCTGGCGTCGCCGCCTCCCCCTCCTGCCGGCCCTGTTGTTCACCATCGTGGTGACCCAGGTCCCGTTCCTGTTCAGCCTCTGGTACAGCCTCACCGAGTGGACGATCGTCCCCCCGTCGGATCGGGAGTTCACCGGCCTCGGCAACTACGTCGACCTGGCCAGCAACGAGTTCTTCCGCCGGGCTCTCTGGACGAGCGTGCTGATGACCGTCGTGTCGGTCGTGCTCTCGGTCGTGCTCGGCACAGCCCTCGCCGTGCTCCTCGACCGCAAGTTCTTCGGCCAGGGCTTCGTCCGCACCCTCCTCATCACGCCGTTCCTGGTCATGCCGGTCGTCGCCGGCCTCGTCTGGAACAACCAGATGCTCGGGTCGGCCTTCGGCGTGATCAACTGGGTGCTGGAGACGCTCGGCTTCAGCAGCGTCGAGTTCGTCTCCCGCTTCCCGCTGTGGTCGATCGTGACCGTGCTCGTGTGGCAGTGGACGCCGTTCATGATGCTGATCATGCTGGCCGGCCTCCAGAGCCAACCCGACTCGGTGCTCGAGGCGGCGAGGGTCGACGGCGCCTCCACCTCCGGCATCTTCTTCCAGATCACGCTGCCCCATCTCCGGCCCTACCTGGAGCTCGGCGTGCTGTTGGGCAGCATCTATCTCATCCAGGTGTTCGACCACATCAACGTGATGACCGGCGGCGGGCCCGACTCGACCAACGTGCCCTATTTCGTGTTCCAGCGGTCGATCGGCGGCGGCTGGCGGTTCGGCCAGGCATCGGCCTACAGCATCGTGGTGGTCATCTTCTCGATCATCATCGCCACGTTCGGTCTGCGGGTCCTGTCCGGTCTGCTCGAAGGCGAAGACGCGGCCTGAGCCGCGGAGAGAAGAGGTACGACGTGACCGAGTCCAACCCCATCCGCTCCTTCGCCCTCGGCCTGTTGACCTGGTTCATCGGCCTGCTGTTCTTCTTCCCCGTCTTCTGGATGGTGCTCAACGGGTTCAAGGAGGAGGCCGACGCCAACACCGACCCGAAGCTGTTCTTCGACCCGACGCTCGACCGCTACCGGGAGATCGCCAGCGGCGACCAGGGGCTGCTCAGCTTCGGCGAGGCCTTCTCCAACTCGGCGTGGGCGGTCATCGTGTCGACGATCCTGGTGATCACCCTGGCGGTACCGGCCGCCTACGCCCTGTCGATCCGGCCGGTGGCGAAGTGGCGTGACGTCCTCTTCTTCTTCATCTCGACCAAGTTCCTGCCCATCGTGGCTGCCATCCTGCCGTTGTGGATCATCGCCCGTGAGCTCGACCTGCTGAACACCCGGCTCGTGCTCATCATCCTCTACACGGCCATGAACCTGCCGCTGGCGATCTGGATGCTGCGGTCGTTCTTCCAGGAGGTGCCCCGCGAGCTGATCGAGGCGGCCCAGCTCGACGGCGCCAGCCTGCGGGGCCAGATCACGTCGGTGATCCTGCCGATCGCGGCCCCCGGCCTGGCGGCAACGGCCCTGTTGTGTGTGATCTTCGCCTGGAACGAGTTCTTCCTGGCGGTCCAGCTCAACCCGGTCGACGGCTCGACCGTGCCGATCTGGGTCACGTCGAACGTGAGCACCCGTGGCAACTTCCTGGCCCAGCTGTCGGCGGCCTCGACCGTGGCGACGCTTCCGGTGCTGATCGCCGGCTGGGTGGCCCAGAAACGCATGATCCGCGGCCTGGCGATGGGTGCGATCAAATGACCTCGGCAATCCCATCGCCCCCGATTGGCGCCATCACGTAGGGCCGAACGGCCGGCATCAGAACCGACGACCGAAGACGAGGACGAGGACGAGGAGCACGAACGACATGGCACAGGTCCGCTACGAGGAAGCAACCCGCATCTACCCGGGCACCGATATCGCTGCGGTCGACCGGCTGGACCTCGACATCGCCGATGGCGAGTTCCTGGTGGTCGTCGGGCCGTCCGGCTCGGGCAAGTCGACGGCGCTGCGGATGCTGGCCGGCCTCGAGTTCATCGACAACGGCTCGATCCACATCGGCGACCGCGACGTCACCCTGGTGGCGCCGAAGGAACGCGACATCGCCATGGTCTTCCAGAACTACGCGCTGTACCCGCAGATGTCGGTGGCGGCCAACATGGGCTTCGCCCTCAAGCAGCAGGGCATCAACAAGGACGAGCGCCAGCGCCGGGTGGCCGAGGCGGCCAGGATCCTCGACCTCGAGCCCTACCTCGACCGCAAGCCGAAGAACCTGTCCGGCGGTCAGCGCCAGCGGGTGGCGATGGGTCGGGCCATCGTCCGGGAGCCGCAGGTGTTCCTGATGGACGAGCCGCTGTCGAACCTCGACGCCAAGCTCCGCGTCCAGACCAGGACCCAGCTGGCCGACCTGCAGGCCGACCTCGGCGTGACCACGGTGTACGTCACCCACGACCAGGTCGAGGCCATGACCCTCGGCGATCGGGTGGCGGTGCTCGAATCGGGCAAGCTCCAGCAGTGCGCCTCGCCCCGCGAGATGTACAGCCGGCCGGCAAACCGGTTCGTCGCCGGCTTCATCGGCTCGCCGGCCATGAACCTGGTCGAGGCCGAGGGCGACGGTGCCCGCGTGTCGCTCGGCTCGATGAGCATCCCGCTCGACGGCGACCTCGGCCAGTCGGTCGGCTCCCACCCGACCGTCACCCTCGGAGTTCGGCCCGAGCACCTGGCGCTGGTGTCCGCCGACGGCGACGGCACCCTGCCAGGGCGGGTCTCGGTGGTCGAGGATCTCGGCTCCGAGTCCTTCGTCCACATCGACGTCGAGCACCGGGGCGAGACCATCCAGGTCGTCGTTCGGGGCGAGGGCGAGAGCGACGTCAAGCGAGACGACAACGTCGCCATCGGGTTGGCCGGCCCGATCCATCTGTTCGGTCCGGGAGGCGAACGGCTCAACTGACTGCCACGATCGACGCTGTGACCGATTCTGCTTCGACCGATTCCGATTCGACCGAGCCCGCTGCGACCGACCGGACCCCGGCACCGACCCCGACGGCATCGTTGGCCGGGCGCGTCGCGCTGATCACCGGCGCCGCCGGCGACCTTGGTCGAGCGGCCGCCGTGCACCTGGCCAGGGCCGGAGCGTCGATCGTCGCCGCCGACCTGGCCAGTCGGGAAGCGGAGTTGCGCGAGACGGTGGCGACCTGTGCGCAGGCCGCGCCGCCGGCCGACGAGGGGCCGACGATGCTGCCGGTCGTCTTCGACGTCACCGATCCCGACCAGGTCGCGACCGCCGTCGACCAGGTGACCGATGCCGTCGGCGTGCCCGACCTGCTCTACAACAACGCCGGCTACCAGGGGGCGTTCACCAACACCATCGACTACGACGTCGACGACTTCCGGCGGGTGCTCGACATCAACGTCACCGGGGCCTTCGTCGTGCTGCGGGCCTGGGCCAGGGCCCTCCGGTCCACCGCCCGTCCCGGCGCCGCCGTCAACGCAGCTTCGATGGCCGCCATCGGCGGGCCGCCGAACATGGTGGCCTACGCCGCCTCGAAGGCCGCGGTGCTCGGGATGACCAAGACCGCGGCGGTCGACCTGGCCCCGGCCGGCATCCGGGTCAACGCCATCAGCCCGGCCTTCATCGGGCCGGGGATGATGTGGGACCGTCAGGTCGAGCTCCAGGCGGCGGCGCCGAGCCCGTACTACGGCGACGACGTGGAGACCGTGGCCACCGAGATGATCAACCAGGTGCCGCTTCGCCGCTACGGCTCGCTCGACGAGGTGGCCTCCGTGGTCCGGTTCCTGCTGTCCGACGAGGCCTCGTACCTCACCGGCATCAACATCGAGATCGCCGGCGGCGCGTCGTGATGCATGGGTCGACGCGCTGGCGGTCGGGAACCGCCGGTCCCCTCCCCGACCGGTCGAGCCCTCGGGGCCCCACACCACAACGGGGGCCCCCCGCCCGGACCCCCCCTAGTTACCTGTGACTGAGACCCCCGAGTTCCCCCTGACGGTCTACCCTCAGTGCCCACTCCCAGATCTCCCGAACTGACGGAATACCCTTAGATA
>JBCCVL010000121.1:0-19796 GCA_039195375.1 Actinomycetota bacterium
ATCGGTCGGGTCGGCGAACCGCTGCGGGTCACGGGGGTCGTGCGGGCCCTGACCGACGGCCGGTTCTCGGTCACCGTGCCGATGGGTCGCGGCACCCAGGCCGACATGGGCCCGACCGGGGTGCTCGAGCTGACCGGCGCCGGCGGCTCGACGGTCGAGGTGGTGGTGTGCTCCCGCAACGTCGAGCCGTGGGATCCCGGCTGCTTCCGCTCGCTCGGCATCGAGCCGACCGAGCGCAGCTACCTGATCCTCAAGTCACGCATCCACTACCGGGCCGGCTTCAGCGACATCTCCGTCCGTGACATCCCGTGCAACGGCGTCGGCGTGACCTCGAGCGACAACTCGCTGTTCACCTTCGAGCACGTCCGTCGGCCGATCTTCCCGCTCGACCCCCACTGTCCACCGACGCCCGAGTACGGGCCCGCACCCCTGGAGGACGCCTGACATGGCCAACGAGCACGGTCACCTGCCAAAGGCCGACCCGGAGGCACTGAGCGACGAGCTCCGCCATCGCCGCGACGTGTGGTTCGAGAAGGCCTACGAGGACGACAATCTCTTCCTGACCCTGGCCGCCGAGCCCGGCGTGCTCGACCAGTTCCTGCAGTGGGTCGGGTTCATCTACACCGACCGGTCGTCGCTCGACCCCGGGATGGTCGAGCTGTGCCGCATCCGGCTGGCCCACCGCAACCAGTGCGTGCATTGAAGCAGCGTGCGCAGCGCGTCGTTGATGCGCACCAGCCTGGACGACGAGATGGTCGAGGCCGCACTCGGCGACCTCGCTGATCCGTCGGTCGTCGCCCGCCTCGGTCCGGCCACGGTGCTTGCGCTCCGGCTCGGCGACGTACTGACCGGGCCGACACCGGCCGTCGACGAGGCGTTCCACCGGGAGCTGCGCACCGAGTTCACCGACGGCAAGATCCTCGAGCTCGGTGCGGCCCTTGCCGTCGCCTCGGGCTGGCAGCGGTTCATCGAGGCGTTTGGCATCCGGCCGGACTCGCCCGGCGAGCTGCGCGACCTCGGCTGAGGCCGTCCGGGAGGCCCGCCGGTCGTCCTCAGCAGCGCCGGGGCACGATCGCGCCGTGGTCGAAGCACAGGTCCCGACCCGGCCCGCCGTCGAGCACGTCGCCGGGGGAGTCGGCGATCAGGATGTCCCGCCCCGGTCCGCCGTCGAGCACGTCGTCGCCCGGCCCGCCGACGAGGACGTCGTTGCCCCGCCCGCCGATGAGGTGATCGTCGTCCCGTCCGCCGAACAGCAGGTCGTTCCCCGCACCGCCGAGCAGCCGGTCGTCACCGGCTCGGCCGTTCACCAGGTCGTTGCCGCCGAGGGCTCGGATCTCGTCGTTCCCCGGGGTGCCGACGAGGCGATCGCTCCGGCCGGTCCCCTCGATCATGGTGACGGCGTCGCCTTCGATCTCCACCGATCCCGGCTCGCAGTTGGTCCCCTGGGGGCGGTCGACCATCCGCTGATCGTCGCCGGCGATGCAGTCGGCGATGGGAACGAGGTCGACGAGCGGGGACGTCTCAGCCGGCAGCCGGGTGAGCGTCAGCCCGCCGTTGTCGGCCAGCGGACCGAGCTGCGGGTCGCCGCCGACGTCCTCGACGTCGCTCGCTCCGAGCGAGCACGAGGCGTCGGACGCCCACGAGAACCCGCCCGAGACGACCGACGGCACCTGGGCCACGGTCGGGAGCACGTCGCAGTTGGTCCCGCCACCGAGGGGCTCGGCGATGACCGAGCGGTTGACGGTGATCTGGCCGCTGTGGCCGATGTTCGCCGCCTGTGGTGCCGTGTTGCCGGCGACGGTCGTCGATTCGAAGGTGGCCGACACCAGCGCCGACGTCGCGGTGGCGCCGCCGGCCACGACCGCTTCGTTGCCGCTGAAGGTCGAGTTGAAGAAGGTCGCCTCACTCCCGTCGGGGAAGTCGACGGTGGCTCCACCCCCGGACCCGTTGGCCGTGTTGCCCGAGATCGTCGTATAGCTCACCACCGCCGAGCCGGGCTGCAGGGGCGCATGCCCACCGACCTCGAGCCCACCGCCGTCGGTCCCGGCCGTGTTGCCCGAGATCGTCAGCCCGAGCAGGTTGGCGCCCGTCGAGTGCACGTACAGGCCGCCGCCGCCGAGGCCCGCCGTGTTGCCCGAGACGGTGCCGCCGGTCATCGAGAACGAGGGATCGTCGTCGAAGTTGTCGTTGGACGCCTTGTCGAACCACAGGCCGCCACCATCGCCCGGTGCGTCGTTGCCGGTCACGTCGGTCGAGGTGATGATGGCGTTGCCGGCCTGGATCGCCAGGCCGCCGCCACCGCAGCCGGCGCAGGTGACGGTGTTGCCGTCGAAGGTCGAGTTGCTGATGCTCGTCGTCGGGGTGGCCCCGTCGAGCTGGAAGCTGGCCTGGATCAGCAGCCCGCCACCGGGATGGTCGGCCACGTTGCCCGAGAAGGTCGAGCCGATGATCGTGGCCTGGGGCTCCGAGCCAGCGAAGCCCTGCCCGAAGAACGGCATCACGATGCCGCCGCCCTGGCCGGCGATCGCCGTCTGACCGTTGTCGGTGATCCAGCTGTTCTCCACGTACAGCTGGTTGCAGGAGACCGAGCAGTCGATCCCGCCCTGGCCGTTGTTGTGGATCGTCGAGTCGACGACGGTGATGTTCGGCTGCTTGCCGTTGCCCTGGCCGCTCGTCGACACCCCGAACCCGCCGTTGTCGGCGATCGTGGAGTCGACGATCTCGATGGGGTCGCCGTCGGCGAGGTTGATCGCCGATCCGGTGTGGTCCGAGACCGTCGAGCCCTCCACCCGGATGCCCGCCGGGTTCTGGTTGATGAAGGCCCGGCCCGTGTTGTTCGTGATCATCGAGTCGACGACGAACAGGTCGACGCCGACGACCGGGCCGAAGTCGAACTCGACCATGCTGCCGTTGAACCCGGCGTCGACCCCGGTGATCGTGACCCCGTCGAGCACGATGGTGCTCGGGCCGCGGACGATGGCGCCGGAGACGTCGACGCCGGTGTTGTTGGGGGCGTCGAGGGTCGCGTCGCGGAGGGTCAGCGTGACCGTGTTCGGCCCGGTCTTGTCGATGAGCCGGGTGTCGGCACAGGTCTGCTCGATCGTTGCCCCGTTCCCCTCGACCGTGAGGTCCTGGGCTTCGCTGTGGATCAGCTCGCCGGCTGCGCAGTCGGTGAGTGAGTACGTGAGCCCGGCGCCGAGCACGATCGTGTCGGCCTGACCGTTGCCGTCGGCCTGGGTGAAGGCCTCGCGCAGCGACGTGACACCGTCTCCGCCGTCGACGACATCGGCGGTGGTGGTCACGTCGATCACCGCCGCACCGACCGCAGTCGTCGAGACGCCGAGCAGCCCGGCGATGATGGCCAGGGTCGCGGCGATCCGCGTCCAGATGGGCATGTGCCCATGCTCGTCCATGTTGGCCGATCCGTCGACTGGATTGCGTCGGGGGCCGGGCGTCGGGAGCTACCAGTACTCCTCGTAGTGGATGTTGCCCGGTTCGCCTCGGCGGTCGAGGGTGAACCCCCGGTCGGACAGCAACTCGACCACCCCCGTTGTCACGGGGAACCGCTCGGTCTTCGTACCGTCCGGCCCCTCGACCGCCTCGGGCAGGCCGATCATCGCCGGGTTGCCACACAGGAACACATGGGTCCGCGACGGCTCGAACTGTCCGCCGACGGCGTCGGCGAGGTCGCCGTCGGTGATCAGGTCCTGGAGGTAGCGCTTCGGGACGTCCGACTCCCTGGTCGGCAGGGGCAGGTACCGGTAGTTCGGGTAGCGGCGCTCCAGCTCCCGGTGCTTGTCGAGGTAGCCGAGATCGGCCCAGCGGCGCACGGTGACCGCCGAGACGATCGGTCCCATGTGCCCCTTGTGGAACAGCTCGGTGATCATGGCGTTGTGGGGGGCCTCGCCGGTGCCGGTCGACAGGAACACCACGGTCGAGCCCGGGTCGGTCACCGAGGCGAGCGTGTAGCGACCCGCCACCTTCGGGCCGAGGTAGATCCGATCGCCAGGCCGCTTGCGGGCCAGCCGGGGGGTGAGGGCCGGCACGTTGTCCGGGGTCGGCTGGACGAGGACGATGTAGAACTCCAGCTCGTCGCTCTCGACCTGTCTGGCCAGGTAGCCGTGCTCGTCGAAGATCGGATGGGAGATCGAGTACGACCGGCGGATCAGCTTGGTCCAACGGTCGTCGAGCCCGAGATCGACGGCATCGTCGACCCGTTCCTCCCAGAAGCCGAGCCCGAGCGAGGCGTACTGGCCCGGCAGGTGCGAGGTGTCGCCGTGGTCCGGCCGGACCCGGAGCACCCACAGGTCCGAGTGGGTCGGCTCGAAGGTGGTGATCGTGGCGTTGTAGTGCTCCTCGCGGAGCTCGTCGATGGCCCCGGCGTGGCTCGCCCGCTGACTCAGCTTCGGCCGGGGCGGTGGGACTTCCCGTTCGGGGAAGACCTTCTCGGCCACGACGTTGCCGACCTCCCAGCCGGGCGCGGTCGGGATCGACGGATCCTCGTCCGGGAGGCCGAGGAACACGACCCGACCGGTGGCCAGCGCCTCGGGCGAGACCACCTGGTGGACGACGTCGGGCCGTCGGCGGGTGGTGGCGAACACGACGTGGTCGAACTCGAGATCGGGGGTCCGCCGGTCGTTGAAGTAGGCGAGCGGGTAGCCGCCCTGCTCGCCGATCTGGTCCGGCACCGACCGGTAGAGGACGGTGGCCCGCCGCTCCCGTTCGAGTCGGCGAAGCATGTGCTCGCCGGCCGGCGACAGCAGGCCGGGGTCCATCCCGCCGCCGGCCAGCACGACACCGCCGCCCTGATGGGCAGCCTGGGCGACCAGCTCGACGGCGTTGTCGGAGGTGCCGATGATGAGGATGTCCTGGTCGGCGACGTGGTCGGGTAGGCGACCGACATGGACCCGTTCCGACTCGGGCACGGGGATCGGCGGCACCCACCCCGGGTCGGTCTCCCGTTGGGCCACCAGCACGCCGCGAGCCCGGTAGGCGTGGTGGTCGGTGGTGACGAGCAGGTCGTGATCGGGGTCCGTGCCCCGCTCGGACGGGTCGACCACCGCCACCGACAGGGCCCGCTCGCCGTAGCCGATGTCGAGCCGGTTCTCGGGAACGAGCTCGGGGAAGGCGACCGTCGAGCCCGGCTCGACGATCCGCACCTCCTCGATCCCCGATCGCTGCGACGAGATGGCGACCGACAGGCCGCCGGCCGTCCCGCCGATGATCACCAGGTCGTAGCAGCCCTCCTGGACGCCCCGATCGGTCGAGGGGCGATCGCTCGTCAGTCGATCGGTCATCTTCGAGACTCCTCCTCCGGTGGGGACCCGGGAACTCGTGGCGGGCCGGCGGCATTCCGGTAGGTCCTCGCCGCCTCGGTCTCGGACCGGTCTGCCCGGATCAGGCCGGGCTGGAGGCCGAACCCGTGCTCGAAGTGATAGCCGTCGATGGGGCTCGTCTGCCACCAGCCGGCGACATCGTGCTCCTCGACCAGGTCGAGGAGCAGGCGCAGGTGGTCCGGGCGGGCCCGACCGTCGTCGGTGACGTCGCCGAGGTCTCCGGCGGCGACGACCGTCCGGCCGTCGAGCTCGTCGGTGACCCGTCCGAGCGCCTCGCCCATCGCCTCCGGCCACGCCGCCAGCCCCGTCGGCCCGGGTCGTCGGTCGGTGGGGTGGTGGCGCCACCGGCCCCGGCCGTCGACCCGGATCGACGGTCGCAGCTGCACGATGATCCGGTCGAAGCCGTCCCGGAGATGGTCGACCGCCCGCTCGGGCAGGTCACCGGCCTGGAGCCGACCCTCGGTCAGCGCCCCGATCCAGGGGTGCCACACCAGCTGTTCGAGGGCTCGGGCCCGGGGGCCGGCCTCGTTGTCTCTCGGGTCCTCGGTGTCACCGACCACCAGCCTGGCGGTGTGGTGGGCCGCCACCGGTGCCGTGCCCTGCAGCAGCCGCCAGGCCTCGCCGTCGGCCAGCACGGCGTCTCGCACGGCCTCGGCGGCCTTCACCGGGTCGACCCGCCCGGGTGGTGCCGTGCCGAGCCAGTGCCGTCGCAACGCCTGCAGGATCGGTTCCCGTTGTGGCACCCAGCCGACCACGAGGTCGCCGAACGTCTCGCCGACCCAGTCGATGTGGCGGGGCCACACCAGCCCGCGGGCCCGCTCATCGCCGAACCCGCCCTCGTCGTCGGCGAACCAGCCTGGCAGCGTACGGTCGACCAGGTAGGCCCACGGCTCCATCCCGAGTTCGGCGGCCCGTCTCAGCAGGTCTCGCCGGAACTCGACCGACTCCGGTGGGTGTTCGCCCGGTCGGGGCTCCAGCTCGGCCCACTCGAGCGTCAGCCCGATCGAGGTGGCGCCGAGTCCGGCCAACTGCTCCAGGTCCTCCGACCACGATCGTCCGAAGGGGACCCGGGCGCCGCCCCGATCCGAGTCGGGAGCCCGGCCGCCGGCGATCCACCGGCTCCAGTCGGCGGCGGGGGAGCACCCCTCGACCTCGGTGGCGGTGACCACGAGGCCGAAGCCCGGTCCGCTGGTGTCGCTGCTCACCGGCTCACCCTAGAGCATCACCCCGGTCGGGCCGTCGGGCCGTCGGGCGCCCGGAGCCGTCGGCGGCGGTCCCGCTCGCACCGCTGCGAGCGAGGGCCGGTGGGGTGCCCCCAGGGGTCGGCGACTAGCCTTGACGCATGGTCGGACAGCGTTTTCGGTACTCCCGGTGGGACGGCTCACAGAAGGGCTTCGATTTCGACGCCTTCGACGTGTTGGCCGAGCTGACCGACGATCTGATGTACCACGGCGACCCGATGGCCGCCCTGCGCCGGTTGATGCAGGAGGGCTTCGAGGATCGCAACGGCGAGCGGATCCAGGGCCTGCGGGAGATCCTCGAGCAGCTCCGCCAGGAGCGCCAGCAGCGACTCGAGAACCACGATCTCGGCGGCGTCTACGACGAGATCAACGATGAGCTGTCCGATCTCGTGCAACAGGAGCGCCAGTCGCTCGACGATCGCGCCGCGCTTGCCGACATGGAGCTCGGCATGGCGGCCGAGGGTGACGGCGCTGACGGGGCCGACGGTTCCGACGCCGATCAGGCTCCGACCGAGGCCGTGCGCAACGCCGAGCTGGCCAAGGAGACGACGGCGAACAAGCAGATGCAGCTCGACATGCTCCCGGACGACCTGGCCGGCAAGGTTCGGGGCCTGCAGAACTACGAGTTCGAGTCGAACGAGGCCCAACAGCGATTCGAGGAACTGCTCGACAAGCTCCGCCAGCAGCTGATGGAACAGCAGTTCAATCAGATGGCCGGGGCGATGGAGAACATGTCGCCCGAGGACCTGGCCCGCATGAAGGACATGATGGCCGAGCTCAACCGCATGCTGGAGCAGCGGGCCAATGGCGAGGAGCCGGACTTCGAGCGGTTCATGGAGGAGTACGGCGATTTCTTCCCCGACAACCCCCAGTCGCTCGACGAGCTGCTGGAGAACATGGCCAGGCAGATGGCGGCCATGCAGGCGATGCTCAACTCGATGACGCCGGAGCAGCGTCAGCAGCTGATGGACCTGTCCAACCAGCTGATGGAGGACATGGACCTCAACTTCGAGGTCAGCCGGCTCGGCCAGAACCTGCAGCAGATGTTCCCCGACGCCGGGTGGCAGCAGAGCTACGACTTCTCCGGGTTCGATCCGCTCGGGTTCGCCGACGCCTCCCAGATGATGCAGGACCTCGGTCAGATGGACCAGATGGAGCAGTTCCTCAGCCAGGCGACGTCACCGCAGTCGCTGGCCGAGGTCGACATCGAGCAGGTCAAGCGGCTGCTGGGCGAGGAGTCGGCCGAGAGTCTGGAGCGGGTCTCCGAGCTGGCCAAGATGATGGAGGAGCAGGGCCTGATCCAGAACAAGGAGGGTCGCCTCGAGTTGACCCCCCGTGGTCTGCGGCGGTTGGGCCAGCAGGCGCTCGGCGACCTCTTCTCGAAGCTCTCACCGGACAAGATCGGCAAGCACGACATCGACCGTTCCGGCATCGGCCACGAGCGCAACTACGACACGAAGCCCTACGAGTTCGGCGACCCGTTCAACCTCAACATCGAGCGGACGATCGGCAACGCGATCCGCCGGACCGGTGGCGGCACGCCCGTGCGGCTGACGCCGGACGATTTCGAGATCGAGCGGACCGAGCGACAGGTGCGGTCGAGCACCGTGCTGATGCTCGACCTGTCGTTGTCGATGCCGATGCGGGACAACTTCCTGCCGGCCAAGAAGGTGGCGATGGCGTTGCACTCGCTGATCTCCAGCCAATTCCCCCGGGACTATCTCGGCATCGTCAGTTTCAGCGAGGTGGCCAAGGAGCTGAAGGCATCGGACCTTCCCGAGGTCTCCTGGGATTTCGTGTACGGCACCAACATGCAACATGCGTTCCAACTCAGCCGTTCGATGTTGGCCAAGGAGAGCGGCACCAAGCAGATCATCATGATCACCGATGGTGAGCCGACAGCCCATCTGTTGCCGGACGGCACGCCGTTCTTCAGCTATCCGCCCGCCCGGGAGACCGTCGAGCAGACGATGGCCGAGGTGGTTCGCTGTACCAGGGCCGGCATCACGATCAACACCTTCATGTTGGACCCCGATTCGGGGCTTCGTGGCTTCATTGAGCGGATCACCGCCCTCAACCAGGGTCGAGCTTTCTTCACGACGCCGCAGACACTTGGCGACTATGTGCTGGTCGACTTCATTGAGCACAAGCGCAAACTGCTGTCCGGTCGGGGCCGTCGCGCCTCCTGATCCGTCGCCCGGCCTGGCGCACCCCGGCCGGTGGCCGTCCGGTGCTGCCGTGTCGGCTCGAACGTTCGAGCTGAGCCGAGGTCGAATCCGCCTCTGATCCGGCGCAGTTTTTGCCGACCTTCCCCCCGGTGCGGCGATCGTCTACACTGACGAGGCCTTCCGATTTTGGTCCCTCGCAGCTCGCTCTGCCTCGTCGCGTCCGAATTCGGCCGGCAGATGGTCATGAATAGGGGATGGCTGAAGTGGCTCTTCAATCGTCCATGTTGCGATAGGGGGGAAGCGGGTTGTCGGTGTTGATATGAATTTCAATCAAGAAGGCCGAGCGGGGCGAGGGGCAGCGGCAACGTGAATGCTGACAACGCAGCGACGGCGACGGACGTGAGGACACGCCGGCCCAAGTCGATGACCAGGACCGTCATCCTGGAACGGGCCTACGAGATGTACCTCGCCCGCGAGTTGATCCACGGCGACGAACGGCTGTCGCTCGTGCTCGACAGCCTCGGCTATACAACGGGCGCCGGCTACCAGATCTGGCCGAACCAGGCGGCCTTCCGCCTCGATCTCCAGGTCTACATCGCCGAACGGATTGACTTCGCCAGCCTCGAGCCGCTTGTCGACGAACTGCAGCAGATTCGCGACGCCGACTATCCCGTCGAGGAGCACATTCTCCGCATCGCCGAGCTCTACCACGACTACTTCATCGGTCGGGAGGAGTTCTACCTCGTGCTCCGTTTCTTCGCCATGGGCGGCGACCGGCCGCCGGAGGTGACCGAGGCCCTTCGCGACAGCTACGTCCGTCAGGGCTGGGAGCTCGACCTGGCATTGCAGGCGGCGATGGAGCGGCGCAACTACCGACTCCGTGCCGGCCGCTCGATGGAGGAGTTGACCACGTCGATCACCGCACTCGTCGAGGGGTACGCCCTGCGTCACCGGGTCGGTCCCGATGCGCCGCTGGTCGAGATCGGTGGCCAGACGTGGCAGCCGTTCTCCGCCGGCCTGCTGTCGATCATCGGCTGCGCCATCGAGCCAGCTGACGGCTGAGCACCCGTTCCCGACCGCCATGTGACGCATGTCACGCGGCGGGAGGATCGTTCGGGAGGCGGTCGCACGCGGCCGGGACCTTCCGGGACCATCGCCGGACGACAGGGGTCCTAGGGGCGATGGGCGGCCATCGTCGTCGCCACCGTAGGTGACGCTCGATGGATCGCGGCGCGTCGTCAGTGACGGGCCGCTCCCGAGGCCGCGCCACGGCCGTGTTCTACCACAGCAGGGAGTCGATCGGGTGGACCATTGGGCCGACGTCGGGCCATCCGACACCCGTCGCCGGCGGCATCGCGCCCCAGAATGCCACGGAGAGTGATGAATCGCCTTGCGGAGTTCGACGTCGGGGCGGCCGGAGCCCGGTCCGGCCCCGATCGTCCGGCGACCGATGTGTTGGCTCCCTGGCCATGCAAACACCCGCTTGAACAGACGATTATCGGCCCCTTCCGCTTGTATTCTCGTGCTGGAACGGGCAAGATCACAGTGCTGTAATTACACCAGCGCAAATTCACAGGTTGTCTGAGAGTCGAAGTCGGGAGCCACTGTGAGTATCAACGCCGTGACGGCATCCAACGAAGGTGGCGCGACCGGGCAGGGCCCGAACGTCGAGCCGACCCCCGGAGCCCCCGAGGCCCCCGTTCGCATCGGTCGCAAGCACCTCATGCTCGACACCAGCTGGCAGGAGTTCGCCAACTGCCTCGGTGTCGACCCGGACCTGTTCTTCCCGGAGCGAGGCGCCTCCACCCGGGAGGCCAAAGAGGTCTGTCGTGGCTGCGTCGTGCGTCCCGACTGCCTCGAATTCGCCCTCGCCAACGGCGAGAAGTTCGGCATCTGGGGTGGCATGAGCGAGCGAGAGCGTCGTCGCATCCGTCGCCGCCGGGCGCTGGAGCGCCAGGGTCTCGCCCCGGTCGCCGTCACCGGCGAATCGGCGTAGGCCGACCGGCCGGGACCTCTCGGGTGGACGCATCGCCGTCAGCCGGCGCAGCGTGTTCCCTCGGCGTCAAACCCCGCGGACGGCCTCAGTGGCCCGGTGTCCGTTAGACTGGCCCCATGGCAGGACTGAAGCCGACAGAGCTGTTGATCATCGTTGCGATTCTGCTCGTGCTCTTCGGCAGCACGCAGATCCCCAAACTGGCCCGAAGCCTCGGCCAGGCCCAGAAGGAGTTCAAGGCCGGGCTCGACGAGGGCGTGAAGGAGACCGAGGAGACCTGACCGGTCTCCCGCTCCGGTCTTCCGGATCGACTTGCGCGAGGGGGCGTCACGCACGGGTCGTCGTTGGACCGGCGATGTGACGCGTCCGGGCATGGCCAACGTGCTCGAACGAACCGGGAACCATCGGACGGCGGGCGACGTTGTCCGGTGAGGCTGACGTTGTCGTCACCGCTCCGACCGTCTCCCGCCTTCGCCGGCGGGTCAGCCGGGCCAGACGGGGTGGCGTCGACGGTGTCGGCCGGCCGGACGTTCCCACCTGGGAACAGGTGGCAAGGACCCACGATCGATTCCTGTACAGCCTGGCCTACCGGCTGTGCGGCAACCACCAGGATGCCCAGGACCTGGTCCAGGAGGTGCTGTTGCGCGTGCGACGGGGACTGCACACGTACCAACCGGGCAATCTCGAGGGTTGGCTCAGCCGTATCACCACCAACACGTTCCTCGATCAGGTCCGGAAGCAGAAGCGCCGCCCGACCGTCCCCCTTCCGGACGAGCCCGATCGGGTCATCGCCGGCAGCCCCGACGTCGACGCCGAGATGGCCAGCCGTGACCTCCCCGATCATCTCCAAGCCCTGCTGCTCGATCTGCCGCCCGACTACCGGGTCGCCGTCGTCCTGAAGGACGTGCTGTCGTTCTCCTACGAGGAGATCGCCGAGATCGTCGACACCCCGATCGGCACGGTTCGGAGCCGCATCCACCGTGGCCGGGGTCGGCTCCGAGAGGCGCTGGGCGCATGACCTCGGCAGGCGAGTCGATGACCGAAGAGCCGTGGGAGGGCGAGGTCGGGAAGTTGCTCGGCGAACTCCCGTCGGTCGACCCGCCAGACGGGTTCATCGATCGGGCCGTCGACCGGCGCCCGCTCAACGCCGGCCGCACGATGGCGGCCCTCGGCCTGCTCACCGCGGTCCTTGCGTTGCTCTCGACCGTCGGTGATGCCGTCCGCCCGGCCGAGGTGGTACCCGAGATCGAGGATCTGGTGGCTCGCCACGATCTGGCGGCAACGGTGGGTCTCTCGTCCGACAACGCCGATGCCGCCGACCGGGACGATCCCGGCGAGGCCGCGGACGCCGGGGACGCCGCGCCGGCGGGGTCAACCGGCGACGCGGACGACACCGGCGATGCGGCCATGGACCGAGGCCATCGACCGTTCTCGCTCCCGGCCGGTTTCGAGGCCGAGGGGGAGGTGACGGTCGAGGACGTCCGTCAGGCGGTCTACGCCCGCGGTGACGAGGCGGTGTCGGTGTTCGTGCAGGAGGGGCGGGTCGACTGGTCGGCGCTGCCGGCGGATCGCCTCGGGCGCCTCGGCGAGCTGCGGGCCTGGGTCGACCAGCAGCGTGCCATCTCGGTGATCGAGGTCGACGGCTCGATCGTGACCGTCATCGGCCTCCAGCCGGCCGAGCTCGACGAGGCGATCCAGGAGACGGCGGCCGGCCGCGGGCGCTCCCTTGGGGAGCGGGCAACCGACCTGGCGGAAGCGGTGGTGTCGAACTTCGGCTACGCGCCGGTCGGCTGACCGAGGGCGGCGGCGCGGCGAGCCTTGAGGATCCGCCGCCGCTGGCGCTCGGAGGTGCCACCCCACACGCCGTGGTCGATGCGGTTGGCCAGGGCGTACTCGAGGCAGGGCCCCTTGGAGGGGCAGTCCTCGCAGATCTTCTTCGCCACCTCGACCCCGACCCCATCGCTGGGGAAGAACAGGGTCGGTGGCTCCTCGGCGCAGTTGCCCACCGCCATCCAGTTGCTCTCCATACCGACTAAGACGTCCCGGCCCCGCTTTTGGTTCCCGGAATCTGGGTCGAATGGCCCAGAAATTCCGAGGGGTGGTCCGACGCCGCGGTCGGCCACGGGCCGAAAAGGACGCTCCAGGCCAGTAGAATCGCTGGCCATGACTGATTTCGAGCCCGAGGAAGACCTCCCACCGGTGGCCCACGTCGTCCTGGTCTACAACGGGCCGGTCGCTCCGCACTGGGAGATGCACCGCCGCTATGGCGACCAGAAGATGCTCGACGACTTCTGGAATCGGGTCCACGCCCGGCTGCTGCTGCTCCCCAAGCACGATCCCCAGTTCCGCCGCAACCGCGAGCGGGTGAACCGCGACGCCGAACGCGAGCGCATCATCTGCGACTGGGACCTCGGCGATGGCGATGCCGAGAGCACGATCACCGCCGTCGCCCCGCCCCCTGGCGCCGAGACGGCGGAGGGCGTCGAGGCACCGCCGGTCGAGGAGGCAGCGGTCGAGGCGGTCGATGCCGTCGAGGAGGCCCCCGCCCAGGTCGAGGACGCCGAGGCTGCGCCCGTCGCTGATGCCGATGCGGCCCCGGTCGAGGATGCCGGTGACGCCCCGGTCGACGAGACCGTGCCCGCCGAGGCCTGATGTCCGACGGCGGCCCCCGGACGGTCGTCGGGGTCGACCTCGGGGGAACCAAGATCCTGACCCGATCGATCGACCCGGTCACCGGCCGGGCCGAGGGCCGGGTCAAGGCCAAGACACCGGCCGGTCCGGAGGCGGTCCTCGACACGATCGTCGAGACGGTCGTCGGTCTGGACGACTGGCAGTCGGCGACAGCCGTCGGCGTCGGGGTCCCCGGCTTCGTCGATCGTGACGGCGTCGTCGACCGGTGCCCGAACATCGTCGGCTGGGATCACCCGGTACCGGTGGCCGACACGCTGACCCGCCGTCTCGGCAAGCCGGTCGTCGTGGCCAACGACGTCAACTGCGGCGCCGTGGCCGAGCACCGGGTCGGGTCCGGTCGCGGCGTCGACGACCTGATGGCGGTCTTCGTCGGCACCGGCGTCGGCGGCGGCATCATCCTCGACGGGCAGCTGATCGTCGGACCGCGGGGCATGGCGGGCGAGATCGGCCATGTGACGGTCGTTCCCGGCGGCCGGCCGTGCGGTTGCGGTGGTCAGGGTCATCTCGAGGCCTACGCCGGCCGGGCCGGTATCGACGGCGAGGTCAGGCGACGGGTGGCGGCCGGCGCCACCGAGCTGCTCGACGAGCTGGCCGGCAACGGCCCGATCAAGTCCCGGCACCTGGCCGCGGCCATCGAGGCAGACGACGAGACGGTGAGGGAGCTGCTCGACGAGGCGGCCGATGCGCTCGCGCTGGTGATCGGCAACGCAGCCGCCCTGCTCGACCTGTCGCTTGTCGTCCTCGGTGGCGGCGTGGTCGACAAGCTGGGCGAACCCTTCCTCGACGCCATCCGGTCGTCCGAGCACGCCGGCGGCTTCGGCGTCGACGCAGTCGAGGTCGTGCCGGCCCACCGACTCGACGACGGCGGGGCGGTCGGGGCGGCGATACTGGCTGCGGACCGGCTGTCGGCCGGGCCCGGCTGACCCCGAACGGCGGTCCATGAGCCCGACCTCACGTTCGCCGGAACGGCGACGATGGGAGACGGCTCCGAGGTCAGGGGCACCACGGCGCGACCGCGCTTGACACGGCCGGAACCGATCGGCTTTGTTCGGACGTGGGACGGGAAACGAGAGACGACATGACGGCACGGGAGCTGACGATCGACACGGGCGAGCCGTCCACCTCGCCGTACCTCAACCGGGAGCTGTCCTGGCTCGACTTCAATGCCAGGGTCCTGGCCCAGGCCGAGGACGCCCGGCTCCCGCTGCTTGAGCGCATCAAGTTCTGCGCCATCTACGCGACCAATCTCGACGAGTTCTTCATGGTCCGGGTGGCCGGTCTCAAGGACCAGGTCGCCGGCGGGGTGACGTCGACACCGCCGGACGGGCTCAGCCCGCTGGCCCAGCTGTCGGCGATCCGGACACTGGTGGACGGCCACATCGACCGGCTCGACGCCGTCGTCGCCGACGACCTCTTCCCGGCCCTGGCCGACGGGGGCATCCACCTCTGCTCCTGGGACGACCTGACGCCCGCCGACCGCAAGCTCCTGACCGGCGAGTTCGAGAGCCACATCTTCCCGATCCTGACCCCGCAGGCCTTCGACCCCGGCCATCCGTTCCCCTACATCTCCAACCAGTCGCTGAACCTCGGTGTCCTGGTGGAGGGCGGCGAGCCGAGCGGGCATCGCTTCGCCCGGCTGAAGGTGCCGCCGTCGGTGCCCCGCCTGATGGCGCTACCGGACCATCGGTTCGTGCCGGTCGAGCAGGTCATCGCCGCCCACCTCGACCTGCTGTTCCCGGGCATGACCGTCCTCGGTGGCTGGCCGTTCCGGGTCACACGAAACGCCGACCTCGCCCTCGACGACGAGGACGCCGGGGATCTGCTCGAGGCCGTCGAGCTCGAGCTCCGTCGCCGCCGCTTCGGTCGGGCGATCCGGCTCGAGATCGGCGACGACATGCCCGAGGAGGTGCGCGATCTCCTGCAACGGGAGCTCGACCTGGAGGGCGACGACCTCTTCGCCCATCGGGCCTGGCTCGACGCATCGTGCTACTGGGAGCTGCAGGGTGTCGACCGCAACGACCTGAAGGCGCCGATGACGCCGGGCGCCGTCCCGAGGCGAATGGCCGAGCTGGAGACCAGCCGCGACCTGTTCGCCCGGCTGGCCAAGGGCGATCTCCTGTTGCACCACCCCTACGAGTCGTTCTCGGCGTCGGTCAGCGAGTTCGTCCGGATGGCCGCCATCGACCCGCAGGTCCTGGCCATCAAGATCACCCTCTACCGGACCTCAGGCGACAGCCCGATCGTCGACGCGCTGATCCAGGCGGCCGAGCGGGGCAAGCAGGTGGCGGTGCTCATCGAGCTCAAGGCACGGTTCGACGAGGAGGCCAACATCACGTGGGCCAGGCGCCTGGAGGAGGCCGGGGTCCACGTCGTCTACGGCTTCGTCGGTCTCAAGATCCACGCCAAGACCGTGCTGGTCATCCGGGCCGAACCCGAGGGCGTCCGTCGTTACTGCCACGTCGGGACCGGCAACTACAACCCGAAGACGGCGAGGATCTACGAGGACGTCGGCATCCTCACCGCCGATCGTTCGGTTGGCGAGGACCTGACCCAGCTGTTCAACTACCTGACCGGTTACGGGCGTGACATCGCCTACCAGCGTCTGCTGGTGGCGCCGACCACGCTGCGCAGCTCGTTCGACCGGTTGATCGCCAACGAGATGGAGGCCCCCGAGGGCACCGGGCGGATCACGCTCAAGATGAACAGCCTGGTCGACGCACGGTTGATCGACCGGCTCTACGAGGCCAGCCAGGCCGGCGTCAGCGTCGACCTCATCGTGCGCGGCATCTGCTGCCTCCGTCCCGGCGTGCCCGGTCTGAGCGACAACGTCCGGGTCCGCAGCATCGTCGGCCGCAACCTCGAGCACTCCCGGATCTACCACTTCGCCAACGGCGGCTCGGCCGAGGACGACGGCGGACCCGGCCTGGAGCGGTTCTACATCGGCTCCGCCGATCTGATGCCGCGCAACCTCGACCGGCGGGTCGAGGTCCTGCTGCGCGTCGACGACGAGTACTGCCAGGACCGCCTCCGCCAGATCCTGAAGGTCAACCTGGCCGACACGGAGCTCGCCTGGGACATGGGGTCGGACGGGGGCTACACCCGGCTCGACGGCACCTTCAACGCCCACGACGAGTTCGAACGTCTGGCCGGCGAGCGGGCGGCCGGCCCGACCTCGGCCGGCGCAGCCGGGGCTGATGCCGCGTCCGACCGTCGGCGCCTCCCGCCGGCCCGGACGCCGGCGACGGCCGGGGCCACCGGCGACGAGGGTGAGGCCGCCGCTGCCCGATCGGGCATCGTCCGGGCCGCCGGGTGCCTGGTCTACCGGCAGGGCAGCGAGGGACCCGAGGTGCTGGTGGTCCACCGGCCCCGCTACGACGACTGGGACTTCCCGAAGGGCAAGCGGGAGCCGGGGGAGAGTGATCTCGAGTGTGCGATCCGGGAGACCGAGGAGGAGTCCGGCCAGCGGGGTGAGGTGATCGAGGAGCTGCCGGCCGACCGCTACCTCGTCGAGGGTCGGGAGAAGGTCGTGCGGTGGTGGCTGCTCCGCTGGACCGGCGGCACCTTCGAGTCGAACGACGAGGTCGACGTGATGGCGTGGCTGAGTCCGGCCGACGCTGCCGCCCGTCTCTCGTACCCCCACGCTCGCCGCCTCCTCGGCTACCTGCCCGATCGGTGAGCGGCCGGTGAGCGGCCGGCGGTCCGACGCCGCCGGAGTGTCGCACTGGTGGCCGACGCCGGCCCGACCGTCCGACCACTTCACCGCCGCCGAGCTGTCGAGATCGGCCGATCTGCACGGGCCGGTTCGTCGCGTCCGCATGTCGGCGCTGGTCGCCAGGGCGGCGCTGCTCGTCGCCGGGTCGGTCGTCGTGACCGTCGGCCCGCTCGCCGACCGGCTGGCCGACGCTGCGCTCGGCGTCCGGGCCGCCGTCGGTGCGATCGTGGTCGTCCTGGCGTTCCGGCTGCCGGAACCGGTGGCCCGGCGCCGGCTGAGTCGCCTGCCACAGGTCGAGCTCGTGGCCGGTGAGCGGGTCGCTCCCGGTGCCGTCGCCGCGGCGAAGGCCGGACCGATCCTGGCGCTCACCGTCGTTGCGTCGGCACTGCTCGGCCGGCTCGTCGATCCGAGCTCGGGGTGGCTGGTGGTGGCCGGATCGGTTGCGGTGGCGCTCGTCGCCGGGATCGTCTCGACGGGGATCCAGGTCCAGCGGGTCACCCCGCTCACCGCCCCGCCGACGTGGGAGCGGTTGGTCGAGCGCTCCGGCGCCGCGGGGGTCGTCGAGTTCGGGGCGCTGCCGGGACCGGGCTCGTCGGCCCGGCTCAACGCTTGCGCCCTCGGCTACCGGTCGCCTCGGCGGATCCTGGTGTCGCCGGCCGTGCTGCACTCGGCGCCGAGCCAGGACCACACCGACGCCGTCGACCACGGGTCGGAGGTCGACGGCACCGGCCCCGCCACGGCGACGCGGCCCGCTCAGACGCGTCCCGCTCGGCTGCCCCCCGCCCCGGCCGAGTTCGTCGTGGCCCACGAGCTCCACCACCTCGCCGGCCGCCATCCGGAGGCGCAGCTCGCCCTCGGCGCCGTTGTCGTCGCCGGTGCCGTCGGCGCGGTGGCCGCCCTCGGGCCGACGGGCTGGCCGTGGTCGTTGCTCGGTGCGGATCCGTCCGACCCGGCGGCGCTGCCGTTGACCGTGCTGGTCGCGGTGGCTGGCGGGCTGGCGACCCGCATCCCGGTCGCCTGGGCGCTTCGGGGACTGGAGCGCGTGGCCGACGGCGGTGCAATCGACGCCGTCGGTGTACCCGGTCGGGCCGATGCCCGCGGCCTGCTCCTCGGTGCCGGTGCCGAGTTGGCACCGCCCCGCTGGTCCAGGCTGCTGGCCGGCCATCCGGCACCGGCCCAGCGCCTGGAATACCTGGCCCGCCGACGATCGGCCGCCCCCGGTTCCCGGCCGGGCTGAGTATCCGCCTGCCGGCTGCGCCGGCCGTTCCACCGATGCTCGGTGGTTCCCTCGTCAATCGGTGGTTCGCCCGTCGCTCGGTTGGTCGGCGTCAGCGATCCGGCGGATCGGCCACCGTTTGGTTCGGAACCGTGGCCGGAGCGTCGTCGATCGACTCGGTCGACTCGGGATAGAGCAGCCGGGTGAGGGCCACCGCAACCGGCACGGCCAGGAGCTGGGCCGCGACGAACGGCGGCGCCGAACGGGGGGCGATCCCGGCGAACGTGTCACTCAGCGTGCGGGCAACGGTGACGGCCGGGTTGGCGAAGCTGGTGGAGGCCGTGAAGTAGTAGGCGCCGGCGATGTACCAGCCGACGGCGAAGGCCACCGCCTGGGTGTTGCCCGAGCGCACCACCCCGAAGATCACGAGGAGCAGTCCCAGTGTGGCGACGACCTCGGCCAGCCAGAGGTTGGCTCCCGACCGCTCGGTGGTCGACCACGTGATCGCCGAGAGGTCGAACATCAGGTTGGCCACGATCACCCCGACCGCCCCACCGAGGACCTGGACGGCGATGTAGGCGGCGGCTGTCGGCGTGTCGATGGCACCGAACAGGCGTTGGGCCAACGTGACCGCGGGGTTGAAGTGGGCCCCGGACGCCGGGCCAATGGCCAGGATCAGGGCGATGAGCACGCCGGCGGTGGCGATGGCGTTCTGGAGCAGCTGCAGCCCGACGTCGTCGGTGAGCCGCTCGGCCATGATCCCCGACCCGACCACGCCGGCCAGCAGGAACGCCGTGCCGACGAACTCGCCGGCCAGCTCGGCGGGGCCGGCCCTCATCGACCGCAACCCTCGGCGGCGGTCACCGGCGCAGCGGTCGTCGACCGCTCGGGGCGAGCGGTCACCGGCGGCGGCCGACGGCCATCGTCAGGGCGCCGATCCGGTCGTCGAGCTGGCTGACGACGGCGTCGAACGCCTCGTCGGTGCCGGCGGCGACCGGGTCGGGGATCGACCAGTGCCACCACGAGGGAGGCGGGGCCAGTTGCTCGTGGGCCTGGTCACAGACGGTGACGACGAGGGACGCCTCGTCGGGGGCGTCGTCGGCCAGCACCGCCGGGGTTGCACCACCGAGGTCGAGGCCGGCCCGCTCGGCCGCGGCGACGGCCCCGGGGTGGACCCGGGCCGCCGGCTGGGTGCCGGCCGAGGCCGCCGGACCGCCGGTTCGGGTCCGCCACAGTGCGGCGGCCAGCTGGGACCTGGCCGAGTTGTGGGTGCAGACGAACAGCACGAGCCCGTTTGGGTCGGCCGCGGTGGCGACCAGCTCACCCAGGGGCTCACGCCGCAGCCGGACGTAGCGACGGCGCCGATCGCTGGCCGAGGCGACGCGCTCGATGAGCCCGGCCTCGCCGAGGGCGTCGAGGTGGTGGGCGACGAGGTTCGA
>JBCCVL010000122.1:0-19795 GCA_039195375.1 Actinomycetota bacterium
CGTGTACGGGTACCAGTGGGCCGCCCCCGGCAAGCCACTGCTGTTCATGGGCGGCGAGTTCGCCGTGTCCGACGAGTGGAGTCACGACGCCGAGCTGGCCTGGGAGCTCCTGCAGTACGACGAGCACCGGGGGATCCAGCGCCTCGTGACCGACCTCAATGCGCTCGTTCGGGCCGAGCCGGCACTGCACCGGGTCGACTTCGAGCCGAGTGGGCATCGGTCGATCACCGACGACCACACCAACACGGTCATGCTGTTCGAGCGGCTGGCCCCGGACGCCCGTCCGGTCCTGGTCGCCGTGAACTTCACGCCGGTCCCCCGCCCGGGTTACCGGATCGGGGTGTCGGTCGCCGGCGAGTGGACCGAGGTGCTCAACACCGACGCTGATGCCTATGGCGGATCCGGCCTGGTCAACGACGGCCCGATCCAGACCGCAGCGGAGGCGGCCCACGGCTCCGAGCACTCGATCGAGATCGACGTGCCCCCGCTCGGGGTGACGTTCCTGGTTCCCGTCCAGCCCGGCTAGCGAGCGGCCCGTCAGCGGCTGGACCGGGATCGCTCTTGGCCAGGACGGCCCTCGATGGATCGCTCGGGCCGGATCAGCCGGCGTTGGCCAGGCAGACGATCGAGCCGTTGCTCAGCTCGACGTCGCGGACGGTCCCGAGTGGACAGACCCCGTCGGGGAGTCGGGCCCCGATGACCCGGCCATCGGCGGTGGCGGTGCACGGCACCTCGAGCAGCGCCGGCCCGCTGGTGACCACGACGCAGTCGTTGGCGGCGATCCCCGCCCCGAGCGACGGGCCTGGCAGCGTCGACGCCGTCGGTCGATCCACCGTGTCCCTGGCGTAGGCGGTGAAGACCAGGATGGCGACGAGCAGCCCGAGGACCGCCAGGAGAGGCGCGGCTCGCAGCACGAGCGAGGTCCTCGTCGAGATCTGGTCGAACTGGGCTTCGCGCCTGGCGGCCAGGAACTCGGGGTCGAGGAGCCGGGGATCGATCCGGGTGACCCCGTCGACCGTCTCCATCCCCGGTCGTTGGCCGTTGGTGGTCGGAGGGCGGAGTTGACGGTCGTAGTCGGCCCGGCGCTGTTTGTTGCCGAGCACCTCCCAGGCCTCGTTGACCCGGCGCATCGCCGTCTCGGCCTCCGCCGCCTCGGACGGCGGTTTGGCGCTGTAGCGGTCGGGGTGCCACTGGCGGGCCAGGTCGACGTAGGCCCGGCGGATCTGGGCGTGGTCGGCGCTCGGGGACACGCCGAGGACGCCGTACAGGTCGGTGCGGTTGTTCGCAGGGTTGGCACCAGCCACGCCGAGGGCCTCCAGGTCGTCCGCTGGCCAGGCTACTGGCCCGAGCCGGTCCGACCCGATCCCGGCGCTCGCCCCTCCCGCCGTCGAGAACCCGCTCGGCGGGCCGTCAGCAGACCCGGCGCCCGGCGCCGGGACCGATGCGACCCCGCCGATGAGGCGACGGTAGGGTCGCTCCATGCGACTGGGACTGGGATTGGGATACTGGTCGGCCGGCCCACCGGCCGGTGCGGCCGAGCAGATCGCCACGGCGGAGCAGCTCGGCTTCGATTGCATCTGGACCGCCGAGGCCTACGGGAGCGATGCGCTCACGCCGCTGGCGTGGTGGGGTGCAGCGACCGAGACGATCGGTCTGGGAACCTCGATCTGCCAGCTGTCGGCCAGGACGCCAGCGGCGATGGCCATGGCTGCGATGACCATCGACCATCTGTCCGGCGGCCGGTTCCGGCTCGGTCTCGGCGCCTCCGGGCCCCAGGTGGTGGAGGGCTGGTACGGCATGCCCTACCCGAAGCCGCTCGCCCGGACGAGGGAATACGTCGAGATCATCCGCAAGATCCTCGCCAGGGACGAGCCGGTGGCCTACGAGGGGAAGCACTACCAGCTCCCCCACCCCGGCGGCTCTGGGCTCGGCAAGCCGCTCAAGTCGACCGTGCATCCGCTGCGGAGCGACATCCCGATCTACCTCGGTGCCGAGGGCCCGAAGAACGTCGCCCTCACGGCTGAGATCGCCGATGGCTGGCTCCCGCTGTTCTTCGCCCCGAAGGACAACCAGTTCTACCTCGACGCGCTGAGCGAGGGGTTCAGCCGACCCGGGGCCAGACGCAACCTCGACGACTTCGACGTTGCCGCCGTCGTGCCGGTGGTCGTCAACGACGACGTCGAGGTTGCGGCCGACGCCATCCGCCCGATGCTGGCCCTCTACGCCGGCGGCATGGGGGCCAGGGAGGCCAACTTCCACCTCGACGTGTTCAGCCGCATGGGCTACGAGGACGTCTGCACCAAGGTCCAGGATCTGTACCTGGCCGGCGACAAGCGGGCGGCGATCGCCGCCGTGCCGACCGACATGGTCGAAGCCGTCGCGCTCGTCGGGCCGGTGGACAAGATCGCCGACGACCTGGCGCAGTGGCGGGAGAGCGTCGTGACGACGCTGGTGATCAGCGGCCCGCCGGCACTCTTGACCGCGATGGCCGAGCTGGCCGCAGGCTGAGTCCGGCCCGTCCGGCCAGGCCGACCGTCGCCGGGCCAACCGGCTCCGGTGGGACGGGCGCCCAGGGTGGAACCGGCTCGACGAACGGGTCGAGCCGGGCTGCGGCGGTGGCCGCCCAGGCCAACAGGACGCCCTCGACCGCGAGCAGCGGCGACGCCATGCCGGCCGGGTGCACGACGTGCAACCAACCGATCGAGAGCTGGAACACGACGGCGACCGCAAGCGCAGCCAGCGGCCCGCAGCGACCGGATCGACAGCGGAGCAGGGCCCGGGGCAGCGCCAGCCCGGCTGCCAGGGCCGACACGGCGGCGATCGGGAGCACGACCTCGAGCCGACCGAGACCGACGGCGGCGATGGCGGCCATCGGGAGGGCCAGCGCTGCGGCCGCGGCGTGGCCGGCCAGCCAGGTCAGCCGGATGCCGTCCCCGGAGGCGGGTCCTCGGCTCGATGCCGGGGCCAGCTGGTCACCCGGCGGGTCGGTCGGAGCGTCACCGGCCGGCGTCGACCCGGCCTCGTCCAACACCGAGCGGTGGCGGACGACGGCGCTTGCCCCGATCAGGACGGTGAAGACCGCCAGGAGGAGCGAGGTGGCCTGCGTCCGACCGAGAGCGAGGGCGAGCGACGCCTCGCCGGTCTCCCGGACCCCCGTGGTGGCCAGTCCGATCCAGATCAGCGACGCCGCCGGCAACAGCCAGGCCCCGAACAGGATCCGCAGGACCATCGACCGGGTGACCGCCGCTCCCCACGTCTCGCAGATCGATCGAGTCGGCACCCCGGAGCTGTCCACGCTTCAGGGGTCGGTCAACCTGGGCCACCCTTGAGGGTCGAGTGACCACCCTTCATCCAATCGTCTCCTAGCACCGGCGATCGGGCGGTCCGGCGGCACCAGCTCGGGCCGCCGCCGCTGCGCCGGCCCCGTCGGCGGGCCCGCGGCAGGCGGCCGAGGTGATCTCGGCGGTGCCCCGGTCGAGCGGACGCGTTCGCCAGACGGCGAGCTCGGAGCCGCCGGCGGCGAGGAACCTGTTCTGCCTGGTCGGCTCAGCCGACGGCCAACCCGATGGCGAGGAGGAGACCGGTCACGAGCTGGGTCCGGCCGGTGGCGCCGAGCGTGGGGATCAGGTCGGCGCCGCTGGCCCCGGCGAGGACTTGACGGACGGGGCCGACGGCGGTGGCCAGGCCGACGAGACCGATCAGCGCCGGCGGCCGGGAGAACCCACAGGCGACCACCCCGAGCCCGGTCCCGAGCAGGAGGCCGACGTACAGGGTCCTGGTCGCCGGATCACCGAGGCGGACGGCCAGGGTGCGCTTCCCCGACTCGGTGTCGCCCGGGATGTCCCGGAGGTTGTTGATCACCAGGAGCGCAACGGCGAGCAGCCCGACGGGGATGGCGGCGACGACCGCCAGCCCGGTGATCCGTTCGACGTGCACGTACGCCGACCCGACCGTGGCCACGAGGCCGAAGAACACGAACACGAAGACCTCACCGAGACCGAGGTAGCCGTAGGGCTTCGGACCGCCGGTGTAGGCCCAGCCGGCCACGATCGACACGGCACCGACCGCCACCAGCTCGGGCCCGACGGCCAGCGCCAGGGCCAACCCGACCACTGCGGCGACCCCGAACGCGGAGGCCGCAGCCCGCTTGACCTGCCCGGCGGTGGCCAGCCCCCCACCGACGAGCCGGACCGGTCCGACCCGGCGCTCGTCGGTGCCCCGCTCGCCATCGGCGTAGTCGTTGACGTAGTTGGTGCCGACCTGCAGCGCCAGCGACACGATCAGGGCGGCGGCGGCCCGCCACCAGATCGGCCAGGCGTCGAGGGTGGCGGTGCCGACCGCGACCGGGACGACGGCCGCCGGGAGCGTGCGGGGCCTGGCGCCGGCGACCCAGACCGCAGCGGCCGGCATCAGCGGCGCCGGGCCCGGTTCGTGTCCCGGGTTGGTCCGGTCGTTGCACTCGACGTCATGCCGGGCACTGTAGTGAGTGGCGGGCGGCCGTCCCCGGTTCGGCCGAACCGGGCACGAGCGATGCTCAGAACGCGGTGCCGCCCCGGTAGTGGCCGTCGGGGATGAGGAATCCCCTGGTCAACCGGGCCATGGGGGTGTCGGCCTGGCCGAGGTGGTCGGCGACGGCCTGCAGGGTGTCGCCAAGAGCCGTGCCGCCGAAGATCCACTCGTTGAGGGCGTCGTGGTCTGGTGCACCCGGTCCCGGCTGGGCCGCCACCGCCTCGTGATAGAAGGTCCGCAGGTCGTCGGCCAGGTGTCGGATCAGCACGGGCATCTCGAAGGCCCAGTCGATCCCGACGTCGGGGGCCGCAGCGACGTCACCGCCGTCGGCGATCGAACCGAGCGCGGCGGCCACCTCCCGCACCTGCTCGACGCCGGCCCCGGTCGCCCCGAACAACGTGCGGCCACGGGCCGCCCTGGTCTCGGCCGACCACGGCGACAGCCGAGCCACCTCCGCCTCGAGGCGGTCCGCCAGCGTCTCGGCATCGGACGCGGGGAGACTCAGCGGACAGGTCCAGGCACCGGGACCGGCCTGGGTCGGCGCCTCGACCGGGTAGTCCTGGATGGTCGGCTCCGTCGCCGTGTCGAGCAGGGCGAACGCCGCCCGCATGACCTCGGTCTGGAACTCGGGATCGCCGGCGACGCCGAGGGGGCGACCGAGGTCGAACGGCACCCACAGTGCCCTCGGTGGGCGGACGGCCTCGCTCTGCTCGCGCACGAGGCTGATCGAGGTCGTGGCCACGCCGGCCCGCTCGATGGCGTTTGCGAGGGCGCCGACCGCGCCCGTACAGATCGGTCAGACCGGGACAAGGAGCACGACGTCGACACCGTCGGCGGCCAGCAGTCTGCCGACCTCCTCGCCGGTGACGGCAAGCGCCTCGTGGTTCGGTTGAGCGCCCATGAAGCTGTAGTGCCACGAGGCGACGCCACCGATCTCGCCCGCCTCGGCCAGTTCCCGGAGACGGTCGATGGGGAACCAGATGTTGGGGTCCTGCTGGTAGGCGCTGCGATCGAAGTTGGTGCTGACGTGGGAGACGACGAGGTCGCCGACGTCGACGTCGGCCGGCAGGAGACGGTAGTCGACCGCACCGGGGGTGAACCGGGCGTCGTCACGCCGGTGCAGCCCGGCGGTCGACACGATGGCAACCGTCGTGTCGACGAGCGGGGGCGGCTCGATCCACGGGGCCGGGTCGAGCGGGCGCATGGCGTCGGCCAGGCCCCGGATGAACTCGGCCTCGCTCGCGTGCAGGTCGCCGAGCCGGACCATCAGCGGATGGCTTGGCGAAGGGCGTCGGATGCCGGGCCGCGGGCGATGCGCATGGGGCGACTGTAGGGCCCGCCGGTGTCACGGGCCATCTGCGCCGGCGGGCGTCGACCGATCGGGTGGGCCAAGCTGGTCGTCATGCTCGACGTCGTCACGGACCGGGACCGGCCCTCGGTGGGGAGCCGGCTGGCATGAGGGTGGCGATCGTCGGTGGTGGCATCGTCGGAGTGACGGCGGCGCTGACGCTGGCCGAGGGTGACGCCGAGGTGGTGGTCTTCGAGGCGGGGATCGTTGCCGGCGAGGCGTCTGGGCTCAACGCCGGGGTGGTCGGTGGCGGCGGCTGGGGCGACCGACCCGACATCGACGTCGCGCTCAAGATGGGGAGCCGGGAGCGGTTCATCGACCTGGTCGAACGGCGCGGTCATGACATCGGGCTCGACCGGACCGGCACGCTGACCGTCATCCGAACCGATCGCGAGCTGGCATGGGCCGAAGCCACCGCGGCGGCGGAACGGGCCGCCGGGCGGGCGATCGAGCTGCTCGACCAGGCCGAGCTGCAGCGGCTGGAGCCCGAACTCGACCCCGACCTGCTCGGAGCGCTGCTCGACCCGCTCGCCGTCCGGGCCGAGCCGGTGGCGACGACCGAGGCCTTCGCCGCCGAGGCCGGGCTGGCGGGAGCCGACATCCGCACCGGGTGTGTCGTGACGGGGATGCGGCCTGCGGCCGCCGGCGGCTGGGACCTGACCGTCGACGGATCGGACGCCGTCGGCGCCGACGCACTGGTGCTCGCCGCCGGACCGTGGTGCGGTCAGCTCGGCCGGCTGATCGGCGTCGACATCCCGATCGTGGCGGTCCGGGGCCAGATGTGGGCCTCGCCGGCGCCGCCCCGGGTGCTCCGCCACGCCCTGGCTGCGGCCGAGTCGGCGACCGACTGGGGTGAGCCGTCGGCACAGACCACACCGCCGTTCCTCACCCACGTCGGCGGTCGACGCCTCACCCGCCACCTCTACGGCCGGCAGCGCCTGAACGGGGAGCTGGTTTTCGGCGGGGACCGGGTGCAGGTCGGGCAGCCGACGGACGACCGCTCCGTCGACGCCGACGGCATCGACGTGAACCGCCGTCACGTCGCCGAGCTGTTGCCCCGGGTCGCCGACCACCCGATCGCCCGGACCTGGTCCGGGTTCATGCCCTTCAGCCTCGACGGCCGCCCGCTCATCGGCCCGGTCGCCGGCGTCGACGGGTTGTTCGTCGCCGGCGGCCTCGCCTCGTCCGGTTTCGGCCGAGGTCCGATGACCGGCCGGCTCGTTGCCGACCTCGTCCTCGGACGCGATCCGGGTGTCGACGTCGGGGCGGTCCTGCCGGGCGACCGCATCCGCCCGACGGACTGATCGTCGGCGCAGCCCGCTCGGGCGTGCCGGTCAGGGCCCAGGGAGCGGACGATCGAGCAGTTCGATCTCCACGAACGACACCACGCCGTCGGTCAGGTTGGCCACGTCGTGCTCGACGCCCGCGGTCCTCGCATACGAGGCGCCGATGGCGAGCGGTGCCTCGACCACCTCCCCGTCCGGCATCGAGATCGTCAGGACGCCGCCCGTCAGCGGGATGACGACGTAGTCGTACTGGTGGACGTGCTCACCGGTGTGGGTGCCGGGCGGGAAGTCCCACCGCGTGACCCGGACGGTGCCGTCGTCGAGCTGGACGGTTGGCGTTGCCGGGTCCATCAGCGCTCCAGGAGCTCGGCCGCCAGCCGCTCCAGCCCGGCCACCCGGCTGCCCTTGACCAGCACGGCGTCACCGGACCCGAGCGGGCCGATGGCGGCGGCGGCACCGTCCCGGTCGGCGACGTGGCGAGCCCGGTCGCCGTACTGGGGGGCGTCGACCGCGATCAGCTCGATGCCGGCTTCGACCGCCTCGTCGGCCAACGCCAGGTGTTCACGCGGCCCCTCGGGGCCGAGCTCGGCCATCAGGCCGACGACGGCGACCCGGCGCTCGGCCGGTACCTCGACGAGCGACCGGAACGCCGCTCGCATCGAGGTCGGGTTCGCATTGTAGGCGTCGTTGATGACCAGCGCGCCGCCGGGTGCCTCCAGCACCTCCATCCGCCACGGCGACACCGAGGCCGCCCGCAGCCCGTCGATCGCCACGTCGAACGGCACCCCGGCGGCCAGGGCGGTGGCCAGGGCCGCCGTGGCGTTCGACGCCATGTGGGCGCCCCGAACGTCGAGGGTCAGCTCGGCCCGGTTGATGCCCGGCTCGGTCGGGTTCTCGGCCTCGACCAGGAACGTCGGGCGGAGCAGACGGTCGACCCGCACGTCGAGCAGTCGGACCGAGGGGCGGTCGGCCGGCGGTCCCCCATCGTCGTCGCCGGCCCCGGCGCCGTAGGTCAGGACGGAGGCACCGGTGCGATCGGCCATCGCCGCCACCAGCGGATCGTCGGCGTTGAGCACGGCCGTGCCGCCGGCGGGGAGGGCCTCGACGAGCTCGCCCTTGCCCCTGGCCACGTCATCGATCGAGCCGAACAGCTCGGAATGGACGAGCGCCACCCGGGTCACGACACCGATCGTCGGTCGAGCGACGGCACACAGCTCGGCGATGTGGCCGATCCCCCTGGCGCCCATCTCCACGATCGTGACGCCGGAGCCCTCCGGTGCGTTGGCCAGGGTGAGCGGGACGCCGAGCTCGTTGTTGAACGAGGCGACCGACGCCCAGGCCGACCCGCCCCCGACGCAGGCGGCCAGGGTGAGGTCCTTCACCGATGTCTTGCCGACGCTGCCGGTGATGCCGACGACCGGCCCGGTCAGCCGGGACCTGGCCAGCCGCCCGAGCGCGGTGAGGGCGGACGCGGTGTCGTCGACGACGATCGCCGGCGCGTCGACGGCCGGATCCGGGGGCCGGGCCGTCAGGTAGGCGGCGGCCCCGCCGTCGATCGCGGCGGCGACGAAGTCGTGGCCGTCACGTTCGGCCACGATTGGAACGAAGAGCCGCCCGTCGACCTCGCCACGGCTGTCGATCGCCGCACCGTCGACCGTACGATCCGGGCCGACGAGGCGTCCGCCGAGGTCGTTGGCCAGCGACGAGAGCACGAACTTCACCTCACCGGTCTAGCGGATCCTGGCGCCGGACCGGCGGCAGCCGGCCGATGGTGCAGCGCCGGCTCGGCCGGATCGACGATCTCGGCCGGGTGGCCGAACCCGGGCCGCAGCGGCCACTACGCTGATCCGGTGGATTCCCCATCCGACGATCGCATCCGGCTCGTCGTGCTGTTCGGCGGGCAGTCGGCCGAGCACGACGTGTCCTGCACCACCGCCGCCCACGTGCTCGCCGCCGTCGACCCCGACCGCTATGAGATCGAGGCCATCGGGATCACCCGGGAAGGTCGGTTCGTGCGGGCCGGCGCCGCCGAGGAGCTGCTGACCAGCTCGGCCCGCTCGCTGCCACCCGACACCGTTCCGGAGGCCGGCGGGCCCGCCGAGGACTCGGCCGGACCGGCCGAGTTGGCGCCGCTGGTGCCGACGGGCCCCTCGACCGAGCTGATGTCGTCGGTCGGGGCGCTGGCCGAGTCGCACCAAGTCGTCGTGCTGCCGCTGTTGCACGGCCCGCTCGGTGAGGACGGCACCGTCCAGGGACTCTGCGAGCTGGCCGACGTGGCCTACGTCGGGGCCGGTGTGCTGGGCTCGGCGGCGACGATGGACAAGGTGATGGCCAAGACCATCCTGGCGAGCCACGGCATCCCCCAGACGCGATGGCGGGCGGTCCATGAGCGCGACGTCACCGCCGACGCCAAGGCCGTGGCCAAGGACGTGGCGGCCGACCTCGGCCTGCCGTGTTTCATCAAGCCGGCCAACATGGGCTCGTCGGTCGGCGTGTCGAAGGCGGCCGACATCGACGAGATCGAGACGGCCATGGCGGCCGCACTCCGCTACGACGAGTGGCTGGTGCTCGAGGAGGCGGTCGACGCCAGGGAGATCGAGGTCTCGGTGCTCGGCAACGAGACCCTGGAGCTCTCGGTCCCGGGTGAGATCATTCCCGGCGCCGACTTCTACGACTACGAGGACAAGTACGTCGACGGCCAGGCCGAGCTGGTGATCCCGGCCGACCTGCCCGAGCCCGTCGTCGAGCGCATCCACGAGCTGGCGGCCGAGGCCTATCGAGCGCTTCGGGTCGAGGGCATGGCCAGGGCCGACTTCCTCCACGAGGAGGGCGGGCGCGGTCCGTTGCTCAACGAGCTCAACACGATCCCGGGCTTCACCCCGATCTCGATGTACCCGAAGCTGTGGGAGGCGTCGGGGCTCTCGTACGCCGACCTGATCGACCGCCTGGTCGACCTTGCGATCGAGCGGCACCGCCGACGCTCCGGCAAGCGGATCACCGCCAGGGACCCCCGGGGCAACTGACGGATCCCGGGTTCCCGGCGTCGGCGCGGCGGCGTCAGACCCGCCCGGTGCTGCGGCGCGAGCCGAGCGCCCGACCGCCACGGGACCGTGACCGCGAGCGGGATCGGCCGCCGAACGACCGGCCGCCGCTCGATCGCGAGCCCGCCCGCGTCCGCCGGCGTGAACCCCCGCTCGAGCGTCGCCCGGCGTTTCCGAGGCTCCAGCCCGAGCCGCTCGGGATCGATGGACCGGAGCCGACCGCCACCCCTCGACGACGGCGACGGGCCAGGATCTGCTCCTGGATCCGGAGGGCGTCGTCGGCGATGTCGGCGGCGAGGTCGATGGCGGTCGCCGGGTCGGCCGGCATCGACCGGAGCTGGGACTCCAGCCGGTCGATGGCCGCCCCGTCGGCGCTGGGGAACAGTTGCCAGCCGAGCGATCGACGGGCCCGGGCGACGGCACGGTCAGCCCGCGCCACCTGACGCTCGGCCTCCCGACGGAGGGCCTCGGCCCGCTCGTGCTGGGCCTCGGCCTCGTCGAGCAACCCGTCGATGTCGCGACCCATCTGCTCGGCGAGCTCGAAGATCTGGAGGTGGTTCGGCTTCGGGCGGCCGAGCTCGAACCCGAGGCCGTCGACGGCGGCGACCAGCTCGCGTCGGCGCCGGATCACGTCGTCGGTCAGATCGGTCCTCATCCGATCGACCGCCCCGGCGAGCCGGCGCAGCTCACCCTGGACCTGGGCCAGCGCAGCCGGTGCCTCGACCAGCGACCGCTCGAGGTCGACCACGAGGTCGTCGACCTCGTCGAGCAGACCGTCGGCGGCGATCAGGTCGAGCCCGGCCCGTTCGAGGAGCCGGCCCGCATCGTCGAATCGCTGGCCGGGGATGAGCTGGGTCAACACGACCTGGCGGTGCTCGTCGACCCGTTCGAGCGCCTCGACCGCCAGCTGGGGATGGTCGGCCGCCCAACGCCACGAGTCGGCGGCGTGCACGGCGGCGGCGGCCGAGAGCTGGCGGCGCACCTCGTCGACCCGGTGCAGCTCGTGGTCGGCGGCCTCGGCCAGCTGCTGTTGCCAGCGCTGTAGCGACGGGCCCCGGTCGGGGAGCACCTCGAGGTCGTGGGCGATGGCGAACAGCGACGCCTCGGCTGCCTCGATCCGGTCGGAGAGGGCCAGGAGGTCGACCTCGAGGAGCGGCACCGCTTCCTTGACCTCGGCGACGGCGGCCTGGACGTCGGTCAGCCCGTCCCGCGCCGCCTCGACGTTCCAGCCGTCACCGGCCCGGTCGTTGGCCAGTCGGCGGACCTCGGGCAGCTCGTGGGCCAGCACCTCGGCCTTGGCCGGCACCGCGACCTCCAGGTGGTCGAGATGGGCGCCGAGGGCGGCCAGCTCGTCGAGCTCCTCACCGTGGGCTGCGAGCGCCCTCGACAGTTCGCTGACGTGCTCACCAGCCCGCTCGACAGCGGGACGATCGGCCTCACCGGACCCGTCCGGCAGCGCCTGGTGCAACAATCCGGCGGCCCGATCGGTCGCGGCGGCGGCCGCCTCGGCCCCGCGGACATCGTCGATCACCTCGGTCCTGGTCCGACCGGCGCTCGTCCGTTGCCAGCCGTCGGCCTGGTCGATGAGCTGGCGGTGACGCTCCCTGACCACCCCGAGACGACCGATCGCCGGGTCGACCCGACGCCGTAGCGCATCCCGAGCCCTGGCCAGCTTCCGCTGCCGCTGCACGCCGACCACCGCTGCGCCGCAGGCCCCGAGCCCGAGCACCGCGCCGCCGACCGCCCACGGCGAGCGACCACCACCGGCGCCGTCGTCGGCGGATGGGACGTCGACCGGTTCGGTCGCCGGTTCGGAGCCGACGGTCGGGGCTGGGATGACGGTGACCTCGCCCTGATCGGAGCCCGGCTCGGTCGTCGACGTTGTCGACGTCGGGTCCGGGAGCGAGGCGACGCTGACCGCCATCTCGTCGAGGGCGGCGACGAAGCCCCCGGTGACGTCGCCGGCCGACAGCGGTGGGCCGAGCACGTCGGCCCGCAACCGTGCGGCATCGGGGACCGCACCGACCCAGCCCCCGCCGAGCAGCACGTCGGACAGCCCGTCGCCGACCGAGAACGCCAGCACGGCCACCTCGTCGGCGATACCGCCGACCGGGTCGCCGAAGCAGTCGATGACGAGCTCGTCGACCGCCCGCATCAGGTCCTCGCCCGGCACGACGTCCCACACCCGCACGACGACGGCGGCGTCCGGCCCGATCCGATCGAGATCGATACCGGCGGCCGCGGCTTCGACGGCGGCGACGTCGAGCGCACCGGAGGCGTCGACCACGACGGCGTCGCAGTCGAGTGGATCGGTGGCGGCCCCGACCGGTGCCGGCCATGCGGCGACCAGGAGCAGCGGGACGGCGCCGAGCAGGAGGGCCACGGCGACGGACACGGCGGCGGACATCCCGGAGGGCGCCGGTGCGACCAGGCGAGCAGCGGAGGAGGGGCCGGTTGGAGACATCATCGGTTCGGGACGCCGCTCCGATCGAAGGCGATCGCCCGGATACTCACCGGTCGACGCCGCCCGCCAGGGTCCCCTGGCCGAGCCCACCCGCCTGACCGACCAGAACGGCTTCGAGAAAAGATAACAACGTCCGCCGGAGTCGGGCGGCCACCCGGAGGTCGAGATCGAGTCCGACCGCACGGAGCACTTCAGCGTCCGACACCACCCCGGTCACCACCGCATAACTCGACAGCAGCACCATCTGGGGATCGCCGGGCCGGAACCGTCCGGCCGCCATCCCCCGGTCGAGGAACTCGACCGCCCGATCGACGAGGGGCTGCAGCATCTCCACTGCGGTCTCCGACCACGGCGGGCCGAGCCGGTTGACCTCCCGGAGCAGCCCGACGAGGTCCGGCCGGCGAACGGCGAGGGCGAAGCTGGCCCGCACGACCGCCACCACCCGCTCCCACCCGTCGTCGGCCGGCTCGACGGCGGCGGCCAGGGCCTCGGTCAGCTCCCGGGCACCGGTGGCCAGCACCTCGGCCACCAGGCCATCCTTCGACCCGAAGTGGTACAAAATCGTCTGCTTGGTGACCCCGAGCTCGGCCGCGAGTCCGTCGAGCGAGGTGGCGGCGACGCCCCGCTCGGCGAAGGCGGCGCTGGCGGCCGCGATGGCTCTATGCTTGGTGGCCACTTACCAAATGGTAGACAACTTCCGAGGCGGTTCCCGAGACCGCCGTTCCCCGTCAGGTCCACCGCCCCGACCCGAGAGGCACCCTCGCCCATGATCTCCGAGCAGCTCGCCGGCAAGCGGATCGCCATCACCGGCTCGACGGGCTTCCTCGGCACTGCGCTGGTCGAGCGGCTCCTCCGCCAGGTCCCCGACTGCCAGCTCGTGCTCCTCATCCGACCGGGCCGACGCTCGAGCCCCGAGCAGCGGGCCCGGCGTGAGATCTTCCGCAACGACGCCTTCGCCCGCCTCCTCGGCGATCTCGGCAAGGACCGGTTCTGGGAGGAGGTCGATCGTCGGGTGACCGTCATCGCCGGCGACGTCGGCACCGACGGCCTCGGGCTCGACGCCGATGGCGCCAGCGTCTTCGCCGACTGCGACGTCATCATCCACTCGGCGGCCACGGTCAGCTTCGACGCCCCGCTCGACGGTGCCGTCGAGGTCAACCTGCTCGGCCCAACCCGCATCGTGCAGACCCTGCACGACCTCGGGGTGACGCCCCACCTGGTGGCGGTGTCGACGTGTTACGTCGCCGGCAACCGTCGAGGCAGCGCCCCCGAGCAACTGCTGAGCGACAGCCCGTTCCACATCGACGTCGACTGGCGGGCCGAGGTCAAGGCGGCCAGGCGGACCCGGGCCGACTTCGACGCCGAGTCCCGATCGGCCGAGCGGCTCGAGCAGTTCCGGGCCGACGCCCGCCACGAGCTCGGCGCCGCCGGCACCCCGCTGTTGTCGGCCAAGACCGAGCAGCTCCGCCAGCGCTGGGTGTCCGAGCAACTCGTCGAGGCCGGCCGGGCCAGGGCTGCGTCACTCGGCTGGCCCGATGCCTACGCCTACACCAAGGCCCTCGGCGAGCGGGCCCTCGACGAGTCACGTGGTGACGTGCCGGTTTCGATCGTCCGGCCGTCGATCATCGAGTCGGCCTGGGCCGAACCCCGGCCCGGGTGGATCAAGGGCTTCCGCATGGCCGAGCCGATCATCATCAGCTACGCCCGCGGCCTGCTCAAGGAGTTCCCCGGTGTCCCCGAGGGCGTGATCGACGTGATCCCCGTCGACCTCGTCGTCGCCTCGATCATCGCCGTTGCCGCCAAGGGGGCGGCCACCGATGGTTCGATAGAAATCACCCAGGTCGCGTCGGGGACCCGCAACCCGCTGCACTACCGGCGCCTCGTCGACCTGGTGTCGACCTGGTTCACCGAGCACCCGCTGTATGACCGCAAGGGTCAGCCGATCTCGGTCCCCGAGTGGTCGTTCCCCGGGCGTGGTGCGGTCGAGCGCCAGCTTGAGCGGGTGCAGAAGAACCTCGACCGGGCCGACAAGGCGCTCAAGCTCCTCCCCCTCCGGGGCCGCCAGGCGATGATCAACGCCGAGGTCGAGGACCGGCGGGAGCAGGTCAGCCGGGCCATGGGCTACGTGAAGATCTACGGCGCCTACGCCGAGTGCGAGGCCCTGTACGGGGTCGACAACCTGTTGGCGCTGCAGGACTCGCTCGACGAGGCGGACGCCGAGTCCTTCGCCTGCGACCCGGCGATCGTCGACTGGTCGCACTACGTGCGGGAGGTGCACCTGCCGTCTGTGGTCGAGCACGCCAGGGTCAAGACCACCGGCGAGCGCTCCGACCCCGATGCCAGGACCAGGCGACTGCGGGCCCGGGTGCTGGCCCCCGAACGCCATCTGGCGGCGTTCGACCTCGAGAACACGATCATCGCCTCCAACGTGGTGTTCAGCTACGCCTGGCTGGCCACTCGCAACCTGCCGCCACGGGACCGGATGCGGTTCACGATCAAGACCCTCGGCGAGGCCCCTGGCCTGCTGGCCCTCGACCAGCGGGACCGCACCGACTTCCTCCGCCACTTCTACCGTCGCTACGACGGGGCCTCGGTTGCCGAGATGGACCGGCTCGGACAGGAGCTGCTGGCCGACCACATCCTGACCAAGGCCTTTCCCGCCGCGTTACGCCGAGTGCGCGAACATCGGCGGATGGGTCACCGGACGGTGTTGATCACCGGCGCCCTCGACATCGTGGTCAAGCCGCTCGGGCCGCTGTTCGACGACGTGATCTGCTCGGAGATGTCGCAGCTGGAGGGCCGCTACACCGGTGAGTTGCTTGCCGTTCCACCGACCGGCGAGGTCAGGGCCCAGGCCCTGCGTGACTTCGCCGACGAGAACGGTTTCGACCTGGCGGAGTCGGTCGCCTATGCCGACTCGTCGTCCGACCTGCCGCTGCTCGACGCCGTCGGCTTCCCGGTCGCCGTCAACCCGGAGACGCGGCTGGCTTCGATGGCGGCAAAGCGGGGCTGGCTGATCGAGTACTGGTCGAAGGCGGGTGCGGGAACCGACAAGTGGCTCCCGCTCGGCCCCCTCCCAACACCCCGGAAGAGTCGCAGGTAAGGCAGAGACGTGAGGAAGAAGAGCGAGCCAACCAACAACCCACGCCCGGGCTTCGTGCTCGAGGTCGATCGCCAGACCCCACCCATCCTGTTCCACCACGGGGAGGGATTCCGGCTCGAGAAGCTGCCGGTCGGCCGTAGCCGGGTGATCTACCCGGCCGAACCGCTCCGCGGGCTCGACGACCCGGACGAGGCCATCCGCAACGCTCTGCTCAACCCGATCGACGAGGATCCGCTGCCATCGCTGCTGCGCCCGGGGATGAAGCTGACGATTGCGTTCGACGACATCTCGCTGCCGCTGCCACCCATGCAGCGGCCCGACGTCCGCCAGCGGATCATCGAGGCGGTGCTCGACCTGGCGGCCGAGGCCGGCGTCGACGACGTCCACCTCATCGCCGCACTCGCCCTGCACCGGCGGATGACCGAGGGTGAGCTGCGCCACGCCGTTGGCGATCGGGTCTACGAGGCCTTCGCCCCTCACGACCTGCTCTACAACCACGACGCCGAGGATCCCGACGGCATGGTCATCCTCGGTCACACCGACAAGGGTGAGGCGGTCCAGATGAGCCGGCGGGCGGCCGAGAGCGATCTCGTCGTCTACGTCAACATCAACCTGGTGTCGATGGACGGTGGCTGGAAGAGCACCGCCACCGGCCTCTCGGGCTACCAGGGGGTCAAGGCCCACCACAACGTGCACACCATGCGGCACTCCACGTCCTTCATGGACCAGGACAACTCCGAGCTGCACCGGTCGAACTGGCGCCAGGGCGACATCATCAAGCACCACGGGCCCCGGATCTTCCAGATCGAGTCGACGCTCAACACCAACACGTTCGGTCACGACGGCCCGATGGCCATGCTCCAGAAGCGGGAGTGGGAGTGGTCGATGGTCGACCGGGCCTCCTTCGCCACGATGCAGGCCGGGCTCAAGCGCATGTCGCCGCGGGCCAGGCGGATGGCGTTCCACTCGTGGCGGGCCCCGTACGACATCACCTCGGTCCAGGCCGGCGAGGTCGAAGCCGTGCACCGCAAGACCACCGAGATGGTCTACAGGCAACATCTCGTGCCGGTGGAGGGTCAGACCGACATCGTCACGATGGGGCTCCCCTACCTGACGCCCTACAACGTGAACTCGATCATGAATCCGATCCTGGTCATGGTCCAGGGCCTCGGGTACTTCTTCAACCTCTACCGGGGCCGGCCCGTCGTCCGGGAGGGCGGGGTGCTCATCATGAGCCACCCGACCCCGTGGGAGTTCCACCCCGTCCACCATCCGAGCTACATCGACTTCTTCGAGCAGGTCCTGGCCGACACCACCGACCCGGTCGAGATCGAGGAGCGGTACGAGAAGCAGTTCGCCGAAGACGAGTGGTACCGCCACCTCTACCGTACGAGCTACGCCTACCACGGCGTGCACCCGTTCTACATGTGGTACTGGGGCTCCCACGCCATGCAGCACCTCGGGCAGGTCATCGTCGTCGGCGGTGAGGAGCGGGCGGTCCGCCGGCTCGGCTTCAAGCCGGCGTCGACGCTGTCCGACGCCCTGGAGATGGCGACCGACGTGGTCGGGGCGAAACCGTCGATCACCCACCTCCACAATCCACCGATCCTGATGGCCGATGTCAGCGCCGGATCGGCCTGACCGCGGAAGGGGGAGACTGTGCGCCTGCTGCGAACGCTGAAGTACATCACCGAACCGCCGGCCACCCCCAAGGGCGTCGAGCGGCGCCCCGAGCCGCCGAGGACCGGCGTGTACTACGACACCGACTGGGCCCACCGGCCGGTGGCCAAGTTCGTCCGCCGGGTCGGGGTCTGGGGGTTCTTCAAGCCGGCGGTCCGGATCTACGGTTCGCCCCGGGTGATCGGCACCGATCGGCTCGAGCACCTCGATGGCCCGCTGATCTTCGCCGCCAACCACCACAGCCATGCCGACACCAGCCTGCTGCTGGCCACCCTCCCGGCCCACCTGCGGGACAACCTGGCGATCGCTGCCGGGGCCGACTACTTCTTCCCCAACCGGGTCAGCGCAGCGCTGTCGGCGTTGTTCATCGGGGCCATCCCGATCGAGCGCCAGAAGCTGTCGAAGCTGTCGATCGACAACTCGCTCCGGGCGCTGAAGGACCGGGGCAACCTGCTGATCTTCCCCGAGGGCGGCCGAAGCCCGGACGGTTGGAGTCGCAAGCACCGTCCAGGAGCGGCGTTCCTGGCCCGCCGCAGCGGGGCCCCGGTGGTCCCGGTGTACCTCGACGGGACGGGAACGATCCTGCCGAAGGGCAAGAACTGGCCGACCCGATCGCGCTGTGCGGTGGTGTTCGGCGATCCGCTCACGATGGGCGACGAGGAGGACACACGAGCCTTCGCCGAGCGTATCGAGCACCGGATCGCCGAGCTGGCCGACGAGTTCAGCTCGGGTTGGTGGCAGGCCCGTAAGAACGCGTACCGGCGCAACACTCCGGACGCCACGGGTCCCGACGCGGGGGCCTGGCGTCGCCGCTGGGCTCTCGGGTCGAAGCCGAGGGCCACCAGGGCGGCCAAGCGCCGCTCGTGGCCGGACCTGTAGCGACGGCCTCGGATCAGCTCTCGGCGGCGTCGAGCTCCCGGCAGTCGAGCACGTCGGGGCGATCGCCGCAGGTGAGGCCGAACGCCTCGTAGTCACTGCCGACGGGACCGGTCTCGAAGAGCCGGTCGCAGGCCTCGCCATCGCCGGCCTCACAGGCCGACCACAGCCCGTCGAGGACCACGTCGTCGCCGAACGTCCACGGGCCCCGGTCGACCGACGCCAGTTCGTCAGGCGGATCGGCCGTCGCAACGACGATGGCGTCGTTGGCGGCTCTGCAGCTGGTGACGAGCTCGTCGACGGCGCGATCGTCGAGCCGTCCGATCCGGAGCTGGCGATCGCCGAGACGGAGGGTGCACTCGATCACGTCGACCGACTCGCCCTCGGCCGCCAGCTGATCCACGAGGACCGCCTCGGGGTCGGGGGCCGGGTCCGGCGTTGCCAGCGCGATGCCGGCGGCGGCCGCCGGAAGCACCACCAGGCCACCGAGAGCGGCCAGACGGGCCGACCAGCGGTGTCGACCCGACCGCCTCCGGCGACTCACCGGAGCAACCCTCCGCCGGCCTTGACGACCTGGACCCAGGTCCGGCCGGGGGTCAGCTCGATCACGGCACCGTCGGCGGTGGTCAGTGTGGCCACGCTGCCGAGCGTCGGCCTGGTCCAGGTCCCCTCGATCCGCATGCCGGCGGTGAACACGGTGGCGGCGCCGGACCCGACGAACACGAACTCGGGGACGGTGGCACCGGACGAGTCGACCATGCCGGTCGCCACCTCCCTGGTCTCGACCACGACCACGTTGGCCGCCGACACCCGTTCGCCCGAGGCGGTCAGGTGCGCCGATCCACCCTGGCTGCGGAGCCAGGCCGAGCCGTCCCAGACCCAGGCTGCGGTGTTGCCCCGATAGGCGACGGTGAGCGCGTCGTCGACCACGCCGGGCACCGGTGCGCCGTCGGCCCGGTAGGCGAACTGCGGAGGCGGCGGTCCACCGCTGGCCGAGGCCCAATGGGGTGCGGTGTCGGTGTAGAGGTTCGACGGGGCCGACCGGCTGGAGCTGCGCCAGTAGCCGGAGGAGGTGCCGGCGTTGCGGTTCTGGACGGTCGGCTGGGCTCGGAGCAGGTCGTCGGTCACCTGGTTGGCGCCCGAGTACAGCAGGAGCGGGGAGCCGAAGCCGTTGATGAGGCCGATGTCGGTGGTGCGGCCCGAGCGGACGGGTCCGACGATCGAGCTGGTCGAGTGGAACACCGCGGCGAAGCGGGTGATCCCGCCCTCGACCTCCTCCTCGAACACGATGTCGGCGGCGTTGAGGCCGGTCTGGGGCCGTGCCGGTCCGCCGTTGTCGATCTTGACCACCGCTGCCGGGTGGCCCGGCACCGTGCCCGGCAGTCCGGTCAGGGGGAGGGTTCCGGCCACCACGGTCGGGGCCGGGGCCACGGCGGCGGTGACCGGCTCGTCCCGGGCGAGCGTGCCGAGCACGCCCTGGTAGATCGC
>JBCCVL010000123.1:0-19791 GCA_039195375.1 Actinomycetota bacterium
CGCCCGCTTGGGCAGGACCGGGGGGTCCATCGGTAGTGTTGGAGCCATGAACGGAGGTGGACGGCGATGACGGAGCCTGACGGCTCGGCCTCCGAGCCGTCCCCCGCGGCTGAACCCGGCGGCTGGTTCTCGGGCCGGCCGACCCCGTCGGCCGCCACGTCGTCGGCCGGCTCACCGGACACCGCACCGCTGCCGATGCCCGGCGCGGGTTCGGCTACGGCGCCGACGGCACTCCCGCCACCGGGAGCGCCCTCGTCGATGACCCCGTCGCCCGTTGCCCCGTCTCCGGCGCCGCCCGGCCCGGTCGGGCTCTCGCCGACGACGCCGACGTCGACGTCGACGTCGACCCCGCTCGGAGGCCGTCAGCCGTCGCCGCCCGGAACCGGTCCGTCCATCGTGAACGAACCGCCGACCGGGCCACCGGCCGTCCAACCCCCCTCGGTGCCGAGCACGGGCTGGTCGCCGTTCGGTGCCACCCCGACGGCGCCACCGACCACGTCCGGCCCGGTCGGGTCGACCCGCTACCTGCCTCCCGTGCCTCCGCCATCCGACGTGGTCGCCGGCAACGCCCCGGTTCGCAGTGGTGCCCGGTGGGGTTGGCGGGCCCTGGTCGCCTTCGTCGCCGGCGGTCTGATCGCCGCCGCTGGCTTCGGCGCCGCCCGCGTCGGACTGTCGGACGAGGCCGAGACCGCATCAGCGCCGACATCGGCGGCGTCACCCGACCCGACCCCGACACCGACCACCGTCCCGGAGATCCGGGGCACCGCCCCGGCCCCGCTCGGAGAGCCGCCGGCCGACATCGAGCCGGCGGCCTTCGTCGCCCAGGTGCTCGGCCCGGCCGTCGTCAAGCTGGAGACCGGCATCGGCCTCGGGTCGGGTGTGTTGTACGACGAGAACCTGGTCCTGACGAACTTCCACGTCATCGAGGGGGCCACGAACCTGACCGTCACCCTGTCGACCGGGCGGGTGCTGCCGGCCGAGATCGTCGGGACCGACCCATCGACCGACGTCGCCGTCGTCCGGGTCGAGACCGACGAGGCGCTGCCCCTGGCCGAGCTGGCCACCGGGGTCAAACCGCAGGTCGGCCAGCTGGCGGTGGCCATCGGCTCGCCGTTCGACCTGCAGCAGTCGGTGACCCAGGGGATCGTGTCGGCCGTCGACCGGCCCATCCCCAACACCGAGACGAGTGTCGTCGCCATGATCCAGACCGACGCCCCGATCAACCCCGGCAACTCGGGCGGGGCACTGGCCGACCGGTTCGGGCGGGTCATCGGCATCAACACGTCGATCCAGACCGACGGCTTCACCTCGACCAACGTCGGGGTTGGCTTCGCCATCCCGATCGACACCGCCGTGCGGATCGCCGACCTCCTCGTCGCCGGGCTCCCGATCGAGCCCGGGTTCCTCGGGGTGCGGGGTGAGGAGCCGCCGAACGGCGAGGTCGGCGTGCTGCTGACCGAGATCACCGAGGACTCGGCCGCCGAGTCCGCCGGGCTGCAGACCGGCGACCGGGTGCTCAGCCTCGACGGTGCCCCGGTGAGCGAGATGCTGGAGCTTGCCGGGCTGGTGCTCGCCAACCAGGCCGGTGACACGGTGGTACTGGAGGTCGTTCGCGACGGCGAGCTCATCGAGATCGAGGCCGTTCTCGGTGAGCGGGAGGCCGACAACTAGGACCACGTGCCGGCCGCCGGGTCGCCCCGACCCCGCTCCACCGGTCGAGCAGCCGGGTTCTCGGGCTCGGGCCCGTCGGAACGGCCGTGGTCCCGCCAGGCAGGCCGGGGGAGTGGCGCCAGTAGAATCGCCTGGTGGAAACCGCCATCGTCGTCCTCATCGTGATCGCCGTCGTCCTGGTCGTTGCCGGGGTCGGCTTCGTCGCCACCCGCCGCCGGGGTGATGCCGAGCTCCAGGCCGGAGCGGCCGCCGATCGGGCCGCGGCCGCCGGCGAGACCGGGGGGGTCGGCACGCTGGAGCGGCCGACGGTCGGCGATGCGACCGCCGTGGTCGACGAGGCGGTCGACCAGACGCTTGACGAGGCACCCGCCGTCGTCGAGCCCGAGGTCATCGTCACGCCCTCGTTCTTCGAGCGGCTCGGCAAGGCCCGCTCGGCCTTCACCGGCTACCTCGGCGGTCTCGTCGGACTCTCCAAGGTCGACGACGAGGCGTGGGAGGAGTTGGAGGAGGCCCTCATCCGGGCCGACGTCGGGGTGAAGACCGCCATGGGGCTCATCGAGGACGTGCGCGACCGGGCCGCCGAGGCCGGGGCCGAGGACGGCGCCGCCGTCATGGAACTGCTCAAGGGTCGCATGCACGAGGAGCTCGCCGGCAAGGACCGATCACTCTCGATCGCAGAGGGCGAGACCAACGTGTGGTTGGTCGTCGGGGTCAACGGCGTCGGCAAGACCACCACGATCGGCAAGCTGGGCAAGCGCCTGGCTGACGAGGGTCACCGCCCGCTGATGGCCGCCGGTGACACGTTCCGGGCCGCCGCAGCGGAGCAGCTGACCACGTGGGCCGAGCGCTCCGGGGCCGAGATCGTGCGGGGCAACGAGGGTGGCGACCCGTCGTCGGTCATCTTCGACGGTGTCCAGGCCGCGGCGGCCCGTGGCTGTGACGTGGTCCTGGCCGACACCGCCGGTCGCCTCCACAACAAGTCGAACCTGATGGACGAGCTGTCGAAGGTCCGCCGGGTGGCGGCCAAGGAGCCCGGTCACGTCAGCGAGGTGCTGCTGGTGATCGACGCAACCACCGGCCAGAACGGCATGTCTCAGGCCCAGGTCTTTACCGAGGCGGTCGACGTGACCGGCGTGGTGCTGACCAAGCTCGACGGCTCGGCCAAGGGCGGGATCGTGTTCGCCGTCGAGTCGGAGCTCGGGATCCCGGTCAAGCTCGTCGGTCTCGGCGAGGGCGTCGGCGACCTGGTGGACTTCGAGCCGGGTGAGTTCGTCGACGCACTCTTCGAGTAGGCGGTTCGAGCAGGCGCCTGCAGCGCAGGGCGTGACGGCACCGATGGGTCGAGGCGATCAGTCGAGGCCGAGCGGGTAGGTCGACAGCGGCTCCGGCCCGTCGGCGGTGATCACGACCTGTTCCTCCAGCTTGACCGCCTCCGAGCCGCCAGGCGGGGCGGCCAGGGCCTCGACGCACAACACCATGCCCTCCTCGACCTCGCCGTCGTAGCCGCCGGTGGCCGCGTGGTAGCGGTTGAGGATCAGTGGGTACTCGTTGCACAGCCCGATGCCGTGGGCAACCGCGGCGTTGGTCACCGAGTGCACGCCATCGGGCGGCTGCGTTGCCCTGGCCGAGATCTCGGCGAACGATGCCCCGGGTCGCAGGAGCGCGGTGTTGGCCTGCAACTGCTCGTTGGCGTGGTCCCACAGCCGCTGCTGGTTCGCCGTCGGTGTCCGGTCGCCGGCGAGCCAGGTCCTCGACACGTCGACGGAGTAGCCACCGACGCCGATCAGATCGGTGTCGAAGGCGACGAGCTCGCCGGCCTCGATAACCTTGTCGCTGCACTCCTGGTACCACGGGTTCGTGCGGGGACCGGAGGTGAGGAGCCTGGTCTCGATCCACTCTCCGCCGGCGGCGATGTTGGCCCGATGGAGCACGGCCCACACCTCGTTCTCGGTCGCGCCCGGACGCAGCGCAGCCCGCATCTCGTCGAGCCCGGCCTCACAGGCCGAGACGGCGAGGCGGATGGCCTCGACCTCCGCCGTTGTCTTGATCATCCTCGCCCGGTTCGCCACCCGCTGGCCGTCGTGGACCCGGACCCCGTGGCGGGTGAGGCGATCGAGGCCGATCGGGTCGAGCCGGTCGACGGCGAGGTCGCGCCCGTCCGGCCCGAGCAGGGCGACGATCTCGTCCGCCCACCGGGTGGCGAATTCCCCGACCCGGTCGCCGCTGACGAAGTCGTACCAGCTGACGGCGTCGCGGACCTCGCCGACGTTGGCGTGGCCGGCCGTCAGGTGATGGCAGCCCTTGAACTCGAACAGCACGACCGGGCCGGCCGCCGGCACGAAGGTGTACCGGCACGGGTTGTGGAGACCGTAGACCTGCATGTTCGACGCGCCGGTGGCGTAGCGGATGTTGGTCGGGTCGTAGAAGAGACCGGCGGCGCAGCCGGCGTCGTCGATCGCCGTCCGGAGTCGTGCCAGCCGGCCGGCTTCGAGCCCGTCGGCGTCCGGCCCCGTCACCGGATCAGACCGTCGTGGCCGTCCGGGCCGGTTGGTGTGGCCTGGCCCGATCGGGCCTGCTCGGCCAACAGGTGGGCCTCGGTGATCCGGCCGTAGACCGACCGGGTGCGGTCGACGGGGCCGATCACCCCCGGCTGCTCGGCATACGACAACACGAGCACGTGTCGGGGCCGGTCGCCCCGGACCTCGGTGACCCGATGCAGCGAGTAGCGGCCGAGGAACAGCTGCAGGTCGCCGGGGTCACCGTCGACGGTGTCCGGCGGCTGCTCCGCACGACCGGCGAGCACCGCGCCGAGGCCGGCGAGGTTCTCGTCGCCCGGCTGTCTGAGGTCGCGGTGGTACTCGAAGACCCCACCGGACTCCGGCCGCTGCACCACGATCGTCACGACGTACTGGTTGGTGTCGTAGTGCCAGGGGTAGCGCCCGCCCGGAGGCAGGACGGTCGCCACCAGACCGGCGAGCGGGTCGGCGTACTCGAAGACCCGGGTCCGGCCGACGACGGCGGCGACGAACGACTTGAACCGGGGTGACACGTAGAGACGCTGGGCGACGGAGTAGGGCGGCAGCATGTCCCTGGTGACGTGGCCGGCGTGCCACCGGAGCCGGACCCGGCGGGGGTCGCCTGCGTCGAGCTCGCCCTCCAGCGCATCGCGGGCGTACACGCTCGCCTCCTGACGCAGGATCGGCACGTGGGGGGCGATGGCGGCGAGCTCGGCCCCGAGGGACCGGAGGGCGCATGGATCGAGGAACCCGTCGAGGCGGACACAGCCGCGGTCGGCCAGCTCCGCCCTGGTCCGGCGCACCAGCCGCTCGAACTCGGGCGAGCGTTGGTGGTCGAGTGGATACCGACCGACGTCGACGAGGCCGTCGAGCGAGCCGGCCTCGGGGTCGGCGAGCAGGGCCATCGCCGCCGGCCTCGTCGTCGCTCCCGTTGTCGTCGTCGCTCCCGTTGTCGTCGTCGCATCACCCATGACGTCAGTAGGCCCCAACGACGATCATGAGTCCAATGAATCCAGAGTGATGTTTATGATGCGAATCATGCATGTATCTGCTCGCCGAACCCGGCGCCCGTGACGCTCCAACTCGAGCTGCGCCACTACGAGACGATCGTCGCCATCGTCGAACACGGCACGATGACGGCGGCGGCCCGCGAGCTCAACTCGACCCAGTCGACACTCAGTCACCGACTGGCCGAGGCCGAGCGGCGCCTCGGCGTCCGGCTCTTCGACCGTGGCCGACGCCGTCGGCTCACGCCGACCAGGGCCGGTCTGGCCACCCACCAGGCCGCGTCCCGGGCGCTCGACGCGCTCACCCGCAACGAGCAGGTCCTGCTGGCCGAACAACCCGAGGTGACGTCGGTGGTCCGCATCGCCGTCGGGAGCTACGACTGCTTCCACTGGTACCCGTCGTTCCTGGCCCGCTCCCGAGGCCGAGATCCCGACGTCGAGCTGCAGCTGGTCGCCGGCGGCGACACGCCGGGCGACGCGCTGGCCGCACTCGACGTCGACCTGGTCATCGCGCCGGGAAGCCCGAGCGGGGCCGTCGACCTGCGCCCTGCGTTCGACGACGAGCTGGTCCTCGTCGTCGCCCCCGACCACCCCCTGGCCGACCGGGAGGCGGTCGAGCCGGGCGACCTGCTCGGCGAGATCTACCTGACCTACAACCCGACGCCGACCCCCGGGTTCGAGTACGACCGGTTCATCCGATCGGGCGACGAGTACCCGCGGGTCGTCACCGTCGTGCCCCAGACCGCAGCGATCACCGAGCTGGTGGCGGCCGGGGCCGGGGTCAGCATCCTGAGCCGGTGGGCCTTGACCTCCGCCATCGACGCCGGCCGGATCGTGCCGGTTCGCTGTGGCGGCGACGGGCTCCGGCTCGGATGGAGCGTCGTCATGCGAGTGGCCGAACCGCCCGGTTCCCCGGCGAGGCGGGTGGGCGACCACCTGATCGAATCGCTCACCCAGCGGTAGGCTGGCAGTCCAATGTTTGAATCGCTGACCGACAGATTCGAGGGCATCTTCACCCGCCTCCGGGGCAAGGGTGTCCTCAGCGAGGCCGACGTCGAAGAGGTCCTGCGAGAGATCCGCGTCGCCCTGCTCGAGGCCGACGTCAACCTCACCGTCGTCCGCAACCTGCGCAATCGCATCCGGGAGCGGGCCGTCGGTGAGGAGGTCCACCAGGCCCTCAACCCGGCCCAGCAGGTCGTCAAGATCGTCAACGAGGAGCTCACCGCGAGCCTCGGCGGCGAGACGATCGACATCCGCTACGCCTCGAAGCCGCCGACCGTCGTCCTGATGGCCGGCCTCCAGGGCTCGGGCAAGACCACCAGCTCGGCCAAGCTGGCCCGTTGGTTCAAGAGCCAGGGCCGCAACCCCTTGCTCGTCGGGGCCGACCTCCAGCGTCCGGCCGCCGTCGACCAGCTCCGCACCCTCGGCGGTCAGATCGACGTACCGGTCTACTCCGACCCGTCCGACCCGGTCCGGGTCGCCGCCGGGGCGATCGAGGAGGCCCGTTCGAGCGGGCGCGACATCGTGATCGTCGACACCGCCGGTCGCCTCGCCATCGATGCCGAGCTGATGGAGGAGGTCCGCCAGATCTCCGAGGTCACGTCGCCCGACTACACGTTCCTCGTCGTCGACGCCATGACCGGCCAGGACGCAGTCAACGTCGCCGAGGCCTTCCACGACAAGCTCGAGCTCGACGGGGTCATCCTGACCAAGCTCGACGGCGACGCCCGCGGCGGCGCCGCCCTGTCGGTCAAGGAGGTGGTCGGCCGGCCGATCGCCTTCGCCGCCACCGGCGAGAAGCTGGAGGACTTCGACCTCTTCCACCCGGACCGGATGGCCAACCGGATCCTGGGCATGGGCGACATGCTCACGCTGATCGAGAAGGCCGAGCAGACCTTCGAGGCCGAGGAGGCCGAGGAGGCGGCGGCCCGCCTGCTCGAAGGCCAGTTCACGCTCGACGACTTCCTCGAGCAGATGCAGCAGCTCAAGAAGATGGGCCCGCTGAACAACCTCGTCGGGATGCTGCCCGGCATGCCGAAGGAAGTGCGAGACGTCGAGATCGGTGACAAGGAGGTCGGGCGCATCGAGGCGATCATCAAGTCGATGACGCCGGCCGAGCGAACCGACCCGTCGATCATCGACACCTCGAGGCGCACCCGCATCGCCAACGGCTCCGGCACCAACCCGACCCAGGTGGCCGGCCTGCTCACCCAGTTCTCCGAGATGCAGAAGATGATGAAGCGCTTCGGGGGCATGGGCACGAAGAAGGCCAAGCGCAACAAGCGCAAGGACAACAAGAAGGGCCGCAAGGGCAAGAAGGGCGGCGGTCGGGTCACGGCCAAGGGCGGGGGCCGGGTGACCCAGAAGGGTGGCGGTCGGGTCACGCCGAAGGGCGAGAAGGCGACCAAGTCGCCGCTGACGCTTCCCGGCCTCGACCGCATCGACGATCTCGACTTCGAGCAGATGGCCGACGAGCTCGGCCGGTTCGACCACAAGTAGTCGAGGTCGACTGCGCTCCGTGCCGGGTGCACGCCCGGTGGAGCCGCCGATCGGCCCAGATACGCTCAAATGTCGGCCCGCGCCGGCTGCCTGGCGCCGCCCCCGATTTCCCCCGGGATCGACCGGGTCCCCCGACCATCGAGAGACGAGAAGAGACGAGACGTGGCCGTTCGACTGCGCCTGATGCGAATGGGCAAGAAGAAGCAACCGACGTACCGGGTCGTGGCCGCGGATTCCCGCGCCCCCCGCGACGGACGGTTCATCGAGATCGTCGGGACCTACAACCCCCGCTCCGAGCCCTCCCAGATCACGATCGACAACGCCAAGGCCGTCCGGTGGCTCCGCGAGGGCGCCCAGCCGTCCGACCGGGTCCGCAAGCTCCTCGACATCTCCGGTGCCATGGCCGCGTTCGAGGCCGGCACCAGCGTCGAGGATCTCGAAGCCGAGGCGGCGGCCGCCAAGGCGGCTGCTGAGCCGGCCGAGACGGCCGACGCCACCGCCGGCGCCACGGCCGGAGACGCAGCATGACCGACCCGGTTGCCCCAAGCGCCGAAGCGGTCCTGATGATGGTCTGCCGCTCCGTCGTGAGCGAGCCGGACGACGTGTCGATCGAGGCCACCGCCGACGGTGACCGGGTCCGGCTCGACGTCACCGTCAACGCCGACGACATGGGCCGCGTGATCGGTCGCCGTGGCCGGGTGGCCTCCGCCATCCGCACCGTGGTCGGGGCCGCCGCCGCCAAGGACGGCGTGGTGGCCGAGGTTGAGTTCGTCGAGTAGCGGCGGCGCCGACACCGACGACCCGCTTGCGGTCGGCGGCGGGGACGCAGCCGACCTGCTCGAGGTCGGCCGCATCGAAAAGGCCCATGGGCTCAAGGGCGAGGTCGTCATCAGCCTGGTGACCAACATGGTGGCCGACCGCACCGCGCCCGGTGTCGTGCTCCGAGCCGGCGACCGCGATCTCGTCGTCGTCAGCTCCCGACCCCACGGCAACCGCTGGCTCGTCCACTTCGAGGGCGTCGGCGACCGCAACGACGCCGACGCGCTCCGCGCCACGATCCTGCGGGCCGCCCCGCTCGAGACCGTCGGCGAGGACCCGGGCCCGCCATCGGCACTGGCCGACCACGGTCAGGAGGTCGTCGCCTTCGTGCACGAGCTGATCGGGCGCCGGGTCGTCGATCAGCACGGCGTCGACCACGGTCCGGTCCACTCGGTGATCGAGAACCCGGCCTCCGATCTCCTCGAGCTCGACGACGGGCTGGTGCCGCTCACGTTCTACCGGGGCAGCGACCCCGAGGCCGGGACGATCGCGGTCGACGTGCCGGACGGATTGCTCGGCGAGGCCGACAGGGCCGGCGAGGCCGACAGGGCCGACGAGGCCGACGAGGGATAGCGCCCGTGCGGATCGACGTGCTGACGATCCTGCCAGAGGCGGTCGAGGCGTTCGCCTCGATCTCCTTGCTCGGCAAGGCCCGTCGGGACGGCGTGCTCGACCTCCGGGTGCACGACCTCCGGGAGGCGGCGACCGACGTGCACCGCACGGTCGACGACAGTCCCTTCGGCGGGGGAGCGGGCATGGTGCTCAAGCCCGAGCCGGTCTTCGACACGGTGGAGCGGGTCGACCCGCCCCGACCGATCGTCTACCTGACCCCGGCCGGCCGGCCGTTCGATCAGGGCCACGCCAGGCGACTGGCCGGCGGCGACGGCTTCACCCTGCTGTGCGGGCGCTACGAGGGCATCGACCAGCGGATCCGCGACCACCTCATCGACGAGGAACTGTCGATCGGTGACTACGTGCTCGCCGGCGGTGAGGTGGCCGCCGGCGTCGTCATCGAGGCCGTCGGTCGGCTCGTCCCCGGCGTGCTCGGCAACTCGGAGTCGGTCGACGACGAGTCGTTCAGCGACGGTCTGCTCGAATACCCCCACTACACCAGGCCGGCCGACTACCGGGGCTGGGACGTGCCCGCCGTGCTGCGCTCGGGCGACCACGGCCGGGTGGCCCGGTGGCGCCGGGCCTGGTCGCTGCGGCGGACGATCGACGTCCGCCCCGATCTCGTCACCGCCCGCGGTGGGATCACCGCCGACGACCGAGCCCTGCTGGCCGAATTCGACCTGTCCGAGCCGACCGTCGATCCTTCCGGGCGGTAGGGGTTCGGCGTCGGCCCGGTAGGCTGGTCGGTCGACATCGGACTTGCCGTCTGCCGGCACCGTGCCGGCCCCGCACTCGACGAGGCCCGTGCGGCACGCAGCCGCCGAGCCCCCCACTTCCGAGGAACCGGACCAATGAACCTGACCGACATCGTCGAAGCGTCCCAGCTGCGGACCGACATCCCCGAGTTCGATCCCGGCGACACCGTCAAGGTGCACGTCAAGGTGGTCGAGGGCAACCGGGAGCGGGTCCAGGTCTTCCAGGGTGTGGTCATCGCTCGCAGGGGTGAGGGCATCCGCGAGACGTTCACCGTGCGCAAGCTCAGCTTCGGTGTCGGCGTCGAGCGCATCTTCCCGCTCCACTCACCGATCATCGACCGCATCGAGCGGGTGACCCGTGGTGACGTCCGCCGGGCCAAGCTCTATTACCTCCGTGACCGGGTCGGCAAGGCGGCCAAGGTCAAGGAGAAGCGGGACAACTAGCCGGGCCCCGGCCGGCTCGGCTGCCAGTGAGCGGCCGCCCGGGCGGTCGGGCGAGGGGATCGCCGGAGGACCATGAGCAGCGAGGACCTGGAGCGCTACGAAGCGGAACTCGAGCTGGCGTTGTTCCAGGAGTACCGCGACGTCATCGGCATGTTCCGGTACGTCATCGACACCGATCGTCGGTCGTACCTGGCCAACGAGGTCATCACCCATCAGGGCGACGACGGCGAGATCACCGGCTACGAGTTGGTCGATGCGTGGGTCTGGGACATGTACCGGCCGTCCCGTTTCCTGGCCAAGGTGTCGGTCCGCTCGTTCCGTTACGTCACGATCGAGGAGCTCCCCGAGCGCGATCTGTAGCCCGTTTGCCGGCCGACCGTCGGAGCGCCGACGGTCGCTGTCACCCCCGCCGGGTACGTTCTGGCCATGGCCCCAGGCGCTCGACACCCACCGGACCTCCGTCACCTCGACCGGACGGCCGCCCCTCCGGCCCGAGCCCCTCGTTCGACCGAGTCCCGTCGAGAGGCCACCCGCTTCGGACGGTTCGGTGAGATCGTCGCAGCCCGCTGGTACCGGCGCGCCGGGTACCGGGTGCTGGCCAGCAACTGGCGGTGTCGGGAGGGGGAGCTGGATCTGGTGGTGGCCCGGGCCGGCGAGGTGGCGTTCGTCGAGGTCAAGGCCAGGGGTTCCGACCGGTTCGGCCGGGGGCTCGATGCGGTCGACCACCGCAAGCAGCGCCGGCTCCGGGCGGCCGCCCTCCGGTGGCTCGACGAGTCCGGGGCGGGATTCGTCGAGATCCGCTTCGACGTGGTCGAGGTCGATCGGCGCGGTCGCCCCCTGGTCCACGAGGCCTGTTTCTGACCCGCCGATGACGGCTGGCCGGGCTGGTGGCGGTCAGCGCCGGGAGGACCGGTTGACCCAGCAGCCACGATGCCAGTGCCGCCGCAGGTCGGGCTCGCCGCGGGGCACCACCACCATGTGACCCTGGCCCGGCGGGATGTCGCGGTTGCAGCCGGGGCACAGGTACGTCTTGGTCGCCTGGTAGGGCTGGACGAAGCGGGTCTCCGCATCGTCGGTGTCCGACGGGTCCAACCGCCGGACCGGTTGGCGCCGACGCTTCCCCGTTCCGGGCTTCCGGGACTTCGGCCCGGCCTTCGGGCGTCGTCCGCTCACCGGACCCGTCCCGCGAGGTGTTGGCGACGGCACCGCGGCCTCATGCCAGCGCGGCCCAGGCGATGAGACCGATGACCACGACCATGGCCGAGGCGACGAACAGGTAGTCGAAGCGCGACGTCGTATGCTTCCGGGTCGGATCGAACCCCATGGGAGCAGTATGGCCAGTCACGACGCCTCGCCCTCATCCGGACGGCCCGCCGGCGGCCGACGGTCGAGGTCGAAGACGGTTCGTGGCATCCTCGGCCCGGCCATGGCCGCCGGCGCCGTTGCGCTGGTCGCCGCAGCCTGCATCGGCGAGCCTCCCGAGGTGACCGTCGACGACCCCGAGCTCCAGGAGGGCCGGAACATCTACGGCTCCGCCTGCGCCGCCTGCCACGGCGCCGACGGTGGCGGCGGCTCCGGTCCGAAGCTCTCGGACGGAGCGGTCACGGCCGCCTATCCCGACATCGCCGACCAGATCGAGCTGGTCACCAACGGTCGTGGCCAGATGCCGGCCTACGTCGGGCGCCTCAGTGACGAGCAGATCCGGGCGGTCGTCCGCTACACCCGCGAGATCCTGTAGCCGGCGAGCGGCCCGAGCGACGCCGGCGGTGCGGACGGTGAAGCCGGCCCCGTCTCCCGCGCCCGGCTTCACTGTCACCACCCGCGAGTACGTTCGCCGGTAGTCGATGAACCCGGTGGCGATGTGCCGCTGCGGCCACGTTCGACCTTCGATGGCCCCGGCCCTCCCCGACTTTCGTTCAAAGGGAGCGCGCCGTGCTCGCCACCATCGCCTCGTCCGTCGTCCAGGGCGTCGACGGTCATCCGGTCACCGTCGAGGTCCACGTCAGCAACGGGTTGCCCAGCTACACCCTGGTCGGGTTGCCCGATGCATCCTGCCGCGAGTCGCGAGACCGCGTCCGGGCCGCCATCCTGTCGAGCGGCTACCGCTGGCCGGCCCGCCGGGTCACGATCAACCTGGCGCCGTCCGGGTTGCGCAAGCAGGGGTCCGCCCTGGATCTGCCCATCGCCCTCGGGATCCTGGCCGCCTCGGAACAGATCGAGGCGGCCAGGCTGTCCGACCTGGGCGCCATCGGCGAGCTCGGTCTCGACGGCTCGGTCCGCCCGGTGCCGGCGGCGGTGTCGCTCGCCGACGCCGTGGCGGCGACGGACCTGGCCGTGCCGTCCGGCGTTGCCGAACAGGCAGCGGCCGTTCGTCCGGACTCGGTGCTGGCCGTCGACCATCTCCGTCAACTGCTCGACGGACTCACCGGTGTCGGCCCGCTCCCGCCGATGGCCTCGTCACCGGACGTGTCGTCGCCGGCCGGCTGTCCTCCGGTCGGCGACCTGGCCGAGGTCCGAGGTCAGCCGCTGGCTCGGTGGGCGTTGGAGGTGGCGGCGGCGGGCGGCCACCACCTGCTGATGACCGGCCCGCCCGGTGCCGGGAAGACGATGCTGGCCAGCCGGCTGGTCGGGCTGCTCCCGCCCCTCGACGCCGCCCAGGCGGTGGCGACCACCCGGGTCCACTCAGCCGCCGGCCTGCCGGTGCCTCCCGGTGGGTTGGTCCGACTCCCGCCGTTTCGGGCGCCCCACCACGGGGCGTCGATGGTCGCCGTCGTCGGCGGCGGTACCGCGGCGATGCGGCCTGGCGAGGTCAGCTGTGCCCACAACGGCGTGTTGTTCCTCGACGAGCTGGGCGAGTTCGCGGCCCCGGTGCTCGACTCGCTCCGGCAGCCGCTCGAGGAGGGTGTCGTCCGGGTCAGCCGGGCGGCGCGATCGGTCACCCTGCCGGCCCGCTTCCAGCTGGTGGCGGCGATGAACCCCTGCCCGTGTGGGTTCGGCGCCGACCCTCCGAGATGCACGTGCAACGACAACGCACGGGCCCGCTACGCCAGGCGGCTGTCCGGCCCACTGCTCGACCGGTTCGACCTCCGTCTCGGGGTCCGACCGCCGGCGACGGCCCTCCTGATGGGCGGCGAGGCCGAGGAGCCGACGGTTGTCGTCGCCGAACGCGTCCGGACGGCCAGGGCCAGGGCGAGCGAGCGCGGCGCCCGCTGCAACGCCGAGCTCCCGGCGCCGGTTCTCGAGGCGGCGGCGCCGCTCAGCGCCGCGGCCTCGGAGGTGCTGACCAACGAGCTCGAACGGGGCCGGCTGACCGGTCGCGGACTTCGTCGGGTCCGGGCGGTGGCGCTCACCATCGCCGATCTCGCCGGCACCGACGGGCCCCTGACCGGCGACACGGTACGGGCCGCGCTCGGCCTGCGGGCCGAGCCGGCCTCGTTCCTCGGGGAAGCGGCATGAACCCCTCGATCCCCGCTCCTGACCTCGACACGCGGGCCCGTCTCGTGCTGCTCGGCCTCGAAGGCATGGGTCCCGCCCGGCTCAACTGGCTCCTGGCCGGCACCGAGGCCCCGGCCGTGCTCGATGCGCTGCGGCAGGGTCGCCTCCCCCTCGGCCTCGATGCCGCGCCACCCGGTCTGCACCGGTCCCTCGTCGAGCGCTGGCGGGCGGAGTTGGTGACCGTCGAGGCCGATGTCGACCGGATCGTCGCCGCCGGCCGGGAGCGTGGCGTCCGGGTCTTGTCGCCGCTCGGGCCCGGGTGGCCGTTCGCCGACGATCCCGAACCCCCCGGTCTGGTGTTCGCGCAGGGTGACCTCGACCTGCTGACGGCGGCAACGGCGGTGGCGGTCGTCGGGACCCGCCGCTGCACCGCACTCGGCCGAACGGTGGCGTACGGCCTCGGGCGCGACCTCGTGAACGCCGATGCGGTGGTGGTCAGCGGATTGGCGCTTGGGGTCGACGGTGCCGCCCACCGGGGCGCCCTCGAGCACGGGCGGGCGGTGGTCGGCGTCGTCGCCGGCGGGCTCGACATCGTCTACCCCCGGGCGAACCGGGAACTGTGGGACGACGTCGCCGCCAACGGACTCCTGCTCAGCGAGACGCCGCTCGGCCTCCGTCCCGATCGGTGGCGGTTCCCGGCCCGCAACCGGCTCATCGCCGCCCTATCGCATGGGGTGGTCGTCGTCGAGTCGCACGATCGGGGCGGGGCGCTGTCGACGGCTGACGAGGCGATCCGGCGAGACCGGCCGGTGATGGCGGTTCCCGGCTCGGTGACCAGCGCCGCCTCCCGGGGAACGAACAGCCTGCTGGTCGACGGAGCTGTGCCCGTTCGGGACGCGCTCGACGTCCTTGCCTACCTCGGACGACCGCTGCCGCCGACCACCGGCGCCGGAGGAGCCGATCGGCCATCAACCGTTGTGGCCGGGTCGGCGGACGGTGGAGGCGACGCGGCCGATGACACGGGTCGACGTCCCGGTCCTGCCGCAGCGCCACCACCCGGGTCGATGGCCGCCCGCATCCTGGCCGAGGTGGCCACCGGGCCAGTCCATCTCGATGATCTGGTCGCCGCAGTCGATCGGTCGGTTGCCGACGTCCTCGCTGCGGTCCAGGACCTCCAGGCCGCCGGTCTGGTCGAGCTCGCAGGATCGACGGTGAGCCATCCCCGTCCGGGGCGGTCGTGAACTCACCGGAAGCCACCACCGGCTGGGGGCTGGCGGGTAGTCTCGATGGCCGTGACCGCCGCCGCCGCACGTTCCCGCTACCTCGTCGCGCTCGGATTTCGCCCCGGCTCGTCGGCGGCATCGTCCGCCGACGACATCGGCTCCGACCAAGCGGGCGATCGCCGCCCCGAACCACCTGCGCCCAAGTCCTCCGATCGTACTTCTCACTTTGTGTGGCGAAGCTCCGACGGAGAGTGGGAGCGGGTACGGCCGGCATCGACGCCGGAGTGTCTCGCCACGACATCTGACCTCCCAAAGGACTTGGCGGGACAAGTGGCAATCGAGACGACAACTGAATTGGACATGGCGTGGGGCCGGTACAAGGACACCGGCGCACGCAAGGATCGCGACGACCTCATCGTCTACTACGCACCATTGGTGAAGTACGTGGCGGGGCGAATCGGCGCCGGACTCCCACAGACCGTGGATCACTCCGATCTGGTCAGCTACGGGATGTTCGGCCTGATCGACGCCATCACGAAGTTCGACCTCGACCGGGGTTTCAAATTCGAGACCTACGCGATTTCCCGGATCAAGGGCGCCATCCTCGACGAGATGCGGGCGGTCGACTGGGTTCCCCGGTCGGTCCGGTCGAAGGCGAAGTCGGTCGAGCGGGCGATGGCCAAGCTCGAATCGCAGAACCATCGGGCGCCCACAGACGCCGAGATCGCGGATGAGCTCAATCTCAGCGTCGACCAGTTGGGTGCGATCTACAAACAGATCAGTTCGCTCGGCATGGTCGCCCTCGACGAGATGCTGTCGTTCAACGGCGGTGAGAGCCTGACCTTCGGCGACACGCTGGCGGATCGCCGGGAGGGGCCGGTCTCCTCCTACGAACGCATCGAGATGCGACAGCTCCTGGCGGCGGCCATCAATCGGATGAGCGAGCGCGAGAAGATCGTGCTCACGCTCTACTACTACGAGAACCTCACCCTGGCCGAGATCGGCAAGGTCCTCGGTGTCACCGAGAGCCGGGTCTGTCAGATCCACACCAAGGCGGTTCTCCAGCTCCGATCGCGGCTGACCTCGGTCGACCACGAGCCGGTCTAGCCAACGCCAAGCCCGGTCCGGCGAGCCATCGAGCCGTCGGTCCGGGTCCCGGTCCCGGCTATCGTCGGGCGTCTCGGCACCCTCGGGTCCCACCATTCCGTGAGATCAGGAGTGCCCGATGCCCGAGACCGACCCCGTCGGTGAAGCCGATTCGCCGACCACACCTTCCCCACCGGCCCGTCGTCCGGCGTCCTCCGGCCGGCGGTCCGCTCTGGCGCTGCTCGCCGGCATCGCCTCGTTGGTGATCGCCCTCGGCGGCGATGCGGTCGTCGACGCCGTCGTCGCTGCGCCACCGGGCGACGGTCGTGGCGGTGGCGCCTGTCGAGCGGCGTGGCGCCGACCGGTCGAGGCGCCGGTCCTCGACCCCTTCCGCCCGCCCGATCACCGCTACGGTCCCGGCAACCGTGGCATCCAGTACGCCACCGCAGACGGCGACCGGGTCGTCGCCGTCGATGCCGGGGTCGTCGCGTTCGCCGGGCCGGTCGGTGGGCGCCCGGTGGTTGCGATCGAGCACGGTGCCGATCTCCGGTCGACCTATACGAACCTCGTCGCCGTCGTGGTCGGTCGCGGCGATCTGGTGGCCGGCGGGCAACCGGTGGCGGAAGCGGCCCCTGGCTTCCATCTCGGAGCCAGGCGTGCGGCCACCTACCTCGACCCGGCCGGTTTCATCGAGCGGCGCTGTGTCGTGGTCCGGTTGGTGGCGTGAGCGGCCCCCGACCACCTCGGCCGCCGCCGTCGGCGTCAGGCCCGACGGTCGAGGTCGACCCACTTCGGCTGGTAGCTCGGCCGATAGTGGCGCAACGCATCGAGCAGCTCACCGGGATCGCGGCGATCGAGGAGCAGCTCGCGGTTGGCCGGCTTCAGCACGCCGTCGGCGATGGCCCGGTCGAAGAACGCGAGCAGGCCGTCGTAGAACCCGCCGACGTTGAGCAGACCGATCCCCTTGGCGTGGATCCCGAGCTGGGCCCAGGTCAGCACCTCGGCCAGCTCCTCCAGCGTCCCGTACCCGCCCGGCAGGGCGATGAACGCGTCGGAGAGCTCGATCATCCTCGCCTTGCGGGCGTGCATCGACTCGACGTCGATCAATCGGGTCACCCCTTCGTGGGCCACCTCCCGAGGCATCAACGCGAGCGGGATGATGCCGGTCACCTCCCCGCCACGCTCGAGCACGGCGTCGGCCACCAGCCCCATCAGCCCGACCGACCCGCCGCCGTACACCAGCTCGAGGCCCTGATCGGCCACGAGGTGCCCGAGGGCGACAGCCGCCTCGGCCAGCGCCGGATCGGTGCCGGTCGACGAGGCGCAGTAGACACAGACCGACCGCAGCGGTGCTGGCTCGGTCGGTTCGGTTCGGGCGGGATCGGGGCTGCTCACTGCCGCAGTCTAGGGCGCGGCCGGCGCCACCCCCGGCGGGAGGGGCCCGCCGGGCCACCCGGTAGGCTGGACGGTGGACCAGATGGTTCGTGGCGGGTCGCCCAGTCGACCCGCCTCGGCGCGACCGGTCCGGCCCCGCACCTCGCAGGGTCACCCATCCCCAACCAACACCAGACACACCGTCGGCCCGAATCCACGGTCTCCGGCTCGCCGGAGCGGGGCCGACGTCGAACAACCGGAGGAAATCACATGGCCGCTGTCGTGACCATGAAACAGATGCTCGAGGCCGGGGTGCACTTCGGCCACCAGACCCGCCGCTGGAACCCCAAGATGCGGCGGTTCATCCACGGCGACCGCAACGGCGTCTACATCATCGATCTCGAGGAGACCCTCCGCCGGATCGAGACCGCCTACACGTTCGTTCGTGACACGGTCGCCGACGGCGGCACCGTGCTCTTCGTCGGCACCAAGAAGCAGGCCCAGGAGCCCATCCGCCGCTACGCCCTGTCGGTCGGTCAGCCCTTTGTGGACCAGCGCTGGCTCGGCGGCATGCTCACGAACTACCAGACGATCTCGAAGCGGGTCGGCAAGCTGCTCGAGTACGAGCGCATGCAGTCGTCCGGCGAGTTCGAGGAGATGCCGAAGAAGGAAGCCCTCCGCTACGGCCGGGAGCTGGAGAAGCTCAACCGCAACATCGGCGGCATCAAGACCATGGGCAAGCTGCCCAGTGTCGTCTTCGTCCTCGACACGATCATCGAGCACATCGCCGTCACCGAGGCCCGCAAGCTGAACATCCCGATCGTGGCCGTGGTCGACACCAACTGTGACCCCGACCTCATCACGTATCCGATCCCCGGCAACGACGACGCCATCCGGGCCGCCGAGCTGATGACCCGGGTCGTGGCCGAGGCCGTGGCCGAGGGCAAGCTGATCCACGCCCGCCGCTCCGGCGTGCCCGACGCCCCGTCCGGCGAGCGGACCGCCGAAGAGGAGGCGGCCGTGGCCGCCCAGCAGGCCGCCGCCCGTGAGCAGGCCGCCGCCGATGCCGCCGCCCGCGAGGCCAGGATCGCCGCCCAGGCCCAGGCCGACACCGCGGCCCCGCCGGCCGCGGAGCCCCCAGCCGCACCGGCCGCCGAGGAGCCCGCAGCCGCACCGACCGCCGACGAACCGGCAGTCGAAGCCGCCCCCGCCGCCGAGACCACGGCCGAGGCGCCAGCGGAGGCCCCGGCCGCCGAGGCCAACAGCACCGAGCAGCCCGAGAGCTGACGACCCCGCACCCGACCACCCCACCACTCCCGGAACGGAATCAAGGAGAAGCGAAGCGACATGGCTATCACCGCCAAGGACGTGCAGAACCTGCGCAAGTCGACCGGTGCCGGCATGATGGACGCCAAGAAGGCCCTGACCGACGCCGATGGCGACTTCGAAGCCGCCGTCCAGATCCTTCGCGAGAAGGGCCTGGCCAAGGCCGCCAAGTCGGTCGATCGTGACAACAGCGAGGGCCTGGTCGCCGTGGCCAGCGGCCCCGCCGGCGCCGCCCTCGTCCACCTGAAGTCGGAGACCGACTTCGCGGCGAAGTCGGACGACTTCCGCAAGCTGGTCGACGAGCTGGCCGGCCTGGTCCTCGACGAGGGCCCGGAGGCGGTCTCGGGCAAGAGCGCCGAGATCGAGGACGTCAAGGTCACCCTCAAGGAGAACATCGACTTCGGCACCGTCGCCCGTTTCGAGGCCGCAGACGGCGCAGAGATCGACGCCTACCTCCACGGTGGTGGCCGCTCCGGTGTGCTGATCGAGGCGACCGGGGTCAGCGCCGAGGTCCTCCACGAGGTGGCCATGCACGTCGCCTTCGCCAAGCCGACCTTCCTCACCCGTGACGAGGTCCCGGCCGACGAGGTCGAGAAGGAGCGGGCCGCCCTGCTCGAGATCACCAAGAACGAGGGCAAGCCCGAAGCGGCCTGGCCCAAGATCGTCGAGGGTCGGCTCAACTCCTGGTACGGCGAACGTGTCCTGCTCGAGCAGGGCCTCTTCGGCGACAAGGAGACGGTCAAGGCCAAGATCGGCGACGGCACCATCACCCGTTTCGTCTTCGCCCAGGTCGGCGGCTGATCCTGCCGAGCGCACCCCGACCCGGTTCCCGGGTCGGTCCTGGCGCCGCATCGAGCGGCGCCGGGCAGCCGGGAACCGCCGGGGCGACTATCGTGGCATCCGGGTCGGAAACGAGGCCCCCCCCCCCCCCCCCCCCCCCCCCCCGGCGCCCCGCCCCCAACCCCCCCCCCCCACCCGCCCCCGCCCCGTGAGAAATTGGGGGGCCTCTAAATCTTTACTGCAC
>JBCCVL010000124.1:0-19693 GCA_039195375.1 Actinomycetota bacterium
GGAGGAGACCAGCCCGAAGCAGCGTCTCATCGACGCCGCCGACGTGTTGATGTACGAGCGCGGCTACGAGTCCGTCGGTGTCGCCGACCTGTGTCGAGCCGCCGATGTGCGGAAGGGCAGCTTCTATCACTTCTTCCCCTCCAAGCAGGCCCTGGCTCTGGCCATGCTCGATCGGTCGTGGCAGCGCGTCCGGTCGACGATCTTCGCCGCCTCGATCGACGATCCCGACGTCTCGGTGTTCGACGGGATCGAGGCCTACGGTCAGCTGTTGGCCGACAACCTCGAACGGATCAGCCCGGACGGCCGGACCATCCTCGGCTGCCGGTTCGGCAACTTCGCCGTCGAGTTGTCGGCCCGAGATGCAGAGGTCCGGGCACGGGTCGATGCGATCTTCGCTGAGATGACGGCCGCGATCGCATCGTCGTTCGTGCGTGGCCTCGAGTCCGGCGAGGTCGACGATGAGGTCGATCCGGAGCGAGCCGCACTCGACGTGCTCGCCCACATGGAGGGGCTGATGGTCCTGGCCAAGTCGAGGCGTGACCCCGACCTGCTTCGAGGGCTCGGTGCAGCCGCTCGTCGACTCGTCGGGTGAGCACCGGGCTCGACGAACCTCCGACGCCACACGACCGCGGCCAGCTCGCTGGCCCGACACGCTCGAACGTAACGAAAGGAACCGACGATGTCTGCTGATCAAGCCATTCGCGAACGGGTTGGGGACATCCCGACGCCCGACTTCGATGGCACGCCGGTGACCAGCGCCCCGGCGCTGGTCGACGCCAAGGTGGCGATCGTGACCACCGCCGGGCTCAAGCCGTCCGGTGAGGTCTCGCTGTGGCAACCGACCGACGGTTCGTTCACCGTCCTGCCGGCGGCGGCTCGGGACGTCCAGCTTGCCCACTTCTCGCCCAACTTCGACCGCTCGGGGTTCGCGGCCGACATCAACGTGGTCTATCCGGTCGACCGGCTGGAGGAGATGGCTGCGGCGGGGGAGATCGGATCGGTGGCCGAACGCCATCTGTCATTCATGGGGGCCCAGTTCGACGCGACCTTCTCCACGATCCTCCTCGACTCGGGGCCGGCGGCGGCCAAGGTCCTCCTCGACCAGGATGTCGACGTCGTCCTGCTCACCCCCATTTGACCGTTCTGCACGCGCACGGTCGGTGTGCTCGCACGAGTCTTCGAAGAGGCCGGTCTGGCCACGGTCGGGCTGTCCCTCGTCCGCCAGCAGGCGGTGAACAGCAAGGCGCCCCGATTCCTCCATGTCGAGTTCCCGCTCGGTCGGCCCCTCGGTCGCCCGGGTGATGCAGCCTTCCAGTCCGAGGTGATCCGGCGGGCGTTCGCCCTGCTCGACCGCACCGACGTGCCCGTCATCGAGGACCATCCGACGGTCATCGAGGACGAGGCCGACGAGGCCGCGACCTGCACGTTGCCGCCACGCCACGATCCCGACCTCCACCCGGCCGTCGACGAGGCCCGAGGCCTGCTCCCGGCATACCGTCGCCACGTCGAATCCGTCGGCGGGCGGACCGCCCTCGGCCGGGTCGTCGGTGCCGACGACATCGGCGATGCCGTCGCCACGTTCGTCGAGCTGGCCGATGGCGCGTCGTTGGCCGACGTCGGTTGGGACGCCGACCGGGTCCGGGCGGCCGGGCAGGACGTCCGTGCCTTCTACGAGGAGGCGGCCCTGGCGTTGTCCGACCACGTCCCGAGTGCCCGGCAGGTCGAGAGCTGGTTCTACACCACGACCGAGACCGGTCCCGTCATCGCTGCAGCTGCGGCGGCGCTCCGGGAGGCCGGCGAGGACCGGAACACCTGGTACTACATCCTCCCCGGCCAACACGCCACGTGATGGCGGCTCGGATCTGGCCCGAGATCACCGGGACCACCTCGATCATCGCCCTCCTGGCCGATCCGATCGACCACGTCCGGGCCCAGGTCGCACTCAACGACCGGCTCGGGGCTGCGGGCGTCGACGCCGTCGTCGTGCCGCTGCACGTGCCGGCCGACGGTCTGCGGGCGACCGTCGAGACGATGCGGCGGGCCGACAACGTCGTCGGCCTGCTGGCGACCATCCCCCACAAGCAGGCCATCGCGGCGCTCTGCGACGAGCTCGGACCGAACGCCACGGTGGTCGGGTCGGCGAACGCGGTCAGGGTCGGGGACGGTCGGGCGGTCGGTGAGGTCTTCGACGGAGTCGGTCTTGTCGCTGCGGCCGCGGCCAACGGCCTGCGCCCACGGGGCAAGCGGGTGCTCGTCGCCGGGATCGGCGGGGCTGGATCGGCCGTGGCCGCCGCCGTGGCCAACGACGACCCGGCCGAGTTGGTGCTGGCCAACCGGACGGCGTCGAAGGCCGAGGCGCTGGCCGCCACGCTGGCAGCGCACTGCCCGACCCGGGTCGGGCCGGCGAGCGCCGCCGGCCACGACCTGATCATCAACTGCACCAGCCTCGGTCTGGACCCAGACGATCCGCTGCCGATCGATCTCCTTGGTCTCAGCCCCGGCGCCGGGGTCATCGACATCATCGCCAACCCGGAGTGGACCGAGCTCCGGCGCCGCGCCGATGCCGCTGGCCACCCGACGATGGGCGGAGCGCCGATGATCGACCATCAACTCGGTGCGATCGTCGACTTCCTCTTCTCGGGCGCGTTGGTGTCGGAGGTCGTGCGGGGGTAGAGCCCAGCGCAACGCCGTTCGCCGCCGGCCAGGCTGGCAGGTGAGTGGGAAGGGATCGACCGGGATGGCGGAACCGGGCTGCCGAGGCGATCCCGCTCGGTCGGCCGGCTCGGTGAGCGGTTGGACGCGGTGCCCCCGGTGGGATTCGAACCCACGACCAATGGATTAAAAGTCCAGTGCGCTAACCAGGCTGCGCCACAGGGGCGCAGATGAGCGTAGCCGGGCACGATCACCCTTCGCCCGGGCGATTTCCCGCCCCCCGTCGCCCGTGATCGCCCGACCGGTGCCAACATGGACCTCGATGGTGGCTCGCCCCCGCATCCGACCGCTCGGTGCCCTGCTGACCCTGCTCGCCCTGACGGCGGCCGCCTGCGGTGAGCTCACCCCGCCGGCCGCCTACTCACCCACCACCTCGAGCACGGTCCCGGTCGAGCCGGACCGGATCGCCGCCTCGACCGATCCCGCGGAGGCCGCGCCGGCGCCAGCCGTCGACGAGTTCGTGCCGACCGCCGAGCCGGGCTACGTCCCCTCGCTGCTCGTCGCCGCCGACGTGCCGGTGTTCGCCGTCGACGGCCTCGAGTCGCTCCCCCTCGCCGGCTCGCTCGAAGGCCTCGAGGCGACCAGGGTCCACGACGACCTCGTCGGCGGCGTCGTCGTCCAGGAACCGGACGGCTCGATCGTGTACCGCCGGGCCCAGGGCCAGAACGAGCTCCTCGACGCCAGCGGTACTGACCTGCTCGACGTCGGCTTCTGGAACGGCTCCCCCCGGGCCTTCGTCAAGTCGGCCCCCGGTCGGGTCGACTGGATCCAGCTCGTCACCGAGCAACCGGGCGAGCACGAGCGTCGGACCCACGTGGAGCTCGACGGCGGTGAGGAGGTCGTCGCCTTCTCGGCCAGCGGTGACATCCAGGCCGTCATCGTCCAGGACGACCTCTGCGGCGAGATGCGGTTCTACGGTCGCGACGGCCAGCGTCTCCCCCTCCAGGGCCCGCCCGCCCCACCCTGCACCTTCCCCGACCGCCCCAGCTTCGGCGCCGTCGCCCTCAGTCCGGACGGCGGTGCGGTCGCCTACACGATCGTCACCTACCGCGACGACGGCACCGAGCAGGTCACCGAGCTCGAGGCCAGGGAGCTGCTGGTCGACAACGGACCGTTCTTCAGCCGCCGCATCGGCGAGGACCTCGACGTCGTCGATTCCCTCACGTTCGACGGGGAGCGGGTCGCCTACGTCCGCACCTCCAACAGCGAGGAGGGTGAGCTGCCGGTCAAGTCGGTGACGATGCTCGACCTGACCACCGGCAGCTCGGAGCTCGTCGTCGACCTGCTGGCCTCGACCGACGTCTTCGCCGTCGCCTTCACCCGGGTTCCGATCGACCTCCTCCCGTGACCGGCAACGACGAAGCCACCGAGGCCGGACACGGCCCGGCTACCGTTGATCCCGTGCATCCGATGGGCCGACAACCGATCGCAGACGAGGCGAACGCCGAGGAGTCACCGACCACCGGGTCGGCCGTGACCCACGACGGGTCCAGCCCGACCGACGTGTCCAGCCGGACCGACGTGCCCCACGATGCGTCCAGCCGGACCGACGCGTCCAGCCCGACCGAGAGATTGGACCCGACCGGGAGCGAGCCGGACGCACACGAACCAACCGCCCTGCCCACCATGCACGACCTCCGGGTCATGGCGGTCGACCTCGACGACATCGACGAGACCCTGGTCCGGCTCGACGCCGATCCGTTCGGTGACGATGCCGACCCGGTGGACCCGTCACCGGCGACCGGCGGGGGCCAGGCCGATCCCGACACAGCCGGCGATCACACCGGCCCAGGCGATCACCCCGGTACCGGGGGCGACGGTCAGGAACCCGACTTCGCCATCAGGTAGCCCTTGGCCCGCTCGGCCTGCGGGTACCGATCGACAAGCGCCCGGAACGCGGGCCCGTGATCGGCCTCGACGAGGTGGGCGAGTTCGTGGACGATCACGTAGTCGATCACCCACGGCGGGAACCGGGCCATCCGGTTCGACAATCGGATCGAGCCGTCGGCCGGCGTGCACGAACCCCAGCGGTGCCGTTGATTGTCGACCCACCGGATCGAGGTCGGTCTGGGCAGACCGTAGCGTCGAGCCAACTGGGCCGCCCGCCGCTCGACGTCGATCGACTCCGTCGCCGACACCCGTTGGAACCTGGCCCGGAAGTACTCGACGAACTCCCGCTCCTCGACCATCGACGAGCGACCGGGGATCCTGACCTCGAGGACCGAGTCGACCAGCCTGGCCTCGGCGGTCTTGCGCCGCTTGGCGCTACGGATCACCCGCACCTCAAACGGCAGCACCCTCGAATCGGTCAACGGCGAGTCACCGGCGATCAGATCCGCCTGGTGTCGCGACCGGTCCCGCCGGTCCGCATCTCGGTCGGGATCAGCTCGAGGCGGTCGCCGCCGACCAGCTCGTCGCCGACCCTGCGGACCACCCGCCCGTGCAGGTTCGGGATGCGCCCGTCGCTCACCCCGAGCTCCCGCTCGATGGCGATGATCACGCCGCCGTGGCAGACCACGAGCGCGGTCGCCCCGGCGAACTCGTCAGCGACCCGGGTGATCGCCCCCATCACCCGGGGAACGAACACGTCGTCGTACTCCCAGCCGTTCGGTCGGTTCTCGCTGTCGACCCAACCAGGCCAGCGGGTGTCGATCTCCTCGCGGGTCAGGCCGGACCACTCACCGGCACCCCGCTCCTCCAGACCGTCGAGCAACTGGACCGGCCCGACCCCGATCTGCTCGGCGATGATCCCGGCGGTCTGCGCCGCCCGAGCCTGGGGCGACGACACGATCACGTCGACCTGGCCGACCGACTGGGCGGCGATGAACGCCTGCTGTCGACCGTGGTCACTCAACGGTGGATCGGCCTGCCCCTGCCAGCGCTTCTCCTGATTCCAGGTCGACTGCCCGTGCCGGATCACGAGCAGCTCGGTTGTCGCCCCGCTGGTGGCATCGTCCATGGGCACCTCCGTGGTGGGCGCCCACACTACCGGGAGCGACCCCCGTCGAGGAAGGCGAGGGCCCGCTCGGCGGCCAGGTGACCGCCCATTCCGTGCACCCCGCCGCCCGGCGACGTGCTGGCCGACCCGACGAAGAACCGGTCGACCGGCGTGCGATACGGGTCGGGGTGGTAGCCGGGGCGGAACACGGCGCGGAGGCTGGCGTAGCTGCCACCGCCGATGTCGCCGCCGATCAGGTTGGCGTTCCACCGTTCGAGGTCGGCGGGCCGGCTCACGTTGCGGGCGACCACCGTGTCGCCGAAGCCGGGGGCGAAGCGTTCGATCTGGGCCTCGATCGCAGCGCTGACATCGATCGTCGACCCGTTCGGCACGTGGCAGTAGGCCCACACCACGTGCCGCCCATCGGGGGCCCTGGTCGGGTCGAACCCGCTCGGTTGGGCCAGCAGCACGAACGGCCGGCGAGGATGGCCGCCGTCGGCCACCTCCTTCTCGGCCGCCGCCACCTCCTCCATGGTGCCGCCGAGGTGGACGGTGCCGGCCTTGGCGACCTCGGCGTTGGCCCACGGGATCGGCTCGGACAGGGCCAGGTCGACCTTGCAGGCGCCCGGACCGAACCGGAACCGTCGAGCGCGGCGACGGGCCCGGGTCGGGAACTCCTCGCCGACGATGGCCGCCACCTGTGGTGGGGTCAGGGCGAAGATCACTGCGCCGGCGGGCGGTAGATCGTCGAGGGAGCCGACGGGATGGTCGGTGACGACCCGCCCGCCGAGCCCCTCCAGCACCTCGACCAGCACGCGGGCGATCTCGCTCGCCCCGCCGCGGGGGAAGGGCCAGCCGACGGCGTGGGCGGCCGAGCCCAGCAGTGCCCCGAACCCGGCGGTGAAGGGTCGGCTGAGGGGCACGACGGCATGGGCGGCGTGGCCGGCGAACAGCGCCCTGGCCTCGTCGCCGTCGAAGCGCCTGGCGGCCAGCGTGGCCGGTGCGGCAAGCGCCGGCCCGACCCGCAGCGCGGTCAGCGGATCGGCGGCCGCATTGCGGAGCGGCGGGCCGAGGACGAAGTCGGTCAGCGTCTCGAACCTCTCGACCAGGGGGCCGAACATCGACCGCCACGTCTTGGCGTCGGGACCGAGATCGGCGGCCGTGCGGTTGAGGTCGTTCCAGGCGATCGCGGCCCGACCGCCGTCGAGCGGGTGGGCCACGGCCGCCGGTGGGGTGACCCATGTCAACCCGTGTTCCTCCAACGGGATCGTGCGGAAGAAGGGTGAGGCGAGGGCGAGCGGGTGGATCGCCGAGCCGAGATCGCTGACGAAACCGGGTCCGAGCAACGATGCCGAGCGGGTCGCCCCACCCGGCTCGGGCGCCGCCTCGAGCACCACGACCGAGCGTCCCGCCCTGGCAACGGTGATGGCGGCCGCGAGCCCGTTCGGTCCCGACCCGACCACGACGACGTCGACGTCCCCGCCGACAGGCGAGTCGGCGCGGCGCCCGGCGGAGCCGCTGTCGTCGGAGCGGGGAACCGGGTCCGCTGAGCCCATGGCGACAAGGTACCGGGCCGACGTCGCCATCGGCCGCACCGGCACCCCGCCGACGGGCGGGACGATGGTGAGTCGGGTGATCGCCATGGCACAATGAGGCGGTGATCACCCTCCGGCTGTTCGCCCAGGCCCGCGAATCGGCCGGCACGACGCGCCTCGAGCTCGACCCGGCCGAGATCGGCGACACCGTCGGCGACGTCCTCGACGAGGCCGTCAACCGCTTCGGCCAGACCTTCGCCGCCGTGCTCGGCGGCTCGAAGGTGTGGGTCAACGGCTCGCCGGCCGAGCGGGCGACCAACCTGGCTGCGGGGGACGAGGTTGCGGTCCTCCCCCCGGTCTCCGGTGGCTGAGCCGGGCTACGCCGGAGCCCGCCGTCCCGGTCCGCTCGAGGGTCGACGGGCCGCCCGGCAGGCGCGTTCCGTGCAACGGGCCCGGGCCCGGGAGGCCCGGTGGGCCAACAATCGGCTCGCCGTCCCGTACCCGACCGACGGCCCAAAGGTCACTTTCGGGGTGCTCTGGTTCGTGCTGCTCGTCGGTGCGGTGCTGCTCGGCGAGTACGTCGGTTCGTCGGCCGTGTCGGTGGTCGCCGTCGCCGCCGTCGCCTCGCCGATCGCCGGGTTGGCCGGCCTCCAGGCCGGCAACGCCTGGTTCCCCACCCAGAGCGCGACGCGGGCCTGGACCGCAGCCGCCGCCTACCTCGGCGCGGTCGCCGGGCTCGGCGGGCGGTGGGGGGTCCCGATCGGCCTGCTGCTCGGCCTGATCGTCCTCATCTTCTATCTCATGCTGTACCGGGGCCACCGGCGGACACCGATGGAGCTGTTCGACGTCCTGGCCCGATCGTCGCTGCCCATCGGTCTGGCCGTCGCATCGCTGGCTGCGCTCGGCTCGGTCGGCACCGGGGCCCAGCTCAGCCTCATCATCCTGGTCAGCGCCTACGAGGCCGGCGACTTCATCGTCGGCTCCGGCGCGGCCAACGCGGTCGAGGGTCCACTGGCCGGCCTGGTCGCCCTCGGCGCCGTCGCCTTCATCCTGTTCCTGATCCAGCCGGCACCGTTCGACTCGAGCACGATCCTGCTGTTCGCGGTGTTGGCCGGGATCTGCTGCCCCCTCGGCCAGGTGGTGGCGTCCGGCCTGCTTCCGCGAGGCAATGCCTGGGCTCCGGCGCTCCGGCGGCTCGACTCGTACCTGCTGGCGGCGCCGATCTGGCTGATCCTCGCCATCCAGATCCCCAGCATCGAGGTCTAGTTCTCGAACTGACCGAGATTGCTGCACCGCCGCCAACCGGGACCGACGCCCCGGATCGACGAACGGCGCCGGAGGCGAAACTACGCTGGTCTGGTGCACGCCGATCTGCAACGCCTGCTGTCCGACGACCTCCTCGCCGACCTGTCGAACCGGCCGATGGACGAGCTCCGATCGATCCGCGACGAGCTGACCAGGGCCGAGGGTGACATCTCCCTCGTCCGCCGCATCGCCCAGGGTCGCCTCGACATCGTCGGTCGCGAGGTCGGCCGGCGCAGTGACGGGGCATCGTCGGAGCCGTCGACCGAGGACCCGACCGAGCTCCTCTTCGCCATGCCAGACATCCTCGCTGATGGCGACGGCGCGGCCCGCTCGGCCGGTGCGGCCCGGCTGACCCCGGTTGACGAGCCCGGCCCGGTCGCCCTTGCCTCGATCGAGTCCCTCGACGGCGTGGCCAGCCCGAACGAGCTGTCCGGCGTCGGCGACCTCGACGGTGCGGACCTGGCGGCCCTCTTCGACCGGCTGCGGAGCTTCGAGATCGAGCTGTCGGCCGTCCGCCGGACCCTGCACGAGCGGATCGACGGGCTCCAGGACGAGATCGCCCGCCGCTACCGCGACGGCGAGGCATCGGTCGACGCCCTGCTGCGCGAGCGGTGATGCGGCGAGCGGTGATGCGGCCCGGCGATCGCCAGCTGACGGGGTCCGGCCCGCTCGTCGGCGCCGATCGGGCCGGCTGGGGAATCGATCCGGCCACAACGTAGAGTTGTCTGTCGTGGTACGACGGGCGGCCATCCTCTCGCTGCACACCTCGCCGCTGGCCCAGCCGGGCGTTGGTGACGGCGGCGGCATGAACGTGTACGTCCGTGAGCTCGTCTCGGCGCTGGCCCAGGCCGGGGTGATCTGCCGGGTCTACGTCCGCCGGTGGGCCGACGATCTGCCCGAGCGGGTCTCGGTCGAGCCCGGCTTCGACGTCGTCCACGTCCCGGCCGGACCGGTCGATCTGGCCAAGGAGGACCTCCCCGACCACGTCGAGGAGTACACCGACGGCGTGGCCGCCGACTTCGATGACTTCCAGCCGGACGTGATCCACGCCAACTACTGGTTGTCCGGGGTCGCCGGCCGGCTGCTCAAACAGCGGCTCCACCTCCCGCTGCTGACCACCTTCCACACGCTGGCCCGGGTCAAGGCGGTGTCCGGCGACCGGGAGCCGGAGTCGCGGGCCAGGGCCGAGGCGGACGTGATGTCGTGTGCCGACGCCGTGTTGGCCAACGCCACCGCTGAGGCCGAGCAGCTCGTCGAGTTCTACGACGCCGACCCGACCAGGATCGAGATCGTGCCGCCCGGCGTCGACCATGCCCTGTTCTCGCCGGGCAACCAGGCCGGCGCCCGCTGGGCGCTTGGTACCAACGACGATCCGCTGCTGCTGTTCATCGGACGGATCCAGCCGCTCAAGGGAGTCGACGTCGCCGTCGAGGCCCTGGCCCGGCTTGAGCACACCAATGCGAGGCTCTGGATCGTCGGTGGGGCGAGCGGGCAGGCGGGTGGCACCGAGGTCGACCGCATCCGGGCCCTGATCTCCGGGCTCGGCCTGACCGACCGCGTGCGGTTCGTGCCGCCCCAACCCCATCACCTGCTCGGCACCTACTACCGGGCGGCCGACGTGTGCCTCGTGCCGAGCCGATCCGAGTCGTTCGGTCTCGTTGCGCTCGAGGCCGCGGCCTGCGGGGCGCCGACGGTGGCCTCGGCGGTCGGGGGCCTCCTGACGTTGGTCGACCACGGCCACTCCGGCTACCTCGTCGAGGGGCGGGACCCCGACGACTACGCCACCTGGATCGACTCGATCCTGGCCGACCCGGTGCTGGCTCGCCGGCTGTCGGTGTCGGCCGCGGCCAGGGCCCGCACCTACACCTGGACCACCTCGGCCTCCCGGCTGCGTCGGCTCTACGTCGACCTGGCCTCCCGGGCCCTGGCCCCCTGCCCGTGATCCCGGGCTAGGGTCGGTCCGGGAACCCGACCGGTTCACCATCGGAGCCGCGGCTCCCTCCTGCCAGCGGCGCGGCGTCCTCAGCGGCGCGATCCCCGGGTTCCACGGCGATCACGGCCCGGGACCCGCTTGCACCGGAGGTGTCGCCTCGTGTCCGTGCCGGCCGAGCCGACCACCGAGGAGCCGGGCCCCTAACCTGGGCGCCGTGACCAACGAGCCGGCGTCGATCGAGGAACTGGACCAGCTGTCGAGCGTGATCGAAGCCTGGATGGAGGAGCAGGCGGTGGCCAACCCGGTCGTCGCCACGTGGGAGCGACTCCCGGGCAGCGAGCGCCGGTGGTTCCTCCGGATCAACGGTGAGGAGAAGGACGTGTCGACGATCCGGTGGCACCTGCGCCAGCGGACGCTGCACTACGAGACCTACTTCATGCCCGCACCGGAGGAGAACGGCGAGCGTCTCTACGAGCACCTGCTGCGGCGCAACCTCAAGATGTACGGCGGGCAGTTCGCCATCGGTGAGGAAGATGCGCTGTTCATCGTCGGCCAGCTCGACCGGTCGATGGTCGACGCCGTCGAGCTCGACCGGGTGCTCGGGTCGATGTGGAGCTGGATCGAGCAGTACTTCCGTCCGGCGTTGCGGATCGGCTTCGCCTCACGATTCGTTGCCGCAGCCGAGCCGACGACGGGATCAGCGGCCGACGACCCCGGCCAGTCGAGCGGTTGAGCGCTCAGGCGTCGGCCGGCGAACCGCCCCGGCCGGGGCGATCGGCGCCGAACCGGGCCAGGTCAGCCTCGAGGTCGAGGGGTACGTTGGAGGGCTCGTCCGGGTCGTGGAGCTCGACCGGCAGCTCCCACATCACCTCGAACTCGATCCCGTCGGGATCCTTGGCGTAGAGGCTGCGGCTCATGCCGTGGTTGTTCTCGCCGACCAGCGCACCGAGCTCGGTGAGGCGCTCTCTGGCCGACACCAGGTCGGTGAGCGTCTCGACCTCCCAGGCGATGTGGTACAGCCCGACCGACCGGTTGGCCGGCGGCGGGCCCTCCGCCTGGAACAGCCCGAGGTCGTGGTCGGTGGCGGAGTTGGGTGACGTCAGGAAGACGGCTCCCGTCACCCGGTTGCTCTCCTCCAGACCGAGGGCCTCGGCGTAGAAGGCGGCGGACCGGTCGGGGTCGGAGACCCACAGCACCGCATGGCGCATTCCCAGCGTGGCTCGCATGTCCGAAGCCTACGACGGTCCGGCAGCCGGCGCCGAGCCTGCCGCCGGACGCGTTCCGCGGGCCCGAAGCCTCAGCGGTGCTGGTCGATCAGGATGGCATTCCCGTCCGGGTCGGTCAGGGCGAGGTGGGCCGGGCCCTCCGGGTTCTCCGGATCGACCCGGTCGGTCAGCTCGATGCCGGCGGACTCGAGCGCCGCCTGGATCTCCCGGACGTCGGTGAAGTCATCGGGCTGGTCCCCGCCGAGCACGAGCCCCGGGTTGAAGGTGAGGACGTTGCCGTCGAACATGCCCTGGAACAGGCCGATGACCGCCGGCTCGTTGACCAGGATGAGCCAGCCCTGATCGGCGTCGCCGCCGGTGACCGTGAAGCCGAGCTTCTCGTAGAAGGATCGGGATGCGGCCAGGTCGGCGACGGACAGGCTGACCGAGAAGGCGCCGAGTTCCATGTGAGGTCTCCTCCGGCGGCACGAGGCCGCCTCGTGGTGGCTGACGGTGAAGGCAGGCTGGGTGGATGGCTGTGGTCATGGCCGACGAGTAGCCTCGCGGCGATGGGGGAACGACGTGATGCTAGCGGTGGCGGTGGACGCGGCCAGGGCGTCCCGGGTGTCTCGGGCAGTGCCGGGTCGAGCGGCCATGGCAATCCGCCCGGCTCGTCCCCGGACGGAATCGACGACCGCGCCACCGTGGCCGCCCTCCTACGCGTCGCCGGTCTCGATCCGCCGGCTGACGAGATCGATCGCCTCGCCGGCCTCTACCCCGGGCTCCGTCGCTCGGTCGAGCGGTTCCACGCCGTCGACGCCGGCGACGAGTCGACCGCTGCGGTCTTCCGGGCCGGTGAGGTCTCGTGACCGACGCCGACTCGACGGCCGACGCGGTCGCCGCCGACACACACGAGGCGGAACGAACCGACCCGTCGCCGCTGACGATCGGCGCGGCCGCTGCGGCGCTCCGTGACGGGTCGCTCACGTCGCTCGATCTGACCAGGGCCTGCCTGGCCGCCGCCGATCGCCTGGACCCGACGCTCGGCACCTGGCTGGCCCGGTTCGACGAGTCGGCGCTGACCCGGGCCGCCCGGGCCGACGAGGAGCTGGCTGCCGGCCACGATCTCGGGCCCCTGCACGGCATACCGCTCGGCATCAAGGACATCCTCCGCACCGACGAGGGCCCGACCACCGCCCAGAGCCTCGTGCTCGACCCGTCGTGGGGCGACGGTGGCGACGCCCCGGTCGTGGCCCGTCTCCGGGCGGCCGGGGCGGTCATCGTCGGCAAGACGACCACGATGGAGTTCGCCATCGGTCGCCCCGACACGACGAAGCCGTTCCCGGTGCCCTGCAACCCGTGGAACCCCGAGCGCTGGACGGGCGGGTCGAGCTCGGGCACCGGCAACGGGGTCGCGTCCGGCCAGATCCTCGGCGGGCTCGGCACCGACACCGCCGGCAGCGTGCGCCTCCCGGCGGCCTACAACGGCATCACCGGACACAAGCCGACGTTCGGTCTCGTGCCGAAGTCCGGCTGCGTGCCGCTCGGCCTCAGCTATGACCACGTCGGGCCGATGACCCGCAGCGCGGCGGACGCGGCGGCGATGCTCGACGTGATGGCCGGCCCCGATGCCTCCGACCGGACCACCGTGCCACGACCGCCGGCCCGGTTCGCCGATGTCGTCGAGCGGGGCGGTCCGACCGGACGCGGCCTCGACGGTCTCCGCATCGGTCGGCTGGTCAACCCGGAGCTGCTCGACAGCTGCGACACGGCCACGTTGGCCGCCTTCGACGAGGCGATCGAGCAGCTGGCCGCGGGCGGGGTCGACGTCGTCGAGGTGGTCGTGCCCCACTACCGCAAGCTGTCGACCGGGGCGTTCCTCGCCCTGCAGGCCGAGGCGTTCGCCTGGCACCGTCGGCACCTGGTCGAGCGGTGGGACGACTACGGTCGCCCGACCCGGCTGACCATCGCCCAGGGGGCGCTGATCAGCGCCGGTGACCTGGTCCAGATCGAGCGGGTCCGTCACCTCGCCAGGGCCCGGGTCCTCGACCTGCTCGACGGCGACGGCATCGACCTGCTGGCCAGCCCGACGACCGGCTGGGCCGCCACCCCGTTCAGCGGGGCCCGACCGGAGGCCATCGCCACCGCGGCGCTCCACACCCCGGCCTGGAACAGCACCGGGTTCCCGGCGGTGTCGGTACCGATGGGGGCCGACGACGACGGTCTGCCGCTCGGGCTGCAGTTGATCGGTCGACCGCTGGCCGACGGTCTCGTGCTCGCCGCCGCCGACGGTTACCAGACGCGCACCGACTGGCATCGCCAGCGCCCGCCGCTGCACCGCTGACCGGGCATCGGCGACCGACGGGCTGCCGGCCCGCCGCAGCGCCTACAGCGTCTCGACGTTGGCGGCGTCGGGGAGACGGCGACGGGCGTCGAACACGTAATCGGCCTCCGCCACCACGAGGTCGTAGTCGACGTCGTCGTGGTCGGTGAGGAGGACGACGGCGTCTGCTCCGGCCAGCCGCTCGGCGGTCAACTCGACCAGCTCGACGGACGCCGGGAGCTCGGGGTCGAGCACGTGGGTGTCGTGGATCTCGACCTCGGCTCCGAGGTCGAGCAGGCCGCGGACGATGTCGGCAACCGGGGTCTCCCTGGCGTCGTTCGAGTTGGCCTTGTACGCCAGCCCGAGCACGAGGACCCGTGAACCGTTGACCGGCTTGCGACGCTCGTTGAGTCCGGCCTGGACCCGGCTGACGACGTAGGCCGGCATCTCGGTGTTGATCTCGTTGGCGATCTTGACGAACCGCGACGCGGTGCCGAGCCGGCGCTCGATCCGCCACGACAGGAACGTCGGGTCGACCGGCAGGCAGTGGCCGCCGACACCGGGTCCCGGTCGGAACGGCATGAACCCGAAGGGCTTGGTGCTGGCGGCCTCGATGACCTCCCAGAAGTTGATGTCGAGGGAGCGGGCGTGGACCGCCAATTCGTTGACCAGTGCGATGTTGACGTGGCGGAAGGTGTTCTCCAACAGCTTGGTCAGCTCGGCCTCCATCGTCCCCGAGACCGGGACGACCGTGTCGACCAGGCGACCGTAGAAGTCCTCGACGGCGGCGAGGGAGCTGGCGTCGATGCCGGAGACGACCTTCGGCGTTCGCCGGAAGTCCCAGACCTCGTTGCCAGGATCGATCCGTTCGGGTGAGTAGCCGAGCAGGAAGTCGGCCCCCGGTTCGAGGCCGGACTCGCCGGTCAGGATGGGACCGACGACCTCCTCGGTGGTGCCGGGAAACGTGGTCGATTCGAGGACGACGACGGCGCCGGGCTTGAGGCGCCGCCCGAGCGTGCGGGCCGCTCCCTCGATGTGGGAGATGTCGGGAGCCCCGTCGCGCAGCGGGGTCGGGACGGCGATGACGGCAACGTCGAAGCCCTCGAGTTCGTCCTCGGCGTCGGTCGGGCGGAAGCGGCCGGTCGCGATGGCCAGACGGAGGTCATGGTCGGCGATGTCGTCGATGTAGGACTCGGCGGCACTCAGGGCCGACACCTTGAACTTGTCGAGGTCGAAGCCGACGACGTCGAAACCGGCTTCGACGGCCCGGATGGCAAGCGGGAGGCCGACGTAGCCCTGGCCGACGACGACCACCCTGGCGTCGTCCGCCAACGAGAAGGACGAGGTGGGGGGTGGTGTCGCCGCATGCATGGAGCTGAGTCTGGCAGCGGGTGGTTTGACACGCGGCCCCCTCGCGTTGGGCAAAAATCCCGCCGGCTGGGTCGAACGGTTGGCGGCGACCGTCAGGAACGGCCACCCCGGCGGTTACGCTCGCCCGTGGCGTCGGGCACCGCCGCATATCTGGCCCGCCCCCGGGCGGGACCCCGAGGAGGGTCATGAGCCGCATCTTCCTGTCCGCCCCCGACATCCGTGGGTGGGAGGTCCCCGACGTCACCGCCGCGCTCGAGAGCGGTTGGCTCGCCCCGGCCGGGCCCGAGCTGGAGCGCTTCGAGAGCGAGATCTCGAAGATCGTCGACGGCCGCCATTGCGTTGCCCTGTCGAGCGGTACGGCGGCGCTGCATCTCGCCCTGCTCGGGGTCGGTGTCCGCCCCGGCGACGAGGTCATCTGCTCGACGCTCACCTTCGCGGCGTCGGCCAACGCCATCGTGCACGCCGGTGCCAACCCGGTGTTCGTCGACGCCGAGGAGCGCAGCTGGAACCTCGATCCGGATCTGTTGGCCGACGAGCTGACCTGGCGGGCTCGGGCCGGGAACCTCCCGGCGGCCGTGCTCACCGTCGATCTCTACGGTCAGTGCTGTGACTACGACCGCATCGCGCCGCTGTGCGCCGAGTACGGGGTGCCGGTCGTCGAGGACGCGGCCGAGGCCCTCGGGGCCACCTATCGGGATCGGCCCGCCGGGGCCTTCGGCGCCGTCGCTGCGTTCAGCTTCAACGGCAACAAGATCATCACCGCCAGTGGTGGCGGGATGCTGGTCACCGGCGACGCCGACCTGGCCGACCGGGCCCGCTACCTCGCCACCCAGGCCAGGCAGCCGGCCGCCCACTACGAGCACACGGAGGTCGGCTTCAACTACCGGCTCTCCAACGTGCTCGCTGCGCTCGGTCGGGCCCAGCTACGGGATCTCGACGCCCGCGTCGACCGACGTCGCGAGCTGAACCGGCGCTACCGGCACCTGCTGGCCGAGGTCCCCGGCGTGACGTTCATGCCCGAGGCTGACGGCTGCCGGTCGACGTTCTGGCTGACGTGTCTCACGATCGACCCCGAGCGGGCCGACGGGATCGACCGGGACCGGGTGCGGCTGGCCCTCGAGGGTGATGACATCGAGGCAAGGCCGGTGTGGAAGCCGATGCACCGCCAGCCGGTCTACACCACCGCCCCGGCGTTGCTCAACGGGGTCGCGGACCGGCTGTTCGAGCGAGGGCTGTGCCTCCCGAGCGGCAGCGGGATGGGCGACGACGAGGTCGAGCGGGTGTTCGACTCGCTCCGCCTGGTCTTCGATCTGTCCGGCTGAGCCGGGTCGCCTCCCATCAGGTTCACGCTGGCGGCGACGGAGGTTGTTCGGCGGCGTCGATCGGGTGCCAGCGGTGCAGCATCGCTCCGGTCGACCGGTCCCAGGTCCAATAGTGCCCCTGCCCGGGCTGGTCGTTGGCCTGGTCGATGGCGGCCCCCGCCAGATGGCACCACAGCAGCGTGCCGACCCCGCCGTGCCCGATGACGGCGATGTCGGGGCGGGTGCGCACCCCATCGGCCGCAGCGGGGTCTGGCCCCGGCTCGACCAGCAGGTCGGCCAGGGCCTCGATGACCCGGAGCTGGCCGTCGATCGCCGTCTCCCAGCCGTCGGCCGACCGGGCCGGTTCGGCGAAGTAGCGGGCGGCGAGCTCGGCGTGGCGGGCCTCGGGCACGTAGCCGGTGGCCGACCGGTCGGTCTCGCCGGTCTCGGGTCGGATCTCGATCGGGCGCTGCCACCGCTCGGCCAGGATCGTGGCCGTCTCGATGGCCTTGGTCTCGGCGCTGCACACGAACCGGTCGACGGTGGACAGCCAGGGCTGCTCGGCCAGGGTGGCGACCCGGCGGCGGCCGGTGTCGTCGAGGCCCCAGCGCGGCACCGGGACCTCCGGGTCCTTCACCACGTTGGCGTGGCTGATGTACCGGAACAGGCTCATGGCGCTCCCGCCTGCAGTCGTTGGGCCAGGCCGGGGGCGTCGAGCCCGTCGTAGACCGCCGCCGCCCGTCGCCGGTGGCGGCCGGCCGCCTCCCCGTCGCCCCGACGCTCGGCCAACCGGGCCAGCAGGTCGGCCGCGGCCAGGCCGGGGGCCCAGGGCACGCCGAGCATGAGATCCTGCAGCGGCTCGAGGGCACCCTCGACGAGGCCGGCCAGCCCGTCGTCGTCCCTGGCGATGGCCAGCTCGGCGCAGCCGACGAGGGCGTTGCCGCCGACGATGTGCTCGGGGAAGCTGCGCATCTGCCGTTGCCCGATCCTGGCCATGATCTCCTCGATCTCGTCGTCGTGCCCGCCCTCGTGGTGCAGGGCCAGTGCGTAGGGTCCGAGGAACACCGACTCGGCCGAGAACTGGACCAGCAGGGCCAGCAGTTCCCGGGAGCGGCTCCAGTCGCCGGACAGCAGGTCGAGGTAGAAGTGACCGAAGCCGTGGAGGGAGAACGCCGACTCGCCCCAGAACGCCTCGCCGATCTCCGCCGCCCGGTCGTAGCCGAGGCGGGCCGTTTCGACGTCGCCGGCGAACGAGGCCAGCGTGCCGGTGAGTGCGAAGTCGCGCCACTCGGCGATCGGCTGGGCGACGAGCCGGTCGGGATCGGGCTCGGCCCACCGGCGGAACTGGTCGCCGTCGCCTCGCATCAGGGCCAGCGTCTCGGGGGCCGAGGCGTCGTTGAAGTAGATGCGTCCGGTCGAGGTCCGGAGCCGCTCGATCTCGGTGTCGAGCTCCGCCAGTCGGTCGGCACCGGCCGGGCAGGTGGCGGCCACGGCGGCCCCCTCGAGGATGCGCAGCAGGTCCTCGTCCGACGCCGCCTGCGATCGGGCCATGGCGATCGCCCGGTCGGCCACCTCCATCCGACCGTCCAGCCGCAGCGTGAACACGCTGAAGGATGCGGTCTTGGCCAGGACGAGGGCCTTGTCGACCGACTCGCCCGGTCCGAGGAGCCGCTCGGCCTCACCGAGCAGCCCCAGCGTCGTCTGGTCAGACGGGCGGCGATAGGGGCTGAGGCTCCAGTGGGCGAGCGCTCCGGCCACGACGAGGTCGGGCCACCCGTTTGCCCTGGCCGCGTCGATCATCGGATCGAGGATCTCGACCGCCCTGGCCGGGGTGCCGGTGTCGTTGATGACCAGCGCCAGCTCGAGCTGGATCTCGGCCCGGGTCCTCGCCGGTGGCTCGGTCTCGTTGGCCTGCCGCAGGACCCGGAGGGCGAGGTCGAACTGGCCAGCGTCGCGGGCGGTCGCCGCCGTCGCCCTGGCCGCAGCCACCGCCTCGTCGACCGGGACCAGTGGGACGGCCCGCAACCGGTGCAGCACGACCTCGGCCGGCGAGGCCCCGGTCTCGGCCAGGGCGTCGGCGCAGCGGTGGTGGAGCTGGGCCCGCTCGGCCCGGCCGAGCTGTTCGACGATGGCCTGGGGTACCAGCTGGTGGGAGAAGCGGAACCGGGTGTCGGAGGAGGTCTCGTGCAGCAGCTCACCCTCGACCGCCCGATCGATGGCGTCGAGGCCGGCGGCGGGGTCGAGACCGGCGGCCCCGGCGGCCGGAGCGAGTGCGAACTCGGGGCCGAGGGCGGCGCCGGCCTGGATGATGCGCCTGACCTCGTCCGGCTGGCGCTCCAGGCGGGCGGTGATGAGCTCGGCAACCGACTGGGCCGGTCGCCGACCATGGGGCAGGTCGCGCAGCGTCTCGGTGAGGAACAGGCCGTTGGCCCCGGTGATGTCGACCAGCTCGTCGACGTCGGCGTCGGTCGCATCGTCGAGCACCGCTCGAACCAGCTCCCTGGCCGGCCCGTCACCCATCGCCCCGAGCTCGAACCGGACGGTGGTCGAGCGGTCGCGACCGGCCAGCCAGCGGGCCACTTCGGCGGGAAGGTCCGCCCGGCCGGTCCGGTGGGTGGCCACGATCGTGATCGGTCGTGACCGGAGCCGCCTGGCCACCCGGTCGAGGAACGTGCGGGTGGCCTCGTCCGACCACTGCAGGTCGTCGATCAACAGCACGGTCGTCCGCTCGGCCGCCAGCCGGTCGACGGCGGTCAGGAACACGTCGATGCCGGCGTAGGTGTCGACGGGGATCGCCTCGTGGTCGAGGTGGCGGGCCAGCGACGGGATCAGCGACACCAACGGTCCCTCGATCCCGTCGGCCCATCGCCGCAGGTCGGTCGGGTCGGCCTCGGCCAGTTGGGCGAACGCGTCGCGGACGGCTTGCAGGGCCGAGGTCACCTGACGCTCGCAGCGGCCAGCGCCGACGACGGCACCGTCGGCCTTGGCCCGTTCCAGCACCTCGACCGCCAGGCGGGACTTGCCGACGCCGGGGGTCCCGGCGATGACGACGAGCGCCGGGTCGCCGCCC
>JBCCVL010000125.1:0-19671 GCA_039195375.1 Actinomycetota bacterium
GTCACCGTCGGAGCGGCACTGGCCCCCAGCCCGGTCGCCGGCCAGACCAGCGAGCCAAAGCCGATCGTCAGGATCGTCGCCCAGACAACGTTCGTACCGGCGGACGGCGTCATCGAGCTGCTGGTCGAGGTCGACGGGCTCGACGGGCTGGCCGCGCCACGTCCGGCCGCCGACGACACCGGCACCGCAACCGGCGCCGGCACGGGAACTGGCGCTGGCACGGGAACGGAGGGGGCCGTCGACCTCGGGCCCGAGCTCTCGGTGACCTTCTTCGGCCGCCTGGAGACGGAGAACCAGGTCGATCTGCCACCCTCGCAGCCGCTGAACCGGCTTCCCGGCATCCCCATCGACGCCGCACCCCGGACCGCCGACGGCCAGGTCCGCCTCACGATCCCCATCCGGTCCGGATCGAGCTTCGACGACCAGGACCGGGTCCTGCTGCCCGAACCGGGCGTGTACCCGCTGACCGTCGAGCTGCGCGATGCAGACGGCCCGCTGGCGTCGGCCAGGACCCACCTCGTCCGCCAACCGATCGAGACCGCAGACGAGCCCGCCCAGGCCCCCGTCGAGGTCGGGGTGGTGCTGCACGTCACGTCGGCCGAGGGGTTGTCGGTGGAGGAGGCGGCGGCGCTGCTCATCCAGCACCCGACCGTTCCGCTGACCGTCGTGCTCGACACGGGCCTGGTCAACCGTCTGCGGGCCGAACCGGAGACCGCCGCAACCCTGGCCACCGCGCTCGGGGGGCGTCCGGTGCTGACCGCCCCGACGATCGACCTCGACCCGTCGGCCCTGGCCGAGATCGGCCACGGCGACCTCTATCTCGCGGCGGCCGAGGCCGACCGGCGGGCGCTCACCGATCTCGGGCTGCAGCCCGCCCTCGGTCAGGCCCTGCTCGGGGCGCCGCTGACCGACGCCGGCCTCGACGTGCTGTACCGGGAGGACGTCGACGCCGTTCTCGACCTCGGCGACCGGTTCCTCGGTAGCGGGGTGATCGACGCCAGGGGACGGGCGATCGAGGTCATCAGGACCGACGCCGACCTGAACCGCATCCTGCGGGGCGACGACCCGCCGGCGATGGTCGAGACCGGCCCCCACCGGGCGAACCGGGTCCTGGCCCGTCTCAGTCTGCGTCGAGAGGTCGACGACCAGCCGGTGGTGATCGGTGGACCGGCCCTCGGTGTCGACCCGGCTCCGGCCCTCACCGCGTTCCTCGGGGCGCTCAGCCAGCCAGGCGCGCCTCGGCCGATCCCGCTGTCGGAGGTCCTCGGCGGGCCGAACCTGCGCACGGCCGAGCGGCCGCAGCAGGACCTGGCCCCGGTCGCCGGCCTGGTCGACGGCCTCCGCGACCGGCTGGCCACCTACGAGTCGTTCCATCTCGGCGGCGGGACCGAGCCAGACGACTACCGCCAGCGATTGGTCGGGGCCCTGACCCGGCAGCGCAACCCGGACGACCGGCTGCAGGCCCTCACCCTGATCGCCAACCAGCTCCGAGGCGACTTCGACACGATCCACATCCATCAACCCCAGCCCGTGACCCTGGCCGCCCGGTCGGCGTCGATCCCGCTCGTGGTCGACAACACCTCGGCCGGGCCCCGTCACGTGGTGCTCGAGTTCCGCAGCGACCGCGTCGTCTCGCCGGACGACGGGCGGCTCCTGCTCGTCCAGCCGGGCACGAGCTCGATCGACATCGAGGTCGAGGCCCGGTCGCTCGGCGTGTCACCGCTCGAGGTGGTGGCCAGGACGCCGGACGGGTCGGTCGAGCTGACCCGGGCACGGTTCGAGATCCGATCGACCGCGGTCCCGGGGCTCGGACTCCTCGTCTCGCTCGGGGCGCTCGGCCTGCTCGCCCTGTGGTGGATCGTCGACCACCGGCGCCGCCGGCGGGAGCTGGTCGACGTGACCGACGGCGGGTCCGATCGGACCGGCGACGGCCCGGTCCCAGGAGCCGGGCATCCGCACCGCGACCCGTCCTGGCCGGATGCGGGCGACAGCGGCGAGACGCTGGAGCCGCAGGCCACTACCGTGTGAGGGTGGCTTGGCGGCTGGGAGTGTTGACGATGGATCCGCACCGGTTCCGGAACGGCCTGTATCGGTGAGGATGCCGTGAGCGCAACGTCGTCGGCGGCCCACGCCGGCATGGTCCTCGGCACCCGCTACGAGCTGGTCGAGCCGATCGCGTCCGGCGGTATGGCCCAGGTCTGGAGCGGCCGCGACCTCTCGCTCAGCCGTCCGGTTGCGGTCAAGGTCCTCCACCCCCACCTGGCCACCGACGACGCGTTCGTCACCCGCTTCCGACGCGAGGCCAGGGCGTCGGCCCGGCTGTCGCACCCCTCGATCGTCGCCGTCTACGACACGATGAGCCAGGAGGGGATCGAGGCCATCGTGATGGAGCTGGTCGACGGCCGGACGCTGCGCTCGGTCCTCGACGAGGTCGGGGCGTTGCCACCGGCGGACGTCATCGACATCGGGATGCAGATCTCGGACGCACTCGACGTCGCCCACCGGGCCGGCGTCGTCCATCGTGACATCAAGCCGGCCAACATCATGGTGGCCACCGACCGCCGGATCCTGGTCACCGACTTCGGCATCGCCAAGGCGACGAAAGACGACGACCTGACCCACACCGGCACCCTGCTCGGCACGGCCAAGTACCTCGCCCCCGAACAGGTCACCGGCGAGCCGGTCGACCCTCGGGCCGACGTGTACGCCCTCGGCATCGTGCTGTTCGAGGCCGCCACCGGCAGCCCACCGTTCCAGGCCGACACCGATGCGGCCACGGCGCTGGCCCGGCTGCGGGAGGAGGTGCCACGCTGCCGCCAGCGTCGGCCAGACGTCCCGATGGCCCTCGATGCGGCGATCGCCCGAGCCATGGCCCGCCACCCGGACCAGCGGTGGGACCGAGCCCAGTCGTTCCGGGCCGCGCTCGGCGCCATCGATCTGACCCGACCGGACGCACCGGGGTTCGATCTGGCGTCGATGCCCCCGCCGGTGCCGAACCAGGTCGTCCCACCGGCCGCACCGTCGCCCCACCCGCAGCCGAGCCCGGTGCCGGGGTTCCAACCATCGGCGGGCGCACCGGTCGTCGCCGACCCGGGGCCGGGGTCGGGGTCGAACCCGGTCGTCGGGGCCCCACCGTCAGCACCCCCCGGTGGCGATCCGGCCGGCACCGCGAGCAAGGGCGACCCGAGCGGGGGCGACCGGCCAGGAGGCCGCACCAGTCGGGCCGATCGCAAGGCGCAGCGCAAGCTCGACAAGGAACGGCGCAAGGCCAACCGCCGACGGTCGAGCCGGACGATCTTCGTCGTCCTGGTCATCGGTGCCCTGGTCGTGGCCGGGGCCCTGCTGGCCGCCGCCGACGGCGGCGGCGACGGCGGATCGGACGACGGCAGCGACCTGGCCTTCGACGGGGTCCTGGTGCCGGTCGCCGGGGCCCTCCCGTTCGACCCCGAGGGCACGCCGCCCTTCGGCGAGGTCAACAGCCAGGCACCCCGGGCCGTCGACCGCGACGCCGGGACGGCGTGGAGGACCGAGACCTACCGGGTCCCGATCGGCCAGTTGAAGTCCGGCGTCGGCCTCATGCTGACGCTGGAGGAGGAGCAGGCGCTCCGGGGGATCCAGCTGCTGTCGTCGAGCGACGGCTGGCGGGTCGAGGTGTACGTCGGCGACGACTTCGGTGAGAACGGCGAGGACTTCGACCGTGAGGCGGCCGGCGAACCGGTCGCCGTACTGGAGGGCGGCGAGCAGGACCGGGCCGCGCTCCGGGGCGCCACCGGGCCCCGGGTGCTGTTGTGGATCACCGAGACCGGCACGTTCGACGACCCCGAGCGGGGTGAGGTGTTCCGGTTCGTGCTGCGCGAGGTCGCCCTGATCTGATCCGCTGCGAAAGGAGCGCCGATGGCCGAGGACCCGCCCGCCGGCCCGAACCCGGACGGCTACGACTGGACCCAGTTCCACGTCCACATGTACTACCTGGCCCCGCTCGAGCCCGTCTTCGCCCGGTTCGCGACCGCCGCCGGCCTCGCGTCGTTCTACCTCCGCGAGGCGACCTTCACCGCCCCGGACGGTGCCACCAGGGCGGCCGACGAGCCGTACCGCGCCGGCGATCGCTACCACTTCGAGTACGTGCACGACTACCGTCACGGCGGCGAGATCCTCGCCGTCGAGCCGAACCGGTTGGTGTCGTTCACGTTCGGCCCCTGCGAGGTCGCCATCCGCTTCCGGGAGCTCGACGGTGCCACCGAGGTCGACCTGCACCAGACCGGGTGCCCGGTCGACGACCCGGAGCGGGCCTGGCTCCACCTCAACTGCCGGAGCTGCTGGATCTACTTCCTGACCAACCTCCGCTCCGTGCTGGCCGGCGGACCCGACGTCCGGGACCTCGATCACCCCGAGTGGAACGACTCGGTCAGCATCGGCTGGGACCCGGCGACGGCCTGACCTCGCCGCTGCGGCGCCGGCCGATGCCAGAGCCGGAACGGCCGGCTGACCGGTGGAGGGGCCGACCGGCTGAGCGAGGATCGACATCCTGGGCCGGGCTGCCGAGGCAGCGGGGAGCGAGCGAGTAGGCTGCCCCGCATCGATCCGACCGACTCCGATCTCGTGGCGCGGGCCCAGCAGGGCGATGCGGAGGCGATGAACCAGTTGTTGTCGCGCCACTACGACCGGCTGTACGCGGTCTGTCGAAGGGTCGCCGGGAACGACGCCGACGCCGCCGACGGCTGCCAGGAGGCCCTGCTGGCCATCGTCCGCGGCCTTCCTCGATTCGACGGTCGATCGACGTTCCGCACCTGGAGCTACCGGGTGGCCACCAACGCCTGTCTCGACGAGCTGCGGCGACGCAAGCGGCGCCCGGTCGCGGTCGAGGAGATCCCCGAGGCCACCTCGGACGAGCCCGGCCTGGAGCAACGCCTCACCGAGCGGATGAACCTCGACGGTGCCCTCGAGCAGCTGGCCGAGGAATTCCGGGTCCCCATCGTGCTCCGCGACGTGGCCGGGCTCGACTACGCCGAGATCGCCGAGACCCTGGAGATCCCGCCTGGCACCGTGCGGTCCCGGATCGCCAGGGGGCGGCGCCACCTGGCCGGCATCCTGGCCGGACCCGACACCGCAACCCCGACCGACAACCCGCCAGACGGCGGGAACCAGACCACCCTCGACCGACGTCCTACCGAGTGAACCCCTTCGAGACCCGAAACGAACCTGCTGACGATCTGACATGACCGACGACGAACTCGACCTCCTGGCGTCCGCGTACGTGGACGGAGAGGCCACCCCGGACGAGGTGGCCCAGGTCGAGCGCGACCCCGAACTCCTGGCCAGGGTCGAGGCGTTCCGGGCCGTCCGGGTCGACGAGCCGATCACCCCTCCACCAGGCCTGGCCGAGACCCAGCTGGCGGCGGCGATGGGTGCTTTCGACACCCGGTTCGCAGCGCCCGAGGTCCTCGGGGCCGATGGCGACGAGACCGCCGGGCAGGACACCGATGGCGTGCAGGCCGCAGCGGCCACCGTCGAGGCCCCGGTCGTCGATCTCCGGGACCGGGCGGCCAGACGCAACGCCGAAGCCGCGTCGTCGACCGGGGTGCCAGCCGCCAGGCCCCGCCGGTCGATGCCGGCGTGGCTCCCGGCTGCGGCCGCCGTGGTGATCATCGGCGGCGGCATCGTCTGGGCCGCCGGCCAGTCGACCGGCGGCGACGACGACGCCGAGACGGCCTCCCTGAGCTTGGACGAGTCGGCTGAGGAGCCCTCGACCGACGACGCCGGCGAGTCCGAGGAGTCCGAGGAGGCCGCCACCGAGTCGGCCGACGCCATGTCCGCAGACGGCGACGACGCGGCCGCCAGCGCCGCCGCCGTGCCGGAGTCGGCCGAGGCCGACGCCGCGATGGAGGACGAGGACGACGCCATGGAGGAAGAGGACGCCATGGAGGAGGAAGCCGGTGACGACGATGCCGCCGACCGGACCGGCGACGACCTCGCCGGGGTGACCCCGTTCCTCACGCTCGACCAGGTGCCGACCCAGGACGAGATCGACGCCCTCGACGTCACCGAGGTGGAGACCGACCTCACCCGGTCGTTGTGCAGCGCCGAGGTCGAGGCGCCGAGCCTGGGTGAGCTGACCGGATTCGTCCCGGTCGAGGTGGCCGGCGAGCAGGCCGAGCTGTTCCTGTTCGACAACCCGGACGGCACCCAGTTCCGGCTCCTCGTCGACGGCGACTGCCGCCCGATCGAGCCCTGAGCCGATCCATCGCTCGGCCACACCGGTCGGCGGGCCGGGCCGACGGATCACCCTCCTAGGCTGGCGGCCATGGCTACCTGCGCATTCATCGGTCTCGGCAACATGGGGTACCCGATGGCCGGTCACCTGGCTGCGGCCGGGCACACCGTCCGGGTCTACAACCGCACGGCGGCCACGGCCGAGCGGTGGGCCGCAGAGCACGACGGCACGGCGTGCGCCACCCCCCGGGAGGCGGCCGAGGGGGCCGACGTCGCCTTCGTGTGCGTCGGGGCCGACGACGACGTCCGCAGCGTCGTCAACGGCGACGACGGGGCCCTGACCGCCCTGGCGGCCACCGCAGCCGCCGGCGACGGGCGGCGGGCCACGCTGGTCGACCACACCACCGCCTCGGCCGCCCTGGCCCGAGAGCTGCACGAGGCGTGCGCCACCGTCGGCGTCGGCTTCGTCGATGCTCCGATCTCCGGCGGGCAGGCCGGCGCCGAGGCCGGTCAACTGAGCGTGATGTGTGGCGGCGACCCCGAGGTGTTCGGCGCCGTTGAGCCGATCATCGACCACTACGCCAAGGCCACCGTGCTGGTCGGCCCCGCCGGTTCCGGCCAGCAGACCAAGATGGTCAACCAGATCCTCTGCGCCGGCGCGATCCAGGGTGCAGCCGAGGCACTGGCCTTCGGCGAGCGAGCCGGCCTCGACATGGACCTCGTGTTCCAGGCGGTCACCCAGGGGGCGGCCGGCTCGTGGTACCTGTCGAACCGAGGTGAGACGATGCTGGCCGACGAGTTCGACTTCGGGTTCGCCGTCGACTGGATGGCCAAGGACCTCGGCCTGGTCCGGGCCGAGGCCGAGGCCATCGGGGCTGCGACACCGCTCACGGAGCTGACCGCCGGCTACCTCGACGAGGCCAGGGACGACGGCGACAACCGGATGGACGCCACGGTCATCATCCGCCGCTACCGGGCCCGCAGCGACAGCTGAGCCCGGCTGCACGACCCGTCAGCCCTGCCGGTCCGACCGACCCGCCGGGCCCCGCCACCCCGACCGACACGAAGCCGATCACCGACGAGCTGGCCAGGGTGGCGCCCCGGACCGAGCTCGTCGGACCCGACTCTGTCGATGGAACGGTGATCCTCGGCCAGCCCGTGACCGAGCCGACGAGGCTGTGCCGATCAGCCCTTGACCGAGCCGGCCAGGATGCCACGGACGAAGAAGCGCTGCAGCCCGAAGAACACCAGCAACGGCACGAACGCCTGCACGAATGCGCCGGCCGTCAATAAGTGCTCGTTTCGGCCGAACTCGCCCGTCAATGCGGCGATCCGCACCGTCATCGGGCTGATCTCGCCGCCGGCGTCACCGAACACCGTGGCGATCAGCAGGTCGTTCCAGGTCCACAGGAACTGGAAGATGGCGAAGGCGGCGAGCACGGGAACCGACAGCGGGACGACCAGGCGCCAGAACATCGTGAAGTGGTCGGCCCCGTCGATGCGGGCCGATTCGAACACGTCCTTCGGGAGCGAGTTGATGTAGTTGTGCAGGAGGAAGATGGCGAACGGCATGGCAAACGCCGTGTGGGCCAACCAGATCGACGTCGACGAGCCCTGCAGCCCGACGTCGGGGATCAGGGTGACCGTCTTGTCGGTGCCCCAGATCGTCCAGTGGGCGCCGCCGGCGAAGGTCTGCAGCAGCGGGAGCAGCGCCGTCTGGTTCGGGATCGCCAGCAGCGACACGACGGCGATGAACAACAGCTCCCGACCCTTGAAGTCGATCCACGCGAACGCATAGGCCGCAAAGGCGGCGATGGCGATCGGGATGATCGTGGCCGGAATGGCGATGGCGAAGCTGTTGACCAGGCCCTCTTTGAGGCCACCGGAGGCCTGCGAGTTCCAGACCGCGTCGTAGTTGTCGAGCGTGAAGGCGTCCCAGCCGGAGGCCACCACGCCCTCCTCCTCGCCGCTCGAGGCCACACCGGGAGGGAGGAACAGCTCCCAGAACACGCTGTCGCGCTGGGCCTCCCGACCCCTGAACGAGTTGGCCAGCAGGCTGGCCGTCGGCAGCGTCCACACGGTGACGATGATCCACAGCACCCACGTCGGGATGCCGGAGAGGAACTTGTAGATCCGGCTCGTTGTCGAGATGCCGGTCTTGACCTCGGTCTGGGTCTCGGGTCGGATCACCGACTCCTGGGCGGGAACGTCGAGAACAGCCATGTCACGCTCCCTCCTGCTGGAGACGTCGTACGTTCATATACAGGACCGGCAGCACCGCCAGGAAGAGCACGATGGCCAGCGCCGAGCCGAGACCACGATCGCCGACCGTGAAGGCCTGGAAGATCATCTCGTTGGCGATGATCTGGGTCTCGAAGTTGCCGTTGGTCATGACCTTCACGACATCGAAGATCTTCAGGACGCTCACCATCAGGGTGGTGACGACCACACCGATCGTCGGGACGATCGACGGGACGATGATCCGCCAGAAGATCGAGGAGTCGGTGGCCCCGTCGACCTTGGCCGCCTCGATGTACTCCTGGGGCACCGCCTTGATGGCGGCCGAGAAGATGACCATGGCGAACCCGGTCTGGATCCAGATCAGCACCACCATCAACCAGAGGTTGTTGTAGGGCAGGTTCTGGGAGATGAAGATCACGGTGCGCTCGCCGACGCCCTCGGCCCCGGTGCCGCCGAGGCGGCCGGCGGCCAACCGCCAGACGACCCAGAGCAGGGGCAGACCGAGCATCAGCGAGCCGCCGAGCAGGCCGTAGGCCCCGCTCTGGAAGCCGCGGTAGCCGAGCCAGGCCAGCCCGACCAGCAGGAGGGCAAGGACGGCGACCACGATCCAGCGGGACCCCGACAGCGACAGGTCGCCGAGGGCGACCCAGGCCCAGTTGAGCAGGCCGGTCTGGGCGTCGTCGCCCGGTCGGGCGATGTACATGAACCGCCAGATGATGCCGGCGCCGACGAACGAGATCGCGAGCGGCATGAAGATGATCGACTTGGCGACGTTCTCCATCTTGGCCCGATCGGCCAGGGCGGCGATCGCCAGGCCGAAGGCGGTGGCGAGGACCGTCACCATGAAAACCCACCAGATCGAGTTGATGACCGTGCCCCGGAAGGCGGCGAAGATCGCCGTGACGACGAGGAACAGGCCGAAAGCGAACGCCCCGCCGTGGCCGCCGGCCAGGTCGAACGTCGCCCCATCGCCCCCGCCGAGTCCGGCCAGCCGTCCGCCGGTGGCGACCACGGCGAGCAGACCGACGCCGACGGCGAGGAACAGGATCAGGTAGAGGTAGCGCCAGGCCGGCGCGCCCGCCGCCTCCTGGGCCAGCAGGCCCTGGGCCAGGGCGGCCTCGGCACCGTCGTCGGAGATCAGGCGGAACTGGTACCAGGCGCTGGCCAACATGGCCACGCCGATGACGGGCACCAGGAACCGGGCCCCCCGGAACGAGTTGCCCGACCGTCGGCTGAGGAAGAGCCCCGCACCGAGTGCGATGGCGACCAACACCATGCCGATCTCGAACGGCGCCGACGTGAACAGGGCCCGCCAGTTGGTGAGTTCGAGGTTGGTCTCGTTGCCGAAGATCGTGCGGTAGTTCTCGAGCGAAGGGAACTCGCGGACCCGCTGACCGGCGTCGTCACGGAACGTCTGCTCGAAGCTCAGCATGACCGACCGGATCAGCGAGGCGACCAAGCCGATCCCGACGAAGAAGAGCGCCGGGCTGACGAAGATCCAGCTGCGGGCCCGGTTCTCGATGCCCGTGAGCTGGTTGCTCGTCGGGCGAGGCCGGTAGGAGAAGCGGGCCCCGGCCAGGGCGCCGGCGACACCGAAGGCGCTGAACGCCTCGAGGCGAGGGCCGCCCGTGTTGGTCACCACGAACACGCCGATGATCCAGCCGACGAGCGCCCCGACGATGGCCCCGCCGATCGGATCCTGGCCCCGGAGGCGCGAGATGGCACCACCGACGACGGCGAGGGCGATCGGCCAGACGATGGCCGAGAGCAACTCGATGCGGGGCACGATCGACGTGAAGGCCAGACCGCCGAGGGTCAGGCCGATGACCGCACCGCCGAGGACGCCGGCGGCGAGGCGGACCGGCTGGTCGAGCTGGGCCAGGAGGTAGCCGAGGGCGCCGACGAGGATGGCGCCGAGCAGCGGTGTCCAGATCAGGGCGATGGCGGTGTCGACCGGGATCCGCTCGGCGAAGAACAAGCCCCACAGGAAGCCGCCGATGAGGCCGACGACCAGACCGCCGATGCGGTAGCGCTCCGGGTTCTCCCGGACGACACCGACCGCGCTGCCAAGTCCGACCCCGAGGAGGCCGGCGATGAGCAGCGAGAACAGCAACAGCGTCCACTCGTTGGCGTTGACGACGTCGTGCAGCGCTTCGGCCAGGCCGTCACGACCGTTGACGTGTTGGATCAGCCGGTTGCCGTCGAGCAGGCCGAACACGACGAAGCCGATGACCGCACCGAGCAGCGCGCTGAACGACGCATACGAGTTGCGGGCCTGGTTGAACAGCAGGTTGGCGGCGACGAACACCGCTCCGCTCACTGCGACGGCCAGGATCACCCCCCAGAGCGTGGTTGCCAGCTTGGCTGCCTCGGACGATGCCAGGAACCGGTCGGCCCGGTCGGCCTGAAGCATCCAGATGAATGCCAGCACCCCGACGACGGCGAAGACCCCGAGCGGGAACCGGGCCCGGATCGACTCCGGGAGCAGGCTGGCGAGCCGGCGACTGAATCCGGCGACGACCGCACCGAACAACGCCGCCACCAAGGCGGCGAGCACGAACGATCCAATGGTTTCGAGAAACTCCACTGCACCTCCCCTTGGCTGACAAGTGAACCACTGAACGATGTCGCTCGCCACACCTGCGCGTTTCTGCAACGCAAAAGGAGCACCGGGCGGACCCGGTGCTCCTTCATGCGTGTTCTACGAACCCCCTCGGCTGGCGGTGGTGGCCGGGGCCGTCACCGCCGCACCGTCAGAGGTGTCGGCCTACGGCCAGCTGTCCTCGATGGCGTCGGCGGCCTCCTGGGCCGTCTTGTCACCGTTCACCGCAGCCGTGCCCTCGGTCCAGAAGGTCCCGGCGCCGACGGCGGCGGGCATCAGGTCCGAAGCGTCGAACCGGGTGACCTCGGCCGCTGCGAAGATGTCCAGGAAGCTGGCCTCCAGGGCGTTGAGGTTGCCGGCATCCCAGCCACTGACCGCCGAGAGGAAGCCGGAGGTCGAACCGCCGAGCTGCTCGGACTGGTAGGCCTGGCGAGCGTCGGCGTACTCGGCCGTGGTCGCGTACTTCAGCACTTCCATGACCTCGGGCCGGTCGTTGAAGGCGGTGGCGATGACGCCGGCCACCAGCAGCGGCCGGTCACCGTTCACGGTCGGGAAGTAGAAGGCGTTGACGGCCTCGGCCGAGCCGTCGTTGGCCGGGGTCCCCTCCGGGAAGTTCCCGGCGAAGAAGTTGGCCTGACGGTGCATGAGGCAGTCCTGCTCGACCAGCGGCACCGCGTTCTCGGCGAACGGGGTGGTGGCGATCGTGCCACCGCTGGCGAAGACCATGCCGGGAGTGTTCCACAGGGTCAGGATCTCGTCCATCACCTCGACGACGCGCTCGTCGTTGAAGGGGATCTCGTGGTTGACCCACTGGTCGTAGACCTCGGCACCGTGGAAGCGGAGCATGAGGTCCTCCATCCAGTCGGTGAAGGCCCAACCGGTGGCGCCACCGGACTCGATGCCGACGCACAGCGGGGTGTCGCCGTTGGCGATCATCTCGTCCGCCAGGGCCTTGAAGTCGTCCCAGGTACCGGGGACCTCGTAGCCCTTCTCCTCGAACACGGCCGGCTGGTACCAGACCAGCGACTTCAGGTCGGCCTTGACCGGCACGCCGTAGACGGTGCCGTCGACCGTGCCGAACCCGGTCCAGTCCGAGGACCAGTTGCTGTTCGACGCCTCGACGACGTCGTCGGGCAGTGCCTGGATGAACCCGTCACGGGCGAAGTCGGCGACCTTGCCCGGCTGGGGGAAGAACAGGATGTCGGTTGCGGTGCCGGCCTCGGCCTGCACGCCGACGTTGTCGGAGAAGTCGCGGGAGCCGGTGTAGATGACCTCGATACCGGTCCGCTCGGTGAACGGAGCGAACGCGGCGGTCAGCGCGCCGGTGTCGAGCTCGGAGTTCTCGGGACCGGAGATGGTTACGGTGGTGCCGGCCAGGTCGCCGTCACCCTCCTCCTCCATCGCCTCGTCGTCCTCTTCCTCCATGGCCTCGTCGTCTTCTTCCTCCATGGCCTCTTCATCGGAGGCTTCCTCGTCGGAGGCCTCGGAGGCAGAGGCTGAGGCGCTGGCGTCGGTCTCCTCCGAGTCGTCGCCAGAGCAGGCCGCTGCGATCAGGCTCAGCGCTGCAAGCAGCACGAGCAGGGACTTGAATCGGGAAAGGAGCATGGGCCACCCTTTCTGTTCGGTTGTCGAGCCCCAGGATCGGAGCCTCTCCCCACGGTCGACCTTCGGCCGGCCGCCCGGGCCGATCTGGCCCGCACCCCGCGTGTGACGGGGCGATCCGAAAGGGTACCGGGCGGGCTCCGGGGCCGTCGGTCGGCCGAAGAAATGTCACAATCGGCCGGCCACCGACCAGCGAGTTTCCACCCGGTGCATCGCCGGCCGTAATGTGACCGCCATGTTCATCAACGGTGCGTGGATCGGGGCCCGTTCGGGCCAGGAGTTCGCCGTGGTCAACCCGGCAACCGGCGACGAGATCGGTCGGATGCCGGACGGCGACGCCGACGACGCCAGGGACGCCATCGCCGCCGCAGACGAGGCCTTCGCCGCCTGGTCGACCACCACCGCCTACCACCGGGCCGACATCCTGATGGACGCCTGGCGACTGATGACCGAGCGGGCGGACGAGCTCGCCGAGTTGATGACCACCGAGCAGGGCAAGCCGCTGCGGGCCAGCCGCTTCGAGGTCGGCTACGGCGCCGACTTCATCCGCTGGTTCGCCGAGGAGGCCAGGCGCCTGACCGGTGAGTGGCTCCCGTCGTCCCGGGCCGACCAGCGGTTCCTGACCATCCGCCAGCCGGTCGGCGTCGTGGCCATGGTGACGCCCTGGAACTACCCGATGTCGATGTTGACCAGGAAGATGGCACCGGCGCTGGCCGCCGGCTGCACCCTGGTCCTCAAGCCGGCCGAGGCCACGCCGCTGTGCGCCAAGGCCATCTTCGACGTCTTCACCGAGGCCGGCGTGCCGCCGGGGGTGATCAACCTGGTCACGGCCGAGGACCCGGCGCCGATCGGCGACGTCTTCACCTCGGACCCGCGGGTCCGCAAGCTGACGTTCACCGGCTCGACCGCCGTCGGCCGGCTCCTGGCGGCCAAGGCCGGGGCGTCGTTGCAGCGGGTGTCGGTCGAGCTGGGTGGGCACGCTCCCTTCATCGTCTACCCGGACGCCGACCCACTGAACGCGGCCAAGGGGGCAGCCGCCCTCAAGTTCCTCAACGCCGGCCAGGCCTGCATCTCCCCGAACCGGCTCTACGTGCACCGCAACGCCGCCGACGCCTTCGTCGAGACCCTGACCAAGCGGGTGTCCGGCCTCACCACCGGCAACGGGATGGACGACGGGGTCGGGGTCGGACCGTTGGTCGACGATGCGGCGGTCGAGAAGGTGGCGGCCCAGGTCGACGACGCCAGGGCGAAGGGGGCCAGCGTGCCGATCGGCGGCGAGCGCCTGACCGCCGACGGGCTCGATCGCGGCTTCTTCTACGCACCGACGGTGCTGACGGGGGTGACCCAGGAGATGACCGTCTACCGGGAGGAGACGTTCGGCCCGGTGGCCCCGGTGGTCGTCTACGACGACGTCGACGAGGTCATCGAGCTGGCCAACGACACCAACTACGGCCTCGCCGCCTACGTCTACACGGAGAGCCTGAAGACGGCGATGACGGCGTTCGAGGCCCTCGACTTCGCCATCATCGGCATCAACGACGTCAACCCGACCTCGGCCTCGGTCCCGTTCGGGGGCATGAAGGACTCGGGGCTCGGCCGCGAGGGCGGCCACGAGGGCCTCGACGAGTATCTCGAGACCAAGACCGCCGGGATCTCCCTGCGCTGACGGCGGAGGCGGGCCGGCAAACGGGCGGAGATCGTCGACGTCGAGGCCCGCGACCAGCTCGTCGACCACGGCGGTCTTGACCGCGTCGACGTCGTGGCCGAACGGCACCTCACCGGTCAGCGATGCGGTGCGGTCCCGGGAGGTGACCACGAACCCCGCGTGGTCGATCCCGGCTGCGGTGAGATCGGCCCGGACGGGCCGAGGAGCCCGCCCGGGCATCGTCGCCACCTCGCCTCCCGGGACCCGACGGTCCCGATGGCTGCAGTGTGCAGCCCTCCCGGCGGGAAGAAGGGGAGCAGATCAGCCGGTCGACCGATCGCGTTCCACGGCCCCGGGTGGCCTACGTTGTCCCGATGCGCGTCGGAGTGGTCCTGATGCCGGTCGATCCCTGGCCGGCCACCGCAGAACGAGCCCGTGAACTCGAGACCCTCGGGTTCGATCACCTCTGGGTGTACGACCACCTGTCGTGGAAGCACTACCGCGATCGGGCGTGGCACGCCACGTTTCCCTGGCTGACCGGACTGGCTGCGGTGACCAGCCGCATCGACATCGGCACGATGGTGGCCAGCCCGACGCTCCGCCACCCGCTGATGCTGGCCAAGGAGGCGATGTCGATCGACCACGTGTCGCAGGGCCGGTTCATCCTCGGTCTCGGCGCCGGCGGCGCCGGGTTCGACGCCACCGCCTACGGCGACCGGCCGCTGTCGCCGGCCGAGCGGGCCGACCGGCTCGAGGAGTACGCCAACCTGGTCGACGGGCTCCTCCGGGGGGCGGTCACCGACCACGTCGGTCGCTGGTACCACGTCGAGGGTGGTCGGGTGCTCCCCGGATCGGTGCGCCGGCCCCGGCTGCCGCTCGCCCTGGCCGCTGGCGGACGACGCACGATCGCCCTGACCGGGGCGCTGGCCGACCGCTGGATCACCCTCGGCGACCCGACCCGCCCGGCCGAGGGAATCGACGACTTCGTCGACGTGGCCCGCCGCCAGTCGGCGCTGCTCGACCGGGCCTGCGAGGCTTCCGGGCGTCAGCCGACCGAGGTCGGCCGCACCGCCTTCCTGCCGCTCGTCTTCACCGACCCGATGCGGAGCCTCGACGCGTTCACCGACCTGGCCGCAGCGCTTGGCGACATCGGGTTCGACACGATCGTGATCCACGACCACCGGTCGGACGACCCGCCGCTCGACGTCGGGACCGAGCTGATCGAGGCCATCGCCGGGTGGCGTGGCAGCCAGGCGTCCCGCCCTACGATGGACACATGACCACCAGCTCGGACTCCGCCGGCACCGACCCGACCGACGCCGATCCGACGGTCGCCGTCGACGCCGTCGTCACCGAACTGAAGGACCTCGGGCTCGCCAACGAGATCGTGCCCTGTGACCCGGCGCTGGCCGACACCGCCGAGTTCTGCGAGGCGTACGGCTACTCGCCGGACGACTCGGCCAACGCCATCGTCGTCGTCGGCAAGAGCGAGCCGCCGCGCTACGTGATGTGCCTCGTGCTCGCCTCGACCCGGCTCGACGTGAACAAAGCGGTCCGCAAGCGCCTCGGCGTCCGCAAGTGCTCGTTCGCCTCGGCTGACCAGACCCGCGAGCTGACCGGGATGGAGATCGGCGGCGTCACCCCGTTCGGCACCGCCCAGCCGCTCGAGCTCTGGATCGATGCTGCGGTGATGGAGCGGGAGCAGGTGATCATCGGTGGCGGCAGCCGCGACCGGAAGCTCCTGGTGCCCCCGGCGACCCTCGCCGGTCACCCGAGGGCCGAGGTGATCGAGGGCCTCGCCAACCCGATCGAGGGCTGATCTGCCGCCAGCCGACCTCAGCCGCCTGGTGCCGGTTCGGCCGACCGGTCACCCGAGTCCTGGCGGGTGAACTGCTCCATGTAGAGGTCGTGGTAGAAGCCCCGGGCGGCGATCAGCTCGTCGTGGGAGCCGATCTCCTGGATGCGGCCCCGGTCGAGGGCGATGATCTGGTCGGCGTGGCGCACGGTGGCCAGCCGGTGGGCGATCACGAACGAGGTGCGGTTGTCCATCAGCCGATCGATGGCGGTCTGGATCCGGCGCTCGGTCCTGGTGTCGACGCTGGAGGTGGCCTCGTCGAGCACGAGCACGTCGGGTTGCGACACGATGGCCCTGGCGATCGTGAGCAGCTGTCGCTGCCCCTGGGAGAGGCTGACGGCCCCCTCGGCCAGGACCGTGTGGTAGCCGTCCGGCAACCGGGTGATGAAGCCGTGGGCGTTGGCGCTCTTGGCCGCCTCGATGCACTCGTCGTCGGTCGCCCCCTCCCGCCCGTAGGCCAGGTTGTACATGATCGACTCGGAGAACAGGTACGGGACCTGCAGCACCACCCCGCAGCGGTGGCGGAGGTCGTCGAGCTCGACGTCGGTGATGTCGTGGTCGTCGAGCCGGATCGTTCCGGAATCGATGTCGTAGAACCGGGTGAGCAGGTTGATGATCGTCGACTTCCCGGCTCCGGTCGGCCCGACGAGACCGATGAACTGACCGGGAGCGACGTGGAAGTCGTTGTCGAACAGGATCTGCTTGCCGGGGACGTAGCTGAAGTCGACGTTGTCGAAGTCGACCTTGCCGTCGGCCGCCGGCAGTGGGGTGGCGTCGGCCGACGACGCCAGGTCGGGCTCGGTGTCGATGATGGTGAACACCCGCCGCGCCCCGGCGATGGCCGACAGGGTCTGGGTCACGACCTGGGACAGCTGCTGGGACTGGCCGCCGAACTGCTGGGAGTAGCCGACGAAGGCGACGACGTCACCGAGCGAGATGGCGCCGCTGAGGGCCCTGGTGCCGCCGATGAGGCCGACCAGGGCGATGTCGAGGTTGTTGACCAAGCGGCTGGCCGGTTGCATCAGATAGCTGCGGAACTGGGCGGATCGGTCGGCCTCTCTGGCCTGTTCCGACAGCTCGACCAGCCGGTCGATCGTCTCCGCCTCGGTTGCGTAGGTCCTGACCGTCCGCTGACCCTGGACGACCTCCTCGGCGTACCCGTTGACCTCGCCGATCAGCTGCTGGTAGGCGGCGGCGTCGGCCTGGATGCGGCGCCCGAGCACGACGATCAGGCCGAGCGACATCGGCACGATCAACAACACGACCACGCTCATCGTCAGGTCGAGCGAGAGCATGATGATCAGCATCGTGACCACGGTCATCGCCGTGGTGATGATGCGGGGCACGGCGGTGGTGAAGAACTGGTTGACGGCCTCGATGTCGGACGTGACACGGGCATTCAGGTCGCCGGGGGCCTCGGCGTCGTAGAAGCCGAGCGACAGGTCCTGCATGGCCGAGAACAGGTCGTTGCGCATCAACTCCATGCCGCCCTGGGCCAGCGCCGCCAGCTGCCGGTTGGCGATGTAGGTCAGGAGCCCGCCGACGATGGCGACGGCGACGATGGCCAGCCCGTACTCCGTTGCGTTCCCGGCGTCACCGTCGGCGAACTCGTCGACCGCCCGCCCGAACAGCAGGGGCTGGAAGGCGAGCACGACGGTGCCGAGCACGAGGAAGACGACCGACGCCCCGAGCAGGACGGGCTGTCGGGCCACGTACCCGAGCAGCCGCATGAAGGTACCGGGCCGGCGCTGCTCGGGTCCGCTCGTGCGGCTCACGGCGCCTCCAGCAGGTCGGCGATCTCGTCGAGCGAGCCGAGCTGGGACTCGGCGATCTCGCGGTAGAGCTCGGACCGGTCGAGCAGGTCGTTGTGGGAGCCGACGTCGGACACGGTGCCGTCGTCGAGCAGCACGATCTTGTCGGCCCGCATGGCGGTGGTGATCCGCTGGGCCACGATCAGCACCGTCCGGCCGGCCATCTCGACGTCGAGCGCCTGCTGGATCCTGGCCTCGGTGGCGACGTCCACGGCCGAGGTCGTGTCGTCGAGGATCAGGATGCGGGGCCGGGCGGCGATGGCCCTGGCCAGGCTGAGACGCTGGCGCTGGCCGCCCGAGAGGTTGTTGCCGCTCTCGGTCACAGCGCCGTCGTAGCCGTCGAGCTGGGCCGAGATGAAGCCGTGGGCGTCGGCCACCCGAGCTGCGTGCTCGGCCTGCTGGTAATCGCACAGCGGCGCATGCGTCGGCTCGGCGGAATCGGCGCCGTAGGCCCGCCCGTAGGCGATGTTGGTGTAGAACGTCCCGGCGAAGACGGTCGCCTGCTGCTCGGCCAGCGAGATCTGGGAGCGCAGCGCCGTGAGGTCGAGGGTCCTGACGTCGTGGCCGTCGACGAGGACCTCACCATCGGTGACGTCGTAGAACCGGGGCACGAGGCTGATCAGCGTGGTCTTGCCGGAGCCGGTCTGGCCGAGGATGGCAACGGTCTCGCCAGGCTCGGCAACGAAGCTGACGTCCCGCAGGACCGGCGTTGGCAGCGGCCGCTGCTCGGCGTCGAGATAGGCCATCGTGACCGATCGGAACTCGACGCGGCCGGTCAGCTCGCCCGGGTCGACGGCGTCGGTCGGCTCGGCGACGTCCGGCTCGGTCCGCATCACCTCGACGATCCGCGACAGCGACGCCTCGAACCGGCCGAGCTCGGGCAGCACGAAGGCGACGATCATGATCGGGATCATCGCCGTCAGGAGGTAGTTGAAGAACGTGGTCAGCTCGCCGGGCTGCAGGGCGTCGGGGTCACCGCTGAGCACGCCGTTGGCCACGTCGGTTCCGCTCGTCAACACCGCGACGCCGACGGCGCTGTAGAGCAGTCCGAAAAGGACCGGTTGGAACAGGGCGCTGCGCAGCGCCGGCGTCAGCTGCCGCTGGTAGACCTCGTGGTTCCGCTCGGCGAACCGCTCGCCCTCCAGCTCGGTCCGGTTGAAGGCCTTGACCACACGCACCCCGGCGATGTTCTCGTAGAACACGGTGTTGAGGCGGTCGAGTGCGGACTGGGCCCTGGCGTACAGGGGCCCGAGGGCGGGGGCGATGGCCAACACGACGATGACGGTGACCACCATCACCGCGGCCATGATCCACACGAGCGAGGGGCTCTGCAGCCAGACCAGCACGACGGCACCGACGAGCAGCCAGGGGGCCTGGAACAGCATGAACATCGTCTGCATGAACGCGGTCTTCATGATGTTCACGTCGCTGGTGAGCCGGACAAGCAGCTCGGCGGTCGAGAGGCGATCGAGGTCGCCGTGGCTGAAGGTGGTGACCTTCTCGTACAGCAGCCGTCGCAGCGAGTGGGCCAGGTTGGTCGCAGTGAGGGCGGTCAGGTAGGCGACGCCGCCGGCGACGACGAGGTTGAGGACCGACCACAGGATCATCTGGAAGCCGACCTCGACCACCCGATCGGTGTCGGAGGCCAGGCTCCCCTCGTCGATGATCCGCTGCACCAGCTGGGGGATCATCAGCTGGATGCCCA
>JBCCVL010000126.1:0-19473 GCA_039195375.1 Actinomycetota bacterium
ACCGTGAACGAAACCGTGAACCGGTGCGGTCGACTGGGGCGATGGATGATCTGGTCGACGTCGACGAGTGGAACCGGTGGCGGGTCAGCCGCCGGGGTCGCGAGACCTTCGGGCGGTGGACCGAGCGGCACCCGGTCCTGATCGACGACCAACCGGGCGATGACACCGGTTGCGTCGCGCCCGGCGAGGTCCGCTGGTCGCCGATGGTCGATCGCCGTCAGGCTGCGCTGGTGGCGCTCGCCCAGGAGGGCGACGACCGGGCCGCCATCGCCCTCCTGATCCAGCTCCGACCCGGGCTCCGCCGCCTCGTCCGCCTGGAGCAGCGGCGGTGGGGCATCCGCTGGGGTGAGGCGGCCGACGAGGTCCGTTCCGCCTTCTTCGAGACGCTGTGCGTGCACCCGCTCGACCGGCGCCCCGACCGCATCGCCGCCAACCTGGTGCTCGACACCCGCCAGCGGCTCCGCCGCAGCGCCGCCGGCAGCCGGCGGCCACGACCGACGCCGCAGCCCATCGCCACCGACGCCGTTGCCCGGCAGTCGGCCGGGCACACCGACCTCGTGCACACCGTCGGCCGGGCGGTGCGGGGGTTGCCCGGAACGACGAGCTCGCAGGCCATCACGGCCAAAGCCGCCTACCGGGCCTGGGTCCTCGACCGGCCGGCCGGCGAGATCGCCGGCGAGCTCGGACTCGATCGGGCCGCGGTCCGCCAGCGGTTGCATCGCCTGCGGGTCGCCGTTCGCCGTCAGTGGCCCGATCGCGTCGAGGCGGCGTGACGTGAGAGCCGTCTGGGGCCGAAACCATCGACGACGGTCGGGGCGCGCCGAGGCGCCGTGCCACGGGGACACGGCGCCTCGTCATCGGGTCTGGCCACACGGCCGACGACCCTCAGCTGGCGATGGCGTCGAGCACCTTCAGTCGGCCGGCCCGCCTGGCCGGACCCCAGGCCGCCACCAGACCGGCCACGCCGGCGATGGCGACCAGGATCACGATCCGGGTGACCGGGATGGCCAGGGTGTCGGTGACCGTCGCCGGCAGGGCCGCGACCGCCGCCCAGCCGAACAGCACCCCGACGGCCACGCCGAGCGCAGCGCCGAACACCGCGACCAGGGCCGCCTCGAGGCGGATCATCCGTCGGAGCTGACGCCTGGTCATCCCGACCGCCCGCAGCAGGCCGAGCTCCCGGGTCCGCTCGAACACCGAGAGGGCCAGGGTGTTGGCGATGCCGATCAGGGCGATGACGACCGCCAGCACCACCATCACGTTCACGGCGGCGAGGGCCTGGTCGATCTCGTCCTCGATGCCGTCGACGAAGGCGTTGGTCGTCGACAGGTCCATGCCCGGGTACGCCTCGGCGATCGGGGCGAAGACGGCGTCGGCCTCGCCCTCGGTGACGCCGTCGACCAGGTTCATGGCCAACCAGTCGTCACCGGTGCTGGCGCCGACGGTGGCGAAGGTCGACAGGTCGACGAGGTAGTACTCCTCGATCACCGTGTTGTCCTCGAAGATGCCGATGACCGTCGTGTCGATGCTGGTCCCGCTCTCGAACGTCATCGGAATGGTGTCGCCGACCTCGATGCCGAGGGCGTCGGCTTCCTCGTTGGCCACCAGGACCGCATCGGTCACCGACGGGTCGGTGGCCACACCGGACGAGACGCCGATGTCGAACAGGACCTCGGTGGCGGCCAGGTCGGAGCCCATCAGGGTCTGCTCGACACCGTCGATGATGGCCCGGTCGTACCGGAAGCGGGTCAGGGTGTCGACGGCGCCGGAGTCGGTGAACCGCTCGGCCACCGCAGGCGGGAACGTCGAGGCGTTCTCGATGGCGAGGTAGTCGGCCCGGACCGAGCTCTCGAGCGTCGAGCGGAACTGGGCCTTGACCGACTCGCCGACGGTCAGCGTCATCGAGACGACGGCCAGGCCGATCATCAGGGCCGCCGCGGTCGTTGCCGTGCGCTGCGGGTTGCGACCGGCGTTCTGCTGGGCCAGGTGGCCGGAGGCGCCGAGCGTGCGCCGCAGCGGCCAGCCGATGACCCTGGTCACCGGCACGGCGACGAGCGGGCTGAGCATGGTCACCCCGACGAAGACGCCGATCGCACCGGCGGCCAGGAGCAGGATGACCGACGCCGTGGTCGAGGCGACGAAGAGCCCGAACGAGCCGGCGACGACGCCGGCTGCGGTCAACAGTCCGCCGAGGACCATCCGCAGGCGATTGCCGACCGACCCGGCGGTGGCCCCGTCACGGAGGGCGGCGACCGGTGGGATGCGGCCGGCCTTGCGGGCCGGTCCGATGGCCGACACCAGCGTGACGACGATCCCGATCACACAGGCCGCGATCACGGTCCTGGTCGACAGCACCAGCGGCGAGTCGGGCAGGTCGGCGCCGATGAGGCCGAACAGACCGCGAAGGCCGTAGGTGAGGCCGAGGCCGACGACGATGCCGATGGCCGAGGCGACGACGCCGATGACCGCAGCCTCGCCGAGCACCGAGCGGCGGATCTGGGCCGGGTCGGCCCCGACGGTCCGCATCAACGCCAACTCCCGGGTCCGCTGTCCGAGCACGATCGAGAAGGTGTTGTAGATGATGAAGATCGAGACGAACAGCGACACGCCGGCGAAGCCGAGCAGGATGTTGCCGAGGATGTCGATGCCCTGGTCGAACTCGGCCCGTTGCTCGGATTCGAGGGTGGCCTGGTCGACCACCTCGGCCCCGGGCACCACGCCGGCCATCGCCACCTCGACCGTTCCCCGATCGGCCGCCGGATCGACCACGACGGCGATCGAGTCGTAGCCGTCCTGGCCGAGCAGGCCCTGCAGGGTCGCGGTCTCCAGGTGCATCAGCGTGGCGCCGAGCGTGTCGTTGTCTGCCCCGAAGCTCGTGAGCCCCGTCAGCTCGAGCTCGGTGGTCCCCGTCGGCGTGATGACCTGATACGTCTGGCCGACGTCGAAGCCGTGGGTCGCCGCTGCGTCCAGGTCCATGGTGAACTCAGCGGGACCGGTCGGCGGGCGTCCATCGACCATCGTCGAGTTGGCCAGCCGGGGATCGTCGATCCAGCCGAACGCCAGCTGCGGTGGACCGTTGATCGAGATGGTCTCGCCGTCGGCATTCACCGGGCGGATCGTCATTTCGGCCTCGACCCGAGCGGCGACGGCGTCGACGCCGTCGATGGCGCTGACGTCGTCGAGCGCCGTCTCCGGCAGGGTGTCGGCCTCGCCGAACCCGCCGACGGGGCGGAGCTCGAGATCGGTCCCGGCGGTGATGTCCTCGGACAGGTCGCCGAAGCTGGAGCGGAGCCCGTCGGTGAGGACGAGCGCAGAGACCACGAAGGCGACCGCCAGGACGACGGCGAAGGTGGTCAGGGCCAGCCGGATGCGGTTGGCGGCGAGGTTCTTGATGGTCAAGCGGAACATTGGTCGGAGTCCTTCCCCTCGAAGGTCCGCTCAGTCGCCCAGACCGCGCATGCGGTCGAGCACCGAGTCGGCGGTCGGGTCGTGCAGTTCGGAGACGATGCGGCCGTCGGCCAGGAAGACCACCCGATCGGCGTAGGAGGCGGCGACGGGGTCGTGGGTGACCATGACGATGGTCTGGCCCAACTCGCCGACGGCCCACTGCATGAAGCGGAGGATCTCGCCCCCGGTGCGGGAGTCGAGGTTGCCGGTCGGCTCGTCGGCGAAGATGATCGCCGGGCGACTGGCCAGCGCCCTGGCAACGGCGACCCGCTGCTGCTGACCACCGGAGAGCTCGCTCGGACGATGGCTCAGGCGCTCGCCGAGCCCGACGGTGTCGACCACGTGGGTCAGCCACTCCCGGTCCGGCCGGGTCCCGGCCAGGTCCATCGGGAGGGTGATGTTCTCGATGGCGCTGAGCGTCGGGATCAGGTTGAAGGCCTGGAAGACGAAGCCGATCCGCTCCCGGCGGAGCCTGGTCAGCTGCTTCTCGTCGAGGTCCGACAGGTCGGTGTCGCCGATGACGGCCCGTCCGCTGGTGAGGCGGTCGAGGCCGGCCAGGCACTGCATGAGGGTCGACTTGCCGGAGCCGGAGGGGCCCATGATGGCGGTCATGCGACCGGTCTCGAAGGCGACGTCGACCGAGGCCAGAGCGGTGACCTCGGTGTCGCCGCTGCCGTAGACCTTGGTGGCGCCGACGGCGGCCGCAGCGGCGGGACCGGCCTGGCGGATGGCACCGACCGGGGTGGTGGTCGAGCCGGTGGAGGGATCGAAGGTCATGGTCATCGTGGTCTCTTTCGGATCGTTTTCGCGTGCACCGACGACGCTAAAACCGACCCGTTCGACCCGATATCGGGCGTCCTCCTGATCCGACCCCGGAACCCGACCCCGACGCGGTCAGGGTGCGCGCCGACCCATCTCAGGGTCGATCTCGGGGTCGCCCCTCAGGGTCACCGGACCAGCTCGGTCGCCCGCCCGGCGGTCGGCGTCGACGGACCGGACTCAGCTCCGACCGACGACGACCTGGCGGAGCCCGCCGGCCACCTCGGCCAACGACTCCGACGCGCCGGCGACGTCGGCGGCCAGATCGTTGGTCGACCGCACCGACTCGGCGGCCGAGGTCACGCTGGCGCTGATCTGGTCGACCGAGTTGCTGGCCGTTGTGGCCTGCTCGGCGATGTTCCTCGTGCGCTCGACCTGGTGCTCGGTCTCGGCTGCGATCCCGGTCTGGAGCTCGCCGATGTTGCGGCTGGTGACGCTCTGCTCCTCCAGCGCCCCCGAGATGCTGACCTGCAGCTCGTTGATGGAGCGGATGGTGTCGTCGATGCGGCCGATGGCCTCGGTCGCCTCGCCGGTCTGGCTGCGCATGGCCTGGACCCGGGCCGCGATCCGCTCCGAGCTCTCCGCCGTCTGCTCGGCCAGCTGCTTGACCTCGTTGGCCACGACCGCGAAGCCCTTGCCGGACTCGCCGGCCCTGGCCGCCTCGATCGTGGCGTTGAGCGCCAGCAGCTTGGTCTGCTCGGTGATCGAGGCGATGAGCTCGACCACCTCCTCGACCTCGACACTCGCCTCCGACAACCGTTGGATGGTCGCCGTCGCCCGTCCCGCCTCCTCGACGGCCTGGTCGGCCACGGTCGACGCCTGCGAGGTGTTGTCGGCGATCTCGGCGATCGACGTCATCATCTGGTCGAGCGCATCGGCCGACTCACCGACCGAGTTGGCGATCGAGGCCATGCCGGTGTCCATCGATTCGATGGCCTGCTGGACCTCGCGCACGCTGGTGCGGACCTCGTTGGCTGCGTCGGCCACGGTGACGGTCTCGGCCGACGCCGCACTGGCGGCGGAGGCCAGGGCCGAGCTCGAGTTGGCCAGGCTTCGCTCGCCGGAGGCCATGTCGGCGATCGTTCGGGTCTTGAGGAGCAGCGGCCTGGTCAGGCTGCGGCCGATCAGCCAGGCCAGGGCGGCGGTCACGAGCACGACGATCGCCGTGCCGGTGAGCAGCATGCTCCGCATCTGGGTCCGACCGGCCGCCAGCTTGTCGGCCACCCCGGCCGAGTCCGTCCTGGCGGCGTTGACCACGATCACCCAGTCCCACGGTTCGAAGTAGGCGAAGTGGGCGTCGATCACCCCGACCTCGGGCAGCGTGTACTCGATGGTGCCGATCTCACCGTCGCCGAGGGCGACCGCATCGTCGATGATCCGCTCGATGTACCGCTCACCGTCGACGTCGACGGTGTCGATGGCGTTCTCACCGTCGAGCGACCCGTCCGGGCTGAACACGTAGTTGGCCCGCTGGGCGCCGGAGGCCCGGACGACGGTCATGAACCCGTTCGGGCCGACGTCGATGTCGACCACCGACTGCCGCAGCTCGTCGACCGCGTTCTGGGGCAGCCCGACGAAGAACGAACCGATGACCACACCCCGATCGTCGAAGATCGGGGCGTAGGCCGTGATGTACCACCGGTTGACGACAAACGCCGTGCCGAGGAACGTCTCGCCGTCGAGCAGCGTGTTGACCACGGCGTTCGGGCTGCCATCGGGGTTCGTCGCCGGGATGTAGGTGCCGATGGCCCTGGTGCCGTCGGTCTTGGCCACGTTGGTCGCCACCCGGAGCATGTCGCCCTCGTCGTTCATCCGCTGGAACACCGTGGAGATGGCGCCGACCTGCCGCAGCACCTCGTCGACGAGGACGGCCTCGTCGTCGGGGTCGTCGACCTGCCCGAGCCACTCGTCCCCGACCCGCATCTGGGGCAGCGACAACGGCGTCGTCGACTGGTCGAACTGGTTGATCGCCGACCACGACACCATCGAGTCGTCCGAGGTGTTGAAGCCACCCATCTGCTCGGCCAGGTTCTCCCCGACCCGCACGTCGGCGGCCAGCTTCTGACGCAGGGTTGCATCGATCGTTGCCACGATGTCCTCGGTGCTCGAGGCGATGGCGTCGAGCCGGCCGTCCTGGAGCTCGACCGCCTCGACCAACGCGGCGTCGGCGAAGCTGCCGGCCTGCATGATGCCGATCGTCATCGTCGTCAACCCGGCGGCCATGGCCGCAGCGGCGGCGACGAGCACGACCTTGGTGGTGATGGCGACCCGACTGACCCACGAGAACATGCCTCTTGGGGTCGGACCCTTCCGGACCCGACCTGAGCGAAATCCCTGGTCAGCGGGTTGCGTCGACCACCGGAAGGCGGAGCGAGGGGTCGGCGCCGCCGTCGAGCGGCGTCGGTCCGTCGGCGATCAGCCGGTGGTGGGCGGCCGCTGCGATCATGGCCGCATTGTCGGTGCAGAACACCCGATCGGGGACCAGATGGGCAAGCCCGACAGCCTCGGCCTCGACCGCGAACCGGTCCCGGAGCCGGGAGTTGGCAGCCACCCCGCCACCGAGGCAGACGGTTCTGGCACCGACCCGCTCGGCGGCCAGGAGGGTCTTGGTCACCAGCACGTCGACGACCGCCTCCTGGAACGAGGCGGCGACGTCGGCGTTGGCCACATCGGGGTGGCGGCGGACGTGGTTGACGACCGCGGTCTTGAGCCCGCTGAACGAGAAGTCGAGGCTGACCCGGTGCCGATCGCCGTCCATCATCGCCCGGGGGAATCGAATGGCCTCGGGGTCGCCGTCGACGGCCAGCCGATCGATGATCGGGCCGCCCGGATAGCCGAGTCCGAGGTAGCGGGCCACCTTGTCGAACGCCTCGCCGGCTGCATCGTCGATCGTGGCCCCGAGGTACCGGTAGCGGCCGGGCTCGGTCACCTCGACGATCATGGTGTGGCCACCGGACACGAGCAGCACGACGAGCGGCAGCTCGAGATCGGGGCGCTCCAGGAACGTGGCGAACAGGTGGCCCTCCATGTGGTTGACACCCACGTAGGGGAGGTCCCAGGCCAAAGCGAGCGACTTGGCAGTGCTGACGCCGATCAGCAGGGCGCCGACCAGCCCGGGCCCGCAGGTGGCGGCCACGGCGTCGAGGTCACCCGGCGTGACGGCGGCGTCGTCCATGGCCTTGGCCAGCACCGCCTCCATCCGTTCGAGGTGGGCCCGGCTGGCCACCTCGGGCACCACGCCGCCGTAGACGGCGTGGAGGTCGATCTGGCTCGACACGACGTTCGACAGGACGTGGCGACCGTCGGTGACCACGGCGGCCGACGTCTCGTCACAGCTGGTCTCGATGGCGAGGATGGTTCCGCTCATTCGAGACCTCCGAGGGTCCGCAGCCGCGACCGGACGTCGGGCCGGTAGAGGCCGTGGCACCACATGATCTCGGCGTCGGCCCCATCGGCGTAATAGCGCGGTCGACGTCCGGCCATCTCGAACCCGAACCGGCGGTAGAGCTCGATCGCGGCATCGTTGCCGGCCCGGACCTCGAGCGTGGCCGCCGTCGCTCCGCGGTCAGCGGCGGCGAGCAGCAGCGAGGCCAGCAGGCGGCTGGCCACCCGACGACGGCGTTGGCCGGCGGACACGACGAGGTTCATGACGTGGGCCTCGTCGACGACGAGCAGCACCCCGCCGAAACCGACGATCCGACGCCGCGGCCCCCGCCCGGCGGCGGCGACCAGCCACAGCCGATCGTTGCCGTCGCCGTCGAGCTCACCGGCCAGCAGGTCCCGACTCCACGGGTCGGGTGAGCTGTCGACCTCGAGGCGGTGGACGGCATCGAGGTCGTCCTCGACGAGCGGCTGCAGCTCGACGGTCACCGTCACGAGGCCACCGCCTCGGGGCGGGTGCGAACGTTGGCGACGGCATCGGGCTCGCGGAGGTAACGGGGGCGGACGTCGACGCCCGGCCCGGCCGAACGACCGGCAGCCAGCGCCAACAGGTCCACCGCTCGCGGATGTCGGCCGTCGAGGCCGACGACGTCGGGCCCATCCTGGTCGGTTCCCGGCAGCAGATAGAGGTCCCGGTAGCGATCGAACCCGTCGCCGAGCACCACGCCCCTGGCCGAACGGGCCAGCTCCTCGGGTGGACCAACCCGGGCCTCGCCGTCGGCCGCGCCGTCGATGAAGCGCTGCTGGAACACCTCCTGCCGCCTGGCGTCGACGACGGCGGTGACGGGGCCGGCCGGAGCGCCGGCGGCCAGGATCTCGAGGCTCGTGACGCCGACCACCGGGACCCCGAGGGCGAAGGCGAGGCCCCGGACGGTGGCCAGGCCGACCCGGAGGCCGGTGAACCGGCCCGGGCCGACGTCGACGGCGAGCCAACCCAGATCGGCCGGGGTCAGGCCGGCCGTGGCCAGCAGCTCGTGCAGCAGCGGGGTCAGCTCCTCGGCATGGCGGCGCTCGGTCGGCACCTCGACGTCGAACACCGACTCGACGGCGACGTTCTCGCCGACCCGGCCGACGGCCAACCCCATGACGCCGGTCGACGACGTCACGGCCAGCCCGGCGGTCCCGGGGGCGGGTGCCGGGGCGGTCATCGACGCCCGCCGGTCTCGGACGCAGCGCGGTCGACCCAGCGGGCCAGGAGCACGTCGAGGCCCCGCTCCCCCACCGGCCCGCTCACGTCGATCAGCCGACGGTCCAACTCGTCCCCAGCGGTCGAGACGTCGTCGCCCAGCTCGGGGTAGCGGAACGCCAGGTCGAGCCGACCAGACGGGAGCAACCCGGCGATGCGGTCGCCCCACTCGATCACGGTGACGCCGGTCTCCTGCAGCTCGTCGAGCGCCAGGTCGGCTGCGTCGTCCTCACCGTCGAGGCGGTAGGCATCGAGATGGTGGAGAACGAGACGGCCGGCGTACCGGTTGGCCAGGGTGAACGTCGGGCTGGTGATGGGGTCGTCGATCCCGAGGGCCCGCCCCAACCCCTGGGTGAAGCAGGTCTTGCCCGCCCCGAGATCGCCGGTCAGGACCAACACGTCGCCGACGGCCAACGCCGGAGCCATGGCCGCGCCGATGGCCTTGGTCTGCGCCGGACCGTCGCTGCGCAGCCGCAGCTCCCGGATCGGGTCGACGGGGTCGTTCCGCATCCACTTCAGGCTAACTCTGTCAGATGGAGTCGGGGCCGGCCCCAACACCCGGGCCGGCGGAGCGTTGCCCGTGGCGGTTACGGTGTCCCGGTGAGCGAGACCGTTCGTCCGGCTGATGCGCCGGTGCTGACCCCGGACCGGGTGGAGGCGGCCGCCGCCACCCTGGCCGGCCGGATCCGGACCACGCCGATCGTGACCCTCGACGGCGGTGAGCTCGGCGTCGACGGCACCGTCACCCTGAAGCTGGAGCTGCTCCAGCACTCGGGCACCTTCAAGGCCCGCGGTGCACTCAACTTCCTGTCGACCAACCCGGTGTCGGAGGCGGGTGTGACCGCGGCCTCCGGAGGCAACCACGGCGTGGCCGTCGCCTGGGCCGCCGGCCGACTCGGCCACCGGGCCACGATCTTCGTGCCGACCATCTCGGCCCCGGCCAAGGTGGCCCGGCTGCGGGCCCTCGGCGCCGAGGTCGTGCAGATCGGCGACGTCTACGCCGACGCCCTCGCCGCCTGCCAGGAGCACCAGGCCAGCACCGGAGCGACCTCGGTCCACGCCTACGAGGCGCTCGACGTGATGGCCGGTGCCGGCACGACCGCGAGCGAGCTTGAGGCCCAGGTCGCAGCGGCCGGGCTCCGGCCGATCGGCTCGGTCCTCGTGGCCTGTGGCGGCGGCGGGCTGTCTGGTGGGATCGCCGGTTGGCTCGGCGACCGCACGGAGGTGGTGGCCTGCGAGACCGAGGGCACCGCAGCCTGGGCCCGAGCCCGGGAAGCCGGGCGCCCCGTCGACGTCGACGTCAGCGGGATCGCCGCCGATGCGCTCGGCGCCACCCGCCTCGGCGAGCTGGCCTTCCACACGCTCGTCGGCACCGGTGCGACCAGCGTCGTCGTCGACGACGACGCCACGAGCGCGGCCAGACGATTCCTCTGGTCCGAGTTCCGTCTCGCCGTCGAAGCCTCGGCCGCCGTGCCGGTTGCCGCCATGCGAACCGGTGCCTGGCGGCCACCGACCGGCGCCCACACCGCCGTCGTGCTCTGCGGCGCCAACACCTCGCCGGTCGATCTCGACCCTGAACCGGAGGCGCCGAACCCGTGACCGACCCGACCCCGCCACCGACGATCGAGCTCGACGTCGACCACGTCCGCGCCCAGTTCCCGGCCCTCGACGCCCCCAACGATGCCGAGCCGTGGATCCACCTGGAGAACGCCGGTGGCAGTCACCTGCCCCGCCAGGTCATCGACCTGACCACCCGCTACCTGTCGGGCCACCGGATCCAGCCATCCGCGCCGGCCGGGCCCGGCCTGACCGCAGGCGAGCTCATGGAACGCGGGAGGTCGGCGGCCGCCGCCACCTTCGCTACCGACCCGGCCGACCAGGGCCGCGGCACCGGCAACGACCCCGGCGACGTGCACGTCGGCCCGTCGACGAGCCAGAACACCTACGTCCTCGCCCAGGCCATCGGGGCGACGCTCCGACCGGGCGACGGCGTCATCGTCACCAACCAGGACCACGAGGCCAACATCGGGGTCTGGCGGCGGCTGGCCAACCACGGAGCCACCATCCGCCAGTGGTCGGTCGACTCCGACCGCGGCCTGCTCGACCCGGCCGACCTTACATCGATCGTCGACGAGCGGACCCGGGTCATCTGCGTCACCCACGCCTCGAACCTGGCGGCCACCATCAACCCGATCGCCGAGGTGGCCGAGGTGGCCGCCGCGGTCGGAGCACTGCTGGTGGTCGACGGCGTCTCGTGGGCGCCCCATGCGGCGATCGACGTTGGCGACCTCGGCTGTGACGTCTACCTCTACAGCACCTACAAGACCTACGGCCCCCACCAGGGTCTGATGTGGACCCGGGCCGGGTTGACCGAGGAGCTGACCAACCAGGGGCACTGGTTCAACGCCGGCCGACCGGTGGCCCGCCTCACCCCCGCCGGCCCCGATTATGCATCGGTCGCCGCCATCGCCGGCATGGTCGACTACTACGACGAGATCTTCCGGCACCACTTCGGGCCGATCGAGACCGGCGACGTCGGCCGCTGGTCGCGGATCGCCCGCGTGTACGACCTCGTCGCCGCCCACGAGGAGCGGCTGATGACGCCCCTCCTCGACTACCTGATCGGCCGTGGTCTCCGCATCGTCGGGTCGACCAGTACCTCGCGGGCCGAGCGGGCGCCGACGATCGCCTTCGACCCCGGGCCCGTCGGTGGCGCGGCCGTGGTCGAGGCGCTGGCCGGGGCCGGCATCGGGATCGGGCACGGCGACTTCTACGCCCGCCGCCTCGTCGACGCAATGGGCATCAACCACCCGGACGGCATCGTGCGGATCTCGGCCGTGCACTACAACACCGTCGGCGAGATCGAGCACACCATCGATGCGCTCGATCGGGTCCTGTAACCGCAGGACCTGCGACCGGTCGGGTCGGGCCAGGTCAGTCGGCGACGGAACGAACGGCGGCGGCCACCGCCGCCTGGGCGAGCAGCCGAAGGTGGGCCAGGTCGATCGGGCCGGCCGGGTCGTCGGGTGCGGGGTCGACCTCGCCGGTGGCGGCGGCGACGATGGCGTCGCCGTCGGCGGCGGTATGGGCCGGGAGCAGCGACCGGGCCAGTCCGTCGTGGGCGCTCTGGGCCAGCAGGTGGCACCCGACCTTGTCGAGCCTGGCGTTGGTGGCCACGATCCCGATCGTCGTGTTCGTCGCCGTCTCACCGGAGCTGGATCCTGAACCGGCTCCGGCCGTTTGCCCGAGGTCGGCGCCGTCATCGTCGTCATCGTCCGGCTCGACCTCGGGTCGCACCGGTGGACCGATGTCGTCAACCGATCTCCCGTCGTCGACGAAGCCGTAGGCGTTGACCGCGATCAACGCCGACACCGTGACGGGACCGGCCCGGCGGGTGGCGGCGCCAATGCCGCCCGGCTGCGGTTCGCCCGACCACTTGCCGACGGTGGCCCCCGTCCCGGCGCCGACCCGACCGACGGCGTGGGCCTCGGTCGAGGCGGCATCGAGCGCCAGGCGCCCCTCCGCCGGTCCGGGGCGGACCGCCGCATCGCCGACTGCGAGGTCAAACAGCGACAACCCGACGACGATCGGGACCACCCCGACCCGGGTCTCGAAGCCACGGCCCTGGGCCTCCAGCGCCGACATCACCCCGTCGGCGGCGGCCAGCCCGAAGGCCGAACCGCCGCTCAGCACGACGGCGTCGACGGTGGTGACCGTCCGGATCGGATCGAGCAGGGCGAGCTCCCGACTGGCCGGAGCCCCGCCACGGACCTCGCCCGAGGCGACGGTCCCCTGGGGGAGCACGATCACGGTGCAGCCCGTCCGGGCCACCTCGTCGGTCCAGTGGCCGACCGCCACCCCGGTCACGTCGGTGAGCACGGGGCGATCGTAGCCCTCCGCCCGGCCGGCCGGGAACGTTCGGCCCTCAGCCCCGGCGCTACACGGTGGCGAGGCGGGACTGGACCGCTGCCAGTCGGTCGTCGTAGATCTGACCGACCGAGCCCCAGTCGTAGCGTCCCATCGACTCGGCCAGACCGATCGTCTCGTTGCGGAGCTCACCGATCCGCTTCACCGCATCGACCAGACGGGAGCCGAACGTGCCGGGCTCGTAGAGCACGGTTCGATGCCACGGCGGTCGAATGAGCTCCGGGTAGCTCAGGGCGTCCGGCAGGAGGGGGACACAGCCGGCGGCCACCGCCTCGACCACGGCGACGCCGAAGAACTCGTGGCGGGCGCAGCTGACGACGAGATCGGCCTCGGCCAGGTGACGCAGGTAGGTGGAGCGGTCGAAGTCGCCGGAGGCGACGATGTGGTCGGCGAACTCCTTCTCGGCCCGCTCCCGCTCCTCGGTCGCCATGGTCGATCCGCTCGGCGGGTCCTGCCCGGCCAGCACCAACCCGAAGTCGAGCCCGACGTCGCGCACCTTGTCGAGTGCGTTGAGGAACGCGCCCGGATCCTTGTCGCGCTCCCAGCGGTGGGGCCAGAGGATGATCGGCCGGTCGTCCCGCTCGGCTCTGGCCCGACGATCGCCGCCAGCCGGGATCGGGCGCAGGTCGACGCCGACTGGGAACACCTCGAACTTGGAGAGCACGTTCTCGACCGACGGCTGATGGGTGTCGTCCGGTAGCGACCGGATGAACCCGGGCAGGGCGCCGCTGACCGCCCGCAGGTGGTGGTAGCTGTTGAACAGGACCAGATCGGCGGCACACCACGACATCCAGTTGCGCAGGGCCGCACCGTTGTCGAAGTTGCCCTCGGCCACCGGGTAGACCAGCTGGCTCTCGTGCTGATAGATCACGACGCCGGCGTCCGGCGACAGGTTGCGGCGGGCGAGGCCGAGCAGCTCGGCCACGTCGACGAGACCGGAGACGAGCAGGAGATCGGGTTGGCCGTTGCGGTCGATCCAGTTCGTGATCGACTCGGCCAGCGGCAGCGCACCGCCCCGCAGGCGCCAGCGCCAGAGCTGACCCGGAAGCCCAACCACGTCGACGTCGTGCCCCGAACTGGCCCGGTACCCCTCGGCCCAGGCCCGATGGGACCCGCTCAACCACGGCTCGACCAGCAAGATTTTCATCGCCACTCCAATGATCAATCCGCCGGCGAACTGTTGCAGACCGCTCGCTTCGACCATCGTAGACCCCGACGGTGGGGGCCACGGGCGACTCGGGAGGGATCACCCCCCGGTCCCGACCTCCGAAAGCAGATCGGCGACCAGGGCCGGCAGGTCGGAGGCGACCAGGCCGACGGCGTGACCCCGTCTGGCCGATCGCCCGTGGACCTCGGCTCCGAGCCCGGCCGCCAGCAGTGGGGTCAGTCCGGCCGCCAGTCCGGCGGCGACGATCCCCGACAGCACGTCGCCGGTGCCGGCGGTGGCCAGGCGGGCGTCACCGGCCGTCGATACCAGGACCTCGCCGCCTGGGTCGGCGACGACGGTGGTCGGCCCCTTGAGCAGCACGACGGCACCGAGGCGGGCGGCGAGCGAACGGGCCTCGGCGATCCGATCGGTGCCGGGCGGGCGACCGAGGAGGCGGGTGAGCTCACCCTCGTGCGGGGTCAGGACGTGTGCCGCCCCCGGCGGAGGCCAGGGTGGCCCGATGGCGGCCAGCGCAGTCAGCGCGCCGGCGTCGAAGACCGTTGGGATCGGGGCCTCCGACCACCAGCGTCCGACCTCGCGGTGGTTGCTCGCCTGGTCGGCGAGACCGGGACCGACGACGGCGGCGCCGAACCGGCCGAGCCGATCGGCCAATTCGTCGGCCCAGCGCTCCCCGACCGGGTAGGCGACCGCCTCGATCGGGCCGGCATCGACCGAGCCGGCACCAACCGAGCCGGTCTCGACCGAGCCGGCACCAACCGAGCCGGTGTCGATTGAGCCGGCACCAACCGGGCCGGCACCGACCGAGGCGGCACCGACCGAGCCAGCACCGACCCGGCCGCTGGGCCCCGGCCCCGCTCCGACCCCCGGGATGGCCCCGAGGGCGGAGCCGGGCCGCGAGATCGTGGCATAGCCGGCGCCGGCCCGCAGGGCACCGAGGGCGGCCAGGCCGGTTGCTCCGGTCATCCCCGGCCCGCCGCCGACGACGGCGACCGCCCGCCGCCACTTGTGCCCGTCGACCGGGCGGGCCGGCCAACGGCGCAGATCGTCGGCCTCGAGGTGGTGGATCGTCGCCCGTGAGCAGTCGAGACCGATATCGGCAACGGTGAGCCGACCGACGAAGCTCCGGCCCGGTTCGAGCACCAGGCCCGGCTTCAGCGCGGCGAAGGTGACGGTGGCGGTGGCCCGCAGCGGGTGGTCTCGCAGCTCACCCGTCGCCCCGTCCACGCCGGAGGGGACGTCGACGGCGAGCACCGGCGTGTCCCCGATCTCGATCGGGAGCGTGCGGGCGTCGAACGGGCGACGGAGGCCGGTGCCGTAGCAGGCGTCGACGATGAGAGCGGGTCGCTCCGCTCGACGGCGGGCCGTCGCCGGTCCGGTGCTCGCCTCCTCGCCGGCTGCGTCGGACGCCGATGACTCGCCGCCGACGTCGACGATCCGGCAGTGGACGCCAGCCCGCCGCAGGTGCGGCACGGCGGCCCGCCCGTCGGCCCCGTTGTTGCCCTTGCCCGCGAGGATGACCACCCGCGACCCGTAGGGCTGGTCGAGCAGCTCGAGCACGGCCCTGGCCGTGGCCCAACCGGCCCGCTCGATCAACTCGTCGATCGGCTCGGGGGCCTCGGCATCGATCGCCGCCATCTCGGTCGGCGTCACCACGGGTCGCATCAGACGGCCCCGCCGACCGACCGGGCGGCCATCAGCCGAGCAGCCGATCGAGGACGTCGCCGAGCACCCCGTCGCCGAGGTGGACGCCCCCGACCAGGGTCAGACCAGTGACGACCGGCTCGGTCCTTGCCCACGCCAGCACCTGGCGGGCCTCGTCCTCCTTGCCGACCCAGGCCGGGCCGCTCAGCCCGTCCGGGCCGCCGAGCACCACGTCGGCCAGGTGGACCGCACCGGGCCCGTCGAGCTCGTCGAGCCACGGGCCGAGCCATCGCACCATCGGCACCCCGAAGCCGACGACGACGCCGAGCACCACCTCCGGCCGGTAGGGCTCGACCTGCTCGCCCGGGAGCCGGCGAAGCGTCTCCAGCCACCAGGCGTCGAGGGCCTCCCCGACCGCCACCCGCTCGGGCGGCTCCCAGTCGTACTGACCGAACCGGTCGACCACCGCCGCCGCGTCGGCCACGCTCATGGCGTGGCTCACCGTCAGTTCGACCAGGCGAGGAGCGGCGGCCACCAGCTCACCACGGTCGGCCCGGGCCAGGAGCGCGTCGAGGGCCAGGTCGGGCAGCAGGCCGTAGTCGTCGGCCATGCGAGACCAGAGGTCGTCGATGGCGGCGCCGAGCCGGGCGCTCCGGCCGATCGGGGCCGGACCGTCGAGCGGACCGGGATCGGTCATCGGGGCGCGAGCCGTCCTGGCCCGAGGGCGGCGACGAAGGCCTGGGCCAGGTGCTCGGAATGGGTCATCGTCAGCAGCCAGCGGTCGATGCCGAGCTCGGCGGCCCGGGCTGCGGCCCGACCGGTGATCCGCAGCGTCGGCTCGCCGGTGTCGAGGCGGACCACCTCGATGTCCCCGAAGTCGGCTCCGCCGAGACCGGTGCCGAGCGCCTTGAGCACCGCCTCCTTCGCTGCGAACCGGGCAGCGTAGCGCTCGGCCGGGTCGCGCCGGCGCTCGCAGTAGTCCCGCTCGCCCTCGGTGTAGACCCGGTCGACGAATCCCGGTTGGCGGTCGATGACCTGACGGATGCGGTCGATGTCGACGAGGTCGGTGCCGATGGCGACGACCGGCTGGCCGACGAGGCCGTCCGGGGTCGACGATGCCGCCCCCGATCCGGTGTCGACGCCGTCCCGGCCGGCGGCGCTCAGGCGGTGTCCCACCGGGCGGCCACGTCGGAGATCGGGGCGGTGAGCAGCTCGACGGTCGGGACCTCGGCCAGGAGGTCCTCCCGGAACGACGGCTCCCGCTCGGTGACGACGTCGACCAGCTGCCGGTACCGGTTGCGGTAGCCCTGGAGCACGGCCCGGGCCGCCGGGGCGCCGAGGCCGTCCCGCAGCTGCACGTGGCACAGCGTCAGGCCGGTCGTCTGGGCGTCCTTCACCTCGGGCACGATCAGTACGACCCGGCCGTCGGTTCCGACGGTGACAAACGGCTCGCGCTCGACCGCAACCCGGTGCTTGGTCCCTCGCAGCGTCGGATCGCGCTCGACCCGGGAGGCGATGCCGGTGGCGATGCCACCCTTGTCGACGACGTGGAGCTGGGCCCCAGCACTCCCGCCCGGTTCGCTGCCGCCCTCGGGGTCGCCTTCGAGGCGATAGCGGGTGTAGCCGGTGATCTCGCCGACCGCCGGGGTGATGGCGGCCAGGGTGCGCAGTGTCCGGTAGCTGAGCCGGTCGCGGGGACAGCCGGTGGCCAGCACGCCCTGGATGAGTGCGCCCTGGAGCAGGCTCTCGTCGGCCCGGCTGATCCCGACCGTCACGGTCTTGGCCTGGTGCTTGATGGCATCGACCGGGCGGGTCAGCTCCTCGATCGCCGAGGTCAGGGCCAGGGCCAGGTCCTCGACGACGACGCCGGGTGTGCCGACCTTGCCGAACTCGCCCTGGTAGGCCTCGATCGGAACCGCACCGGTGGCGAAGCGGAGGAGGGCCGACAGCTTGGTCGCCGTCGACGCCTCCAGGTGGCCGTTGTAGGTGCCGGAGCGGACACCGTCGACGAACGTCGTGGCGTAGGGGGCGAGCTCCCGCCCGAACCGGGCGAACCAGTCGTCGGTGGCCGGGCCGGTGACGGCGGCGCCGACGTAGGTCTCGATGATCCCCCTGGCCTCCCGCAGCGGCCTGGCCGAGGCGTCGATGGCCAGTGCCGCCTCGTAGCCGAACAGGTGGCCGACGACGGTCGACAGCACGAACGCCAACTCGGGGTGGACGGCGGGGACGCCGAGCACCTCGAGCGCGGCGGAGAACCGGTGCTCGCCCTCGGTGGCGATCACGATGGGGGCCGCCTTGTGGGCCCGGAAGATCGCCACCTCCTTGGCCACGTCATCGGCGTTGGAGCCGGTGAGGCCGGCGGCGCAGATGAGGATCATCGGCTCCGACGAGAGGTCGATGTGCTTCTTGTCCTCGGTGACGTCGCAGGCGATCGACTTGTAACACAGCTCCGACAGCTTGATCCGCAGCTCCCTGGCTGCGACCAGGTTGGCGCCGTTGCCGACCATGGCCCAGTAGCGCCGGCTCGGGGCGTGGCGGGCGGCGGCGACACCGATCTCGGGCCGCTTGGCCACCGTTTCGGCCATCGCCGCCGGCAGGCCGCGGAGCCCGTCGAGCAGGGCCTGGCGACGGTCCTCGTCGACCGCGGTGCCGGGGATCCGCTCGGCCAGACCATCGGCCAGCAGGAAGCCGGCGGCGATCTGGGAGTAGAAGGCCTTGGTCGAGGCGACGCTCATCTCCACGTCTCGCCCGTCGGAGGTGTAGAGCACGCCGTCTGACTTGTCGACGAGGTCGCTCCCCCGTCGGTTGACGATGGCGACGACCGCCGCGCCCCTGGCCCGGCACAGGTCGACGGTGCGGTTGGTGTCGGTCGTGGTGCCGGACTGGCTCACGGCGACGATCAGCGTGTCGGACATGTCGTCGCCGAGGTGGAAGCCGGAGAGCTCGGTTGCGGTGATGGCTTCGACCGGGATCCGAGCCCCGTCCGAGCCGCCGTTGAGGGCGCGGCCGACGGCGGCGGCGATGGCCTGACCGGCGACGGCGGCGGTGCCCTGGCCGATGACGAGGACCCGGGCGATCGTGCCGGCCCGGAGCCGCTTGTCGACCGACTCGACGATCGTCTCGTCCGGCAGGCGGACGGTGAGGGCGCCGTCCCGCTCGATCAGGCGACCCCGGAGCGTCTTGCGGAACGACGACGGCGACTCACCGATCTCCTTGAGCAGGAAGTGGGGAGCGTCGCCCCGATCGATGTCGCGGGTGGTGACCGACGGCTGCTTCCACTCGTCGGTGCCGATCGGCAGCTCGGTGCCGTCGTACGACAGGCGGGTCACGCCCTCCTGCGTCCCGGCACGTGCCCCTCGGAGCCGGATGATCTGACCCTGGCTGCCGGACGGGTTGTCCGGATCGGACGGGGTCTCGCCGTCCATTCGCAGGTAGACGTCGGAGTCCTCGACCACACCGTACGGCTCGGAGGCGACGACGAAGGCGTCTTCGGCCAGACCGACGTACACCCCCTGACCACTCCCCCGGAGGGCCAGGTGCACGTCGTCCGGGCGGTCGGCGGTGCTGATGCCGATGGCGACCGAACCCTCGAACTGGGCGACGGCCGAGCGAACGGCCTCGTCGAGGTCGAGCCCGTCGGCCAGGCCCCGGCTGACCATGGTCGGTATGACCTTGGCGTCGGTGGTGATCTCGGGGGCGATGACCAGGCTGTCGGCGGCGATGAGGTCGGCGAAGTTGTCGACGTCGCCGTTGAGGGCGGCGGTGACGTAGGGGCCGGCGCGGTCGCCGAGCTCCTCGGAGTTGACCGGGTGGGCGTTCGGCTGACTGATGATCCCGACCGAGG
>JBCCVL010000127.1:0-18891 GCA_039195375.1 Actinomycetota bacterium
CCATCCGATTGGTGCGCGCAGCTCGAAACGCCTCCAACGGCCATATCGTCAAGCCGACGTGGGTGATGCGAGACCCCGATCTGTGGGCGGTCCGCAAGGTCGACGCCGATGGATGGGAGGCACTGATCTTCCGGCTCCGCGACCTCCAGGACTCCATCGCCGTCAAGCCGAGCGGTTCGTCGGTGGCTCACCGTCCGTGAGGTGTTGAACGGGCGCTCGCCGGGGGACTGCGATCCTCGGCGCTCCTGGCGCTTGCCAAGTAGCGTTGCGTCGATGAGCGCTATCCGTTCAGGACGGTGAGACGGGCAGGCGCCAACGCGATGACGTTCGTCGCCATCGCCGCCGTCGCCGTGGCCTTCGGCGCTGCCGGCTGGTGGTTGGCCCGGGGGACGCCGGCGTCGTGTGTGACGCCGGTCGACGGCGTCGAGACCGTTCGCTATGTCGAGCGCGACGGAACGGCACCCGCGTTGACCAGCCTCGACATCCACGCCTCCCCCGACGCCGAGGGCTGCCCCGTCCTGATCTGGGTCCACGGCGGGTCGTGGCAGGCGGGCGACAAGTCGAGCCGGCTGACCCGGGTCAAGGCGGAGCACTTCGTGGCGCAGGGCTGGGTGTTCGTGTCGGTCAACTATCGACTCGCCGCCGAGGAGAACGACGTGCGGTGGCCGGCGTTCGGCGACGATGTCGCCGCTGCCGTCCGTTGGGTCAGGGACGACATCCGCAGGTTCGGTGGCGACCCCGAGCGGATCTCGTTGATCGGTCACTCGTCCGGTGCCCATCTCGTGAGCATCGTCGGCACCAACGAGGAGCTGCTCGGCCGCAACGGCTCGACCATCGACGACGTGCGCTGCGTCGTCAGCCTCGACTCGGTCACCCATGACCTGACCGACCCGCCGCCGTGGGAGGTCGACATCATCGACCTCGCCTTCCCCGACGACGAGGCCATGGTCGACGGGTCGCCGACCCTGCAGGCACCGACCACCTCCGCCACCCCGCCGGCGTTCCTCATCGTCACCCGGGGCCGACAGGAACGGCTCGACAGCTCGGCCCGTCTCGCCGAGACGCTCCGCGCCGCGGGCGGATCTGCCGACGTGGCCGACCTGACCCCGTACGACCACGGTGAGGTCAGCTCCGAGCTCGGCGTGCCAGGCGAGCAGCGGGTCACGCCGATCGTCGACCGCTTCCTCGACACCTGCGGCCGGCCGGACGATCCGGTCGCCGACACGTCGACCCCTTCGACCGAGCCGCGAGGTCAGAGCGCAGCGGCCCTCCTCCCCACCACCGGGCGTCGAGCATGATGACCGACATGACCTCGCCAGCCGGGCCGGACGACGACGACCGCAACGACGACGACCGCAACGACTACGACCGCGACGGTTACCTCGTCGTGGGTGGGGTGTTCGACGCCGGCACCCTCGACGAGCTGGAGCGAGCGTACGACCGCATTGTGGCCCAGCTGCTCCGCAGCGGCGACGAGGTCAACGCTCGCTGGGACTCGGCCGCCCGCTACGAGGGAGCCGAGGAGCTGGTCGTGCTCCACACCCATCAGGTGCAGAACTACTCGGCGGCCTGGCTGCGGGCGCTCCAGGCGCCGGCCTTCCTCGACGTGGTCGAGTCGCTGATCGGGCCCGACATCGTGCTGCACCACACGAAGCTGTTCCAGAAGCCGCCCGGCCACGGGGCACCGTTCCCGATGCACCAGGACTGGCGCTACTTCCCGACCGAGCACGACTCGATGATGGCGGCGGTCATCCACCTCAGCGACGCCAGCGACGACATGGGTTGCTTCCGCGTCTACCCGGGCAGCCACCGGATCGGTCGCCGGCCCTCGACGTCAGGCCGGCTGCGGTGGGACGACCCGGACGCCTTCCGGTCGTTCAGCGACGAGTACCCGCTCGACGGCGCCACGCCGGTCGAGGCCAGGCGCGGCGACGTCCTGTTCTTCTCGTCGTTGACCGTGCACGGTTCCGGCCCGAACGTCAGCGACCGGGTGCGCAAGAACGTGCTGGTACAGCTCCACGCCGGCACCGACGTGCTCGATCCCGACGCCGACCACATCGTCAGCGGCATCGTGCTGCGCGGCTGGAACCATGCCGCGACCCGCAGCTCGTTCTCCTGACCGACCGCATCCCTCACCGCCGATCGGGTCGGTCCCTTTCTCGTTCCAGCCTCGACGAGCCGGCTGCGATCGGCGATGGTGGGACCCCGTGGAGCGGAGGTGGTGCCAGCCACACCCCTCGGAACAGCGAGGTGAAGCGAATGAAGTACGTCAAACTGGGACGCTCGGGACTCGAGGTGTCCCGGGTCTGCATGGGCTGCATGAGCCTGGGCGAGCCGACGCCCGGCGTCCACGGGTGGAGCCTGCCCGAGGACGAGAGCCGGGTCCTGATCGAGGAGGCGCTCGAGGCCGGCGTCAACTTCTTCGACACCGCCAACGCCTACTCGGCCGGATCGAGCGAGGAGATCGTCGGCCGGGCCCTCGGCGACCTGGCCGACCGCGACGAGGTGGTGATCGCCAGCAAGGTCTACTTCCCGATGCGGCGGGGCCGCAACGCCAGGGGCCTGTCCCGCAAGGCGATCCTGGCCGAGCTGGACAACAGCCTCCGCCGCCTCGGGACCGACTACATCGACCTCTACCAGATCCATCGCTTCGATGACCGCACCCCGATCGAGGAGACGCTGGCCGCACTGCACGACGCCGTCACCGCGGGCAAGGTCCGCTACATCGGGGCCTCGTCGATGTGGGCGTGGCAGTTCGCCAAGGCCCTCTACACCAGCGAGCTGCGAGGCTGGACGAAGTTCGTCTCGATGCAGAACCACTACAGCCTCCTCCAGCGGGAGGAGGAGCGGGAGATGCTCCCGCTGTGCGCCGATCAGGGCGTCGGCGCCATCCCGTGGAGCCCGCTCGGACGAGGTCTGCTGACCCGGCCATGGGGGACGACGACGAAGCGGACCGAGAGCGACGGTCTGATCGAGCGACGGTTCGAGGAGTCGAAGGACCGGCCGATCGTCGAGGCCGTCGCCGAGGTGGCGTCGGCCCGTGGCGTGCCGATGGCCCAGGTGGCGCTGGCCTGGGTGCTGGCCAACCCGGCGGTGGCCGCACCGATCGTCGGCGTCGGCCGGTCGCAACACCTCGTCGACGCCGTCGCCGCGGTCGACCTCGAACTGACGGCCGAGGAGATCGCCGCCCTCGAGGCGCCGTACACGCCGCGGGACAACCAGTTCTGATCGCGGTTCTGATCACATCGACGAGTGGAGGAGGACGAGGAGATGAGTCTCGACGGCATGCGGGCGGTGGTGACCGGGTCGGCGTCCGGGATCGGACGGGCCTGCGCGGTCCGACTGGCCGAGGACGGGGCCGACGTTGCGGTGTTCGACATCGACGAGGCCGGCCTGGCCGAGACGGCGGCCCTGGTCGAGGAGACCGGACGCCGGTGCCTGCCGGTGACCGTCGACCTGCTCGACCGGGCGGCCATCGCCGAGGCATTCGACCGGGTGAACGCCGACCTCGGCCCGATCGCCGTGCTCCACAGCAACGCCGGTGGCACCGCCGGTGAGCGGGTCAGGACGTTCGCCAAGTCCGACGACCGCCAGTGGGACACGATGACCACGCTCAACCTCGGGCAGAACATCGACTGCGTCCGCCAGGTGATCAACGACATGATCGAGGCCCGCTACGGCCGCATCATCGTGACGTCGTCGGAGATGGCGTTCCGGGCCGGGTTCGGGATGGTCGACTACGCCGCGGCCAAGGCCGGCCTACTCGGCTTCGTCAGGAACCTGGCAACCGAGGTCGGCCGGTACGGCGTCACGGTCAACGCCGTGTGTCCTGGCGCCACCCGAACCCCGCTGGCCGAGATGATGCCGGCCGAGCATCGGGAGCAGACGCTGGCCGAGATCCCCCTCGGCCGACTCGGTGAGCCGGAGGAGATCGCCCATGCGGTGTCGTTCCTGGCCAGCCCCGGAGCGTCGTACGTGACCGGCGAGTCGCTCCTCGTCACCGGCGGCCGCACCCTGCACTGAGTGTCCCGGTGCGGAGCACCGGGACCCCGAGTTCGCCCTCCGGGCGAACATCGCCGGCTCCTGCGGGGAGCTGCTCGGCCCGCGCACCCACCGACCGCCGGCCCCGAAACGTCGTCTCGAAACACTGTCTTGAAACAGTGTTTCGAATCGAGTAGGTTCCGGCCATGCAACTCTTCCTGCAGCGGCTGTTCGACGGGTTCGACAACGGCGCGGTGTACGGCATCGTGGCGTTGTCGCTTGTGCTGGTGTTCAAGGCGACCTCGCTGATCAACTTCGCCCAGGGCGAGCTGGCCATGTTCGGCACCTTCCTCACCTACGTGTTCGCCGTGACCCTCGGCTTTGCCGACTGGTCGGTCGGCGTCCTCCCCGTCGGCCTGGTGGCGGCGCTCGTCGTCGGGATGGCGATCAGCGCGGTGGCGGGCGCGACCGTGCAGCGGACGCTGCTGCGATCGTTCGACCCGACCGAGCCCCTACCGGTGGTCCTCATCACCCTCGGGTTGTTCCTGATCCTGAACGCGCTGGCCGGGTTCATCTGGAGCTTCAACCCACGGGCCTTCCCCAGCCTGTTCCCCAACGGGTCGGACGACTTCTTCGCCATCGGCGGGGCCCGACTCCGCTACACCGTGGTCGGGACGTGGGCGGTCATGGCGGTCACGGCCACCACCGTCTGGTTCCTCCTCACCAGGACCAAGATCGGCCTGGCCTTCCGGGCCGTGTCGTCGAACGTCGAGTCGGCCCGCATCGTCGGCGTCGGCGTCGGCGGGGTGCTGATGTTCGGCTGGGCCCTGGCTTCGGCGGTCGGCACGCTCGGCGGTGCGCTCGTCGCTCCCAAGCTGTTCCTCCAGCCGAACATGATGGCCACCCTGCTCGTGTTCGCCTTCGCCGCCGCCACCATCGGTGGCCTGGACTCGCTGGTCGGGGCCGTGCTCGGTGGCATCGCGATGGGCATGATCCAGAGCGTCCTCGTCGGCTACCTCGGCGACCTCAATCCGAGCCTCAACATCCTCAACCTGGTGATCGCCTTCGCCGTGATCCTCGTGGTGCTGTGGTTCCGACCGACCGGGCTGTTCGGTACGACGGCGGTGACGAGGGCCTAGCGTCCTGCCAGGGCGCGACGGCGCTACTCGCCCTCGAGCTGCGGCCGGCTGATGCCGGCCAGCAGGGCGTCGAACGTGAGGTCCCAGCGGCGGTCGCGTGACACCGGCGTCGAGCCGAGTACCGGCATGGCGTCCTCGCTGATCAGGCCTCGGCTGGCGGAGATCAGCACCCGGGACACGTCGACGGCATCGGCCGGGGACTCCGCATGATCGAGCCAGCGGGTCACCCGCCCGACGACCACGTCGAACAACGATCGGGCCGATGCCGAATCGTCGGCCGCCGGCTCGAACTCCTCGAACGGGCGCGAGAACATGACCTCGAACAGGTGGGGATGGCGCCGGGCGAACCGCCTGACGACGCGGAACAGCTCCCGGACGTCGTCAGCCGGATCGTTCGACGACGTCAGCTCCTGGAGCTCGGTTTCGAGCTGTTCGAAGCCGGCCTCGTGGATCGACCGGACCAGCCCGCCCTTCCCGCCGAACAGCTCGTAGATGGCGCTGGTCGACGTGCCGGCGGCCTCGGCAACGGCCCTGGCCCGGAGCCCGGCCGGCCCGTTGCGCTCCAGCAGCGCCATCGCCTCGGCCCTGATCCGGCTGCGCAGGGCGGGCGTCCGCTGTTTCCGTGGAGGCACAGCGGCAGGCTACCCCGACCCCTGTCGGCGTCGCCCAGACGACTCGGTGGCAGCCCGGGCCTGGGCCTTCGATCGAGCAGCCCGGCCGTCCCCCCAGTGGGAGGTGGCCCGGAACGGGTCACGGTCGATGCCGTCGATCCACCGGCCGTCGGTCACGAGCCCGGCGGCCAGCAGGCCGAGGGTGTCGGAACCCTGGGCGCCGCCACCGTTGCCGCCGGTGGCCACGAACGTGCGACCGTGCTCGTCGCCGGGGGCGGCGTCGATGATCGGCACCGTCGACGGTGTATAGGTGACGATGCAGCGGTGGGAGGTGACGTCGTCGATGGCGACGCCGGGGAGGAGCGTGCGCAGCGCCTCCTCCATGGCCGCCTGCTCGGGGTTGGCGCCGGACCGGAACCAGTGCTTCACCTCGTCGAGGTCGGCCGGCCACGCTTCGCTCGCCGTGTTGCCGCCGAGCTTGATGCGGTGAACACCGTCGGGGTAGCGGATCGGCGGGGCGACGTAGAGGTCGTCGATCGTCTGATGCTCGATGTCGTAGCTGGTGACCGGCATGGACTGGAGCCGCTCGGCCTCGGCCGGGGTGACGGCGGCCCAGATGGTCGACTCGGTCTTGACCCGCAGCGGCACGGGTTGGGGGAGGAGCCCGTCGGTGTTGGTGAATGCCCCGCACGCCACCAGCACCCGGTCGGCGTCGAAGCGGGTTCCGTCGTCGGTGGTGACGGTGACGCCGTCGACCCCGGCGAGGATCTCGACGACCAGCCGGTCGACGACGGTGGCGCCGTTGCTCCGTGCGATCCCGTTCTGGGCCGTCAGCAGCTGACGGGGGTTGAGGTAGCCGGCGGGAGCCGGCTCGACGATGACGTCGTGGCTGGCCGGGTAGTCGAGCATCGGCGCGGCCGCCTTCCACGAGCGGTCACCGGGCTCGTGGTGTCGGATGGTGATGCCGTGCTCCCGCTGCGCCCGCTCGACCCACTCGACGAGCTCCGCCCGCTCGCCGTCGCCGAGCCGGGCGGCGCGAAGCCAGCCGACACCACGGTGGAAGTCGATCCCCGAACGGGTCTGGAGCTCGGGGTAGGCGTCGATCGCCAGCCGGTTGATCGGGCCCCAGATCGGGTCGGCCGACGACCGGCCGCACAGCCGCCCCTGGTCGTAGTGGGAGGCGAACACTCCCGTGTGGGTCGCCGGGTCGGCCGGCTCACCCGGCCCGATCAGCGCCACGGTCAGGCCCCAGTCGGTCAGGTGGCGGGCGGCCGCACTGCCGATCAGGCCGTTGCCGACCACGATCGTGTCGAAGCCGGTTGCCGTCATCGTTCGCCGCCGAGGCCGTTCATCGATACCACGGTCGATCGGGGTCGAACAGGTGCAGGTCGAACTCGCGGGACAGCTCCTCGAACACCTTGACCCCGCGAACGCTGTGCCCGTGCCCATCGAGGCGGGGGGAGAACGTGGCGATGCCACCGGCGCCGGGCAGGATGCCGAGGATGCCGCCACCGACGCCGCTCTTGGCCGGGATCCCGACGGTGTAGGCCCACTCACCGGCGTAGTCGTACATCCCGCACGTGAGGGCGACGGTCATCAGGTCTCGGGCGATCGTGGCGTCGACGATGCGCTCGCCGGTCTGCGGGTTGGAGCCGTGGTTGGCGACGATCGCCCCGACGGTGGCGAGGTCGGCGGCGTTGACCAGCACCGAGCACTGGGCGAAGTAGACGTCGAGGGTCGAATCGACGTCGCGTTCGAGGATCCCGCGGCTCGACATCAGGTAGGCGATGGCCCGGTTGCGGTCGCCGGTGGTCCGCTCGGAGGCCAACACCGACTCGTCGACCGCTGGACGGCGGCCGAGGTAGCGCTCGAAGGTGTCGAGCACGACGCCGAGCCGCTCGTCGACCCCGTCGCCGGGCACGAGGTCGGCGACCGCGATCGCCCCGGCGTTGACCATCGGGTTCGGGGCCCGGTTGTCGGTGTCGTCGAGCACGATGGCGTTGAACCGCTCGCCGGTCGGGGCGACGCCGACCCGTTCGAGCACCGCCTCCCGCCCGCACGTCTCCAGCGCCAACCCGTAGACGAGCAGCTTGGAGATCGACTGAACGGTGAACCGGTGGTCGCAGTCACCGACCTCGATCCGTTCCCCGTCGGTGGTCATCGCGGCGATGGCGAACCGGTCGGGGTCGACCGTGGTCAGCTCCGGGATGTAGTCGGCCAACGCTCCCTCGTTCAGCCCGGCGTAGCGGTCGTGCAGCCCGCCGAGGACACCTTCGAGCCAGAGCCGTCGCTCGGTGCGCTCGTCACGCCCGTCATGGCCAGGACCGTCGGTCACGGTCGACCGGACGTCCAGTCGGGCGGCAACAGCGTCGTGTCCGCCGGTTTGACCTGGGGGAGTGCCTCGACGGCGGCGTTCAGGTGCTCGGTCCACACCTGCGACAGCCGGTCGAGGAACGGCGAGTCACCCTCGATGCGCCCGCAGTCGATGCGGTGTGCGTCGCGCCGGACCACGCCGAGGTCGTAGGGCGGTCCGACCGACAGGTTGGACAGCGACGTCGCCACCATCGACGACAGCGCCACCTTGGCCGCCGTGTCCAGGTCGGCGTCGGCCCGGACGGCGAGGTCGAGCCAGGCCTTGCCGTACTTCCGCTCGCCGATCTGCAGGTACGGACGGTCGTCAGAGGCGCGGATGTAGTTGCCCTCGGGGTAGACGAGCAGGATGTCGGGCTCGCCGTCGTCGATCTGGCCGCCGACGATGAACGTCGCCGAGCCAGACACACCCGAACGGGACAACGTGGCCTGGTGTCGGTCGACCACCTCGTTGACGACTCGCCCGACGTACAGGGCTGCCTCCCACAGCTCGCCGACGTTGGCCAGCGACTCACCGGACCCGTCGAGGTCACGGCCGACACGGTCGAGCACCTCCTGGGTGGTGGCCAGGTTGCCGGCGGACTGGATCACGATCACCCGATCGTCGTCCGGCTCGAACACGTGCAGCTTGCGGTAGGTGCCGATGTGGTCGACGCCGGCGTTGGTCCGGGTGTCGGACAGGAACAGCAGCCCCTCGTCGAGGCGCATGGCCAGGCAGTAGGTCACCCCTCGGATGCTACGGCCCCGCACCGCCGCCACCGGCAACGCCGTCCCGGCCCCTGCGTCCGTCCCCGGCCCCGACGGCCTCGCCGCCGGGGCCGATTTGCCTGTCCGGAGGATCCTGGCGAGCGTTGACTCGACCGTCACACGCACACGAGGGGTTCGAACCATGAGCGAGGAACGACTGGCGATCGTCACCGGGGGAGCCAGGGGGCTCGGCCTGGCCATGGTCGACGCCCTGCTCGACCAGGCCGTCGTCGACCGGGTGGCGGTGTTCGACCTGCTCGACGACCCGATCGACGACGAGCGGGTCAGCGTCCACCGCTGCGACGTGACCGACGCCGACTCGGTCAGGGCCGCCTACACCGCGGTCGGCGCCGTGCCGCAGGTGCTGGTCAACAACGCCGGCGGCGATCCCGGGTCCGGGGTCACCGCCGCGGCCAACGGGCCGTTCGCCGACCCGACCGAGTTCCGGCGGATGGTCGACCTCAACTTCACCTCGGCCCACCTCGTGACGTCGATCGTCGGCCCGGATCTGCGCGAGGGCGCAGCGATCTGCAGCACGGCGTCGATCGCCGGGCAGGTGGCGTCACCGCTGTTCGCCTACGGCGCCGCCAAGTGCGCAGTGATCCACTGGACCAAGTCGATGGCTCGGGTGCTCGGCCCCCGGGGCATCCGCATCAATGCCGTCGCCCCCGGCATCATCCGCACGATCCTCTGGGAGCAGCTCGAACCCGACATCGACCGCTACAAGCAGAACGTGGTCTCCCGCATCCCGCTGCTCGACGACCAGACGCCCGAGGACATCGCCGATGCGGTTGCCTTCCTCTGCTCGAGACGAGCCCGCAGCATCACCGGTCAGACCCTCGCCATCGATGGCGGGATGACGGCCGGCGAGCCCATCTACGGCAGCTGGGAGACCACCGACGGTCGTGACTGGTCGTCGGCCGGCGGCTGATCGATGGCCCGACCGCCGACGGTGATTCGTTTCGGCCAACGATGTCGCAGCTACTAGCGTGGCCACATGGCCACGATCACCGTTCGCCGGCCCGACTTCGCCTGGCCGAGCGATCTCCCGGTCCTGCCCGACCCGGACGATCCGTCCCGTTCGTGTGAGTTGGTTGCGCTCTCGTTCACCCTGCCCTACCTGGAGCCGTACCTGATCCGGACCATGCGCACCGCGGCCAAGCAGGTCGACGACGAGGAGCTGCGGGCCGAGATGAAGGCGTTCTCCGGCCAGGAGGCCCAGCACTTCCAGCAGCACGCCCGCATCAACGACGTCGTCCGCTCCCAGCTCAGCGACCGGGGTGCCACCGCCATGCGGGCCCTGGAGGACGGGCTCGAGGCCGACTACCGGCGCTACAGCGACGAGCGATCGGTCGCCTTCAACCTGGCGTACGCCGAGGGATTCGAGGCGATGACCTTCTCGCTGGCCCGCTCGGCGATGACCTTCGAGGACACCGAGCGCCTGGTGCCCGAGTGGGCCGACCTGTTGGCGTGGCACCTGGCCGAGGAGGTCGAGCATCGGACGGTGACCTTCGACGCCTACGAGGCCGTCGTCGGTCGGTACCCCTACCGGGTCGCCGTCGGGGCGAGGGCCCAGACCCACTTCCTCTCGTACCTGCTCCGGATGGCGGCCGTGCTGCGGCGCGACATCGTTGACCCCTCGACGTCGACCGGCCGGGTCGTGGTCGACGCCCTCAGGCGGAACTGGGGCAACGGCACGATCCCCGGCACGCTCCGGGCCCACCGTCCCTCGTACGACCCCAGGAAGGTCCCCCTGTCCGACGAGGTGCGGTCCATCGCCGCGAGCCAGGGCATCGAGCTCCACTGATGTGGTCCGAGCCGTCGGGGTCTGAGCCATTGGGGTCCGGGCTGACGAGGTCTGGGCTGACGAGGTCTGGGCTGAGGAGGTCTGGGCTGTTGGGGCCTCCAGCGTTGGGACCGCACTGATGGTGCCGCACTGATGGTTCCGGCCAGCGCGCTGTCGTTGCACACGGCGGGCCTGCGGTTCAGCGCCACCCGCCACGGCGACCCGGACGCCCCCGTCGTCCTGTGTCTGCACGGTTTCCCCGATGCGCCGAGCACGTTCCGTCACCAGGTCGGGCCGCTGGCCGAGGCCGGCCACTGCGTGATCACGCCGACGCTGCGGGGCTACGAGCCGTCGTCACAACCGACCGACGGCGATCACACGCTGCTGACCATGGCCTCCGACGTGATCGGCTGGCTCGACCACCTCGGCGTCGAGCGGGCCCATCTGATCGGGCACGACTGGGGTGCGGCGATCGTTGGCCTCGCCGCAGCCCGATTCCCCGACCGGGTCGAAACGGCGGCCTCGCTCGCCATCCCGGCCCTGCCGAACATCCCGACCGCCGTCCGCAAGGTGCCTCGGCAGCTCCTGCTGTCGTGGTACATGACCTTCTTCCAGCTCCCGGCCGTGCCCGAGCGGGCGATCCGGGCCGGCGACTGGCGTCTGGTCAGACGGCTCTGGCGAACGTGGTCACCCGGGTACGAGCTGAGCGCGGACGAGTGGGACGAGCTGCGGACCCAGTTCGACCAGCCCGGTGTCGTCACCTCGGCGTTGGCCTACTACCGCCAGAACGCCACGCCGCCGATCCTGCTCGGCCTCCGCTCGACCCCGGCGACCGAGCGGGCCGCCGTCGAACCGCCGATGTTGTTCCTGTACGGTTCCGACGACGGGTGCATGGACCGCCGCATGTTCGAGCACACGATCGACGAGGACGACTTCCCCGGCGGGGTTCGGCGTGTCGAGCTCTCCGGCGCCGGCCACTTCCTGCACCTGGAACGGCCGGACGCCGTGAAGGACGCGCTGCTCGATCACCTGCGCCGCTGATCCGCCGATCTGCTGATCCGCTGACCCACCGATCCGCTGACGCACCGGTCCGCCGACCCGGTTGACCCGTCGCGTCCTCCTGGCGGCGGAACGCCTGCGTCGACCCCACCGGCTTCCATGTGCCGGTGCGGCTCGACAGGTCCCGATGAGTAAGGAATACTTAACGCAATCTGCATATGAAACCTGACCGTTGTGGTCAAGCGACCTTCGAGGAGAACGAATGACCGTACAAGAAGCCGTCGGTGAAAAGCTCCAGCCCACCATGAAGGAGCGATACGACAACTTCATCGGTGGCGAGTGGCGTCCCGCCAACTCGGGGCAGTACTTCGAGAACATCTCGCCGATCCACGGCCAGGCGATCGGTGAGATCGCCCGTTCCAACCACGAGGACGTGGAGGCCGCCCTCGACGCCGCCAGTGCCGCGGCCGACGCCTGGGGCAAGACCTCGATCACCGAGCGGTCGAACATCCTGCTCAACATCGCCACGCGCATGGAGGACAACCTCGAGGCGCTCGCCCTCGCCGAGGTCTGGGACAACGGCAAGCCCCTCCGCGAGGCCATGGCCGCCGACCTGCCCCTCGCGGTCGACCACTGGCGCTACTTCGCCTCGGTCATCCGGGCCGAGGAGGGTGGCATCTCCGAGATCGACGCCAACACGATCGCCTACCACTTCAAGGAACCGCTCGGCGTCGTCGGCCAGATCATCCCCTGGAACTTCCCGCTCCTGATGGCCACGTGGAAGCTGGCCCCGGCGCTGGCCGCCGGCAACGCCGTCGTGCTCAAGCCGGCTGAGCAGACGCCCGCCTCGGTCCTGCACTGGATGGAGATGGTGGCCGACCTGCTCCCGCCCGGCGTGGTCAACATCGTCAGCGGTTTCGGCCTGGAGGCCGGCAAGCCGCTCGCCTCGAGCGACCGGGTGTCGAAGGTCGCCTTCACCGGTGAGACCACCACCGGCCGGCTCATCATGCAGTACGCGTCCGAGAACATCATCCCGGTCACGCTGGAACTCGGCGGCAAGTCGCCCAACATCTTCTTCGAGGACGTGGCGGCCGAGGACGATGCGTTCTTCGACAAGGCGATCGAGGGGTTCGTGATGTTCGCCCTCAACCAGGGTGAGGTCTGCACGTGTCCGAGTCGGGCCCTGATCCACGAGTCGATCTACGACCGGTTCATGGAGCGGGCGTTGGCCCGCACCGAGGCCATCGTGCAGGGCAACCCGCTCGAGATCTCGACGATGCTCGGCTCGCAGGTGTCGTCGGAGCAGATGGAGAAGATCCTGTCCTACTTCGACATCGGGCGTCAGGAGGGTGCCGAGGTCCTGATCGGTGGCGAGGCCGCCGATCTCGGTGGCGAGCTGAGCGGTGGCTACTACGTGAAGCCGACGATCTTCAAGGGCGACAACTCGATGCGGATCTTCCAGGAGGAGATCTTCGGTCCGGTCGTCTCGGTCACCACCTTCTCCGATGCCGACGAGGCCCTGAAGATCGCCAACGACACGCTGTACGGCCTCGGCGCCGGCGTGTGGAGCCGTGACAACAACACCTGCTACCGCTTCGGACGCGAGATCAAGGCCGGTCGGGTCTGGACGAACTGCTACCACGCCTACCCGGCCCACGCCGCGTTCGGCGGATACAAGCAGTCGGGCATCGGTCGGGAGAACCACCGGATGATGCTCGACCACTACCGGCAGACCAAGAATGTCCTGATGAGCTACGACCCCAACGCCATGGGGTTCTTCTAGAGATCCGAGGAGTCCCGCCCGCCCCCCGAGCCCGGGGCGGGCGGGACCCGGAGAGGCAGTCCTCATGACCGACCAACCGACGTCACCGGGCGAGACGCCGTCGGTCGACGTGCCGTCGACCCGCGGGTCGACGGTCGACCGCGTGGTGGCCACCGACGCTGCGCTCGACCTGATCGCCGAGATCCGCCGTGATCACCCGTCGATCCTGTTCCACCAGTCCGGCGGCTGCTGCGACGGCTCGTCGCCGATGTGTTACCCGACCGACGACTTCCGGATCGGCAGCCGGGACGTGAAACTCGGCCAGGTCGCCGGCGACGTCGCCGTGTACATCAGCGGCCCCCAGTTCGAGGCCTGGCGTCACACCCAACTGATCCTCGACGTCGTGCCCGGCCGTGGTGGCATGTTCTCGCTCGACAACGGGCGGGAACGTCGCTTCCTGGTGCGCTCTCGCGTCTTCACCGATGACGAACTGGCGGTACTCGACCGCGAGCCCGACCTGAACTGAGGCCGGGCCCGGGGCCAACCCGATCATCAGCCGCCGCTGACGCAACCAGGTCCTCAGCACCCTGGTTGCGTCGGCGCGCCCTGGTGCGGGCCCGGACGTGGATTTCCACCTGATTGTCGAAACTGCTACCACTGATCTCTCGTTGCGATGCCCGACGGACTACGGTCGGCGCAGCACGTCGCTGCAGTGACAGGCGACACAGAGACATCGACCGTTCGAGAGGCAGGGGGAGCATGCCAGTCGAATCCTCGGGACACAGCGCGGGCAATCCCCGTCTGTACGAATTGATCGCGGACACGCCGAAGGAGGGCGACAGCCCGACGGTGTGGGCGTGGCCCCAGCTCATCGACCACCTCAAGGTCGCCGGCCAGCCCGTGCAGGGGCCATGGCCACCCCACCAGGAACGCCGCCCCGATCCCGATCCCGACTCGCTGCCCCGGGCCGTCCCCGATCCCGAGGGACCGGGCGGCCGCTAGCGGCGACGCCACGTCACCGCAGCGAGCGAACGAGCGAACCGGAACGAGAGGTCGACGACACCGTGTACCCGTCCAGATTCGACTACCAGTCCCCGTCGAGCGTCGAGGAGGCGATCGCCCTCCTGTCGGCGTCCGACGGCGAGGCCAAGGTGCTGGCCGGCGGTCAGAGCCTCATCCCGATGATGAAGCTGCGGTTCGCCAGCCCGAAGACCCTGGTGGACATCAACAACATCCCCGGCCTCGACTACCACCGGGCCGAGGCCGACGGCACCTATCGGATCGGCGCCCTCTGCCGCCACGCCGACCTGGAGAAGTCGACCACGCTGGCTGCCCACCAGCCGACCGTTGCCGCAGCGGCACCGCTGGTGGCCGACCCGATCGTGCGGACCCGAGGCACCTTCGTCGGCTCGGTGTGCCACGCCGACCCCCAGGGCGACTGGGCGTCGGTGATGGTGGCACTCGACGGTGAGATCGTGGCCAAGGGCCCCGACGGGCGTCGGCGGACGATCCCGGTCACGGAGTTCGTTGCCGGCCCGTTCCAGACCGTGCTGGCCACCGACGAGCTGGCGGTCGAGGCGATCATCCCCGCCGTCGCCGGCACCAGGGCCGGCGGGTACCTCAAGCTGGAGCGGCGGGTCGGCGACTTCGCCACGGCCGGCGTCGCTGTGGCTCTCGAACTGGTCGGCGACGTCGTCCGCTCCGCCGGCATCGGGTTGACCGGGGTCGGCGCGGCCACGATCTCGGCCGACGACGCTGCGGCCGCCCTCGTCAACACCACGCTCGATCCCGACTCGGTTGAGGAGGCGGCCAGGCTGGCGGCCGAGGTGTCCAAGCCTCGCTCCGACCACCGTGGCAGCGCCGACTACAAGCGCCACGTCGTCGCCACCTTCGTCCGCCGGATCCTGGCCGACGTCCAGCGAACCCAACCGAAGGCCGCCTGACATGACCGCTGAGGAGACCAACCGATGACCAGCCTCTTCGAAGAGGTCACGCCGAGCACCAAGACCGACGACGCGGTCCCGGTCCGCCGGGTCGAGGTGACGATCAACGGTGAGCAGCGGGCGGCCGACATCGAACCCCGGCTGCTGCTGGCCCACCTGCTCCGCAACGGGTTCCGCCTCACCGGCACCCACACCGGCTGCGACACCACCAACTGCGGGGCCTGCACCGTGCTGTTCGACGGTCAGCCGGTCAAGAGCTGCACGATGTTCGCGGTCCAGGCCGACGGCCACGAGGTCACCACCGTCGAGGGCCTGGCCACCGCGAGCGAGCTCCACCCGATCCAGGAGGGCTTCAAGGACGAGCACGGCCTCCAGTGCGGCTTCTGCACCCCGGGGATGATGCTGTCGGCCAAGGCCCTGCTCGACGAGAACCCGAACCCGACCGAGGACGAGGTCCGCTGGGCCCTGTCGGGGAACCTCTGCCGGTGCACCGGCTACCAGAACATCGTGAAGGCCGTGCTGTGGGCGGCGGAGAAGCTGCGTGAGACGAACGGGAGCGACTCGTGAGCCTCGACGAGATCAAGATCGGCGGACTCGGGGCCAGCCGGCGGCGGGTCGAGGACAACCGCTTCATCCGGGGCAAGGGCAACTACGTCGACGACATCGTGCTGCCCGGGATGCTCTACATGGAGATCCTGCGGAGCCCGCTTGCCCACGCCCGGATCCGCTCGATCGACGTGAGCAAGGCCTGGGCCATCCCCGGCGTCCGCCTCGTCCTGACCGGCGAGATGATGCAGGCCCGAAACCTGGCCTGGATGCCGACCCTGTCGTACGACACCCAGGCGGTCCTGGCCACCGACAAGGTCCGGTTCCAGGGTCAGGAGGTTGCGTGTGTCATCGCCGACGACCCCTACATCGCCAAGGACGGCTGTGAGGCGATCGTCGTCGACTACGAGCCCCTGACGCCGATCGTCAACCCGGAGCAGGCGCTGGCCGACGACGCCCCGCTGATCCGCAACGACAAGGTCAACCAGAACGACAACGTGATCTTCGACTGGGAGGTCGGCGACCGCATCGGCACCGACCAGGCCTTCGCCGAGGCCGACGTCGTCTCCGAGATCGACATGCACTACCCGCGGTCGCACCCGTCGCCGATCGAGGCGTGTGGCTCGATCGCCGACTTCGACCGGTCGACGTCCAAGCTGACCGTCTACATGACCACCCAGGCCCCGCACATCATCCGGGCCGCAGTGGCGCTCGTTGCCGAGCTGCCGGAGCACATGATCCGGATCGTGTCGCCCGACCTCGGCGGTGGCTTCGGCAACAAGGTCCCGGTGTACCCGGGCTACGTTGCGTCGATCCTGGCGTCGATCCTGACCGAGCGCCCGGTCAAGTGGATCGAGGACAAGACCGGCAACCTCATCTCCACCGGGTTCGGCCGCGACGTCTACCTCAAGGGTCAGATGGCGCTTCGGAACGACGGCAAGATCCTTGGCGTCCGGATGCACACCGACTCCGACCATGGCGCGTTCTTCGCCGATGCCCAGCCCTCCAAGTTCAAGATCGGGCTGATGCACTCGGCGTTCGCCTGTTACGACATCCCGACCGCCCACCTGACCGCCCGCGGCGTGTACACCAACAAGGCCCCTGGCGGGGTGGCCTACCGGTGCTCGTTCCGGGTCACCGAGGCCATGTACTTCCAGGAGCGGATGGTCCAGGCCGCGGCCGACGACCTCGGCATGGACCAGGCCCAGTTCCGCCGGGTCAACCTGGTCAGGGACGACGACTTCCCCCATCGGACACCCTTCGGGTTCCTCACCGACTCGGGTCAGTACGAGAAGTGTCTCGACATCGGCCTCGAGGCCATCGGCTACGACGACTTCCTGCAGCAGAAGGAGGAGGCGGCCAAGCGGGGTCGGCTGCTCGGCATCGGCATCTCGACGATGACCGAGCCGCTCGGGGCCGGCAACAGCCGGGAGTACGACATCCTCGGCATCAAGATGTTCGACTCGGCCGAGCTCCGGGTCCACATGACCGGCAAGGCGATCCTGCGCACCGGGGCCAAGACCCAGGGCCAGGGTCACGAGACCACCTGGGCCCAGATCGTGGCTCACGAGCTCGGCATCCCGGCCGAGGACATCGTGGTCGAGGAGGGCGACACCGACACCGCTCCCTTCGGTATGGGCACCTACGCCTCCCGGTCGACGCCGGTGGCCGGGGCCGCGGTGTCGATGGTGTCGCGCAAGATCCGGGCAAAGGCCCGCAAGATCGCGGCCCACCTGCTGGAGGTCTCCGAGGAGGACGTCGAGTGGGAGCTCGGCCGCTTCCACGTGCGGGGTGCACCCGACCGGGGCGTCACCATCCAGGAGTGCGCCATGGCCGCCTACAGCAACGTGCCAGACGGCATGGAGCCCGGCCTGGAGAACAACGCCTACTACGACCCGCCCAACCTCACCTGGCCGTTCGCCTGCTACATCGCCACCGTGGAGATCGACCCCGAGACCGGGGTGTGGGACGTGCTCCGGGTGGTTGCGGTCGACGACTGCGGCGTTCGCATCAACCCGATGATCGTCGAGGGCCAGATCATGGGCGGCCTGACCGAGGCCTACGCCATGGCCAACATGCAGTTCATCACGTTCGACGAGGACGGGAACTGCATCGGCTCCAACTACATGGACTACCTGCTGCCGACCGCGTGGGAGACGCCGGGCTTCGAGCTGCACGAGGTCGTCACCCCCTGCCCCCATCACCCGATCGGGGCCAAGGGGATCGGCGAGTGCGCCACCGTCGGCGGGCCGGCCGCGTTCGTCAATGCGGTGATGGACGCCCTCAAGGGCCACGGGGTCCGCAACATCGACATGCCGCTGCTGCCCGACCGGGTCCACGAGGCGATCACGCAGCGCCACGACGTCTCCGGCATACCACCGGTGAAGAGCTCATGAGCATCGTGGAGACCCCGTGACGATCGGCTCGCCTGACGGACCGCGGGCGGTCGAGGGTTGGGGCGTGCTCGAGCGCGCCGTCGACCTCGCCAGGCGGGGCGAGCCGTTCGTGCTGGCCACCGTCGTGTGGCGGGAGGGACCGTCGTCCGGCCAGCACGGGTCGCGGGCGATCTACACCGCATCAGGCGAGATCCACGGCTGGATCGGCGGTGCCTGCGCCGAGCCGGTCTTCATCCGCGAGGCCATCGCCACCCTCGACGCCGGCGTCCCCCGCCTGCTCGCCCTCGGCGCCGCCGACCGGTTCGGCGACCTGCCCCAGGGCTCGGCCGCGGTGCCGATGTCGTGCCAGAGCGACGGTGCCCTGCAGATCTACCTGGAGCCGGTCATGGCGGTGCCCCATCTCGTCATCGTCGGCAGCTCCCCGATGGCCGCAACACTGTCGCTCCTGGCCACCCAGCTCGACTGGAACCTCGAGCTGGTCGATGGGCCCGAGTTCGGCGAGGGACTGTTGAGCGAGCACTCGATCGTGGTCGTGGCCACCCAGGGCCACGGCGACGAGGACGTGCTGGAGGCCGCGCTCAAGGCGACGCCGGCCTACATCGGCGTGGTCG
>JBCCVL010000128.1:0-18773 GCA_039195375.1 Actinomycetota bacterium
CGATCATCCCGCTGATCGCCCAGGTCGGCGCATCGATGGCCTACCTGGTCGGCGGCGCCTACGCCGTCGAGGTCGTTTTCGGCTGGCCGGGGCTCGGCCGCATGGCGGTCGAGGCGGCCCAGGACCAGGACGTGACCCTGATCCTGGCCGTGACGGTGATCTCGGGCCTGGTGGTCGTCGTCGGCAACCTGGTGGCCGACGTCCTGCTCGGCGTCATCGATCCCCGGGTCCGCCTCGCTCGGAGCGGGCCGTGAGGTTGCGGGCCCGGTGGCCGACCGGACTCCGACCGTCGGCTGCGGTGGCGCTTGGGGGCCTCGCTCTGCTCGTGATCGGCGCCGTCGTGGGGCCGTGGCTGATCGACGCCGATCCGCTCCGCACCGCGGCGGGCCCACCGAACGCTGCGCCGGGCACCGACGGCCATCTCCTCGGGACCGACTCGCTGGGTCGGGATCTGCTGGCCCGGGTCGTGATCGGCGGCCGGGCGTCGCTGCTGGTCGGCCTCGCCGTGTCGATCTCGGCATTGGTGGTCGGCTCGCTCGTCGGCCTGGCCGCCGCGGCCGGCCCGTCGTGGCTCGACTGGCTGGTGGTGCGCCTCCTCGACACCCTCACGACGGTGCCGTTCCTCGTGCTCGTGCTGGCGCTGCGGGCCGTGCTCCCACCCGGGGTGTGGAGCACGGTGTTGGTGCTCGCTTCGTTCACCTGGATGCCGGTGGCCCGCGTGGTCCGGGCCCAGGTGCTCTCGTTGCGGAGTCGGCTGTTCGTCGAGGCCGCCGTCGTCGGCGGGGCCAGCCGGTCGAGGGTGCTGTTCGGGCACCTCCTGCCGAACGCCGCCCCGCCGGTCCTCGCCGTCGCCTCGGCCGTGTGCGCCGAGGCGATCATCGCCGAGACGACCCTGAGCTGGCTCGGGCTCGGCATCCCGGTCGAGACACCGAGCTGGGGCAACATCCTGGTCGACGCCCAGCGCGAGATCCTGATCGGCAACTGGTGGTCGCTGGCTGCGCCCGCGGTCGCCATCGCCGTGACGATCGCCTGCGCCGGCATGTTGGCGTCCCAGGGGCGGCGGGTGGACGTGGCGTGACCCCGTCGACGCTCACCATCCGAGACCTGCAGGTCGACCTCCGGCTCCGCCGGTCGACGGTCGAGGCCGTTCGAGGGGTGACCGTCGACGCCGATGGCGGTCGCCGGCTGGCGCTGGTCGGTGCGAGCGGCAGCGGCAAGACCATGGTCGCCCGGGCCGTCGCCGGGGCACTGCCCCGCGCGGCTCGTGTCCGTGGCCAGATCGAGGTCGCCGGTACCGACCTGCTGACCGAGCGACCTCCCGGGCTGGTGGCGATGGCATTCCAGGAGTCCGCCGCCGCCTTCAACCCGACACGAACCGTCGAGTGGCACCTGCGCGAGTCGTGTCGGGTCGCCGGCGTCGACCCGGCGAAGGCGATCCCCGAGGCGCTCGAGGCGGTCGGACTCGATCCGAGTCACGGCTCGGCCTACGCCTTCGAGCTCTCTGGTGGTCAGGTCCAGCGGGCCGGACTGGCCCTGGCGATCGTCACGTCACCCGGGCTGCTCTTCGCCGACGAGGTCACGACCGCGCTCGACCAGGAGACCGAGACCGAGGTCCTGGACCGCCTCGGTTCGTTGGCCCGGTCGCGGTCGATGACGGTCGTCTTCGTGACCCACGACCTGGCGCTCGTCGAGCGGTGGGCCGACGAGATCGCCGTCATGCACGATGGCCGGATCGTCGAGCACGGACCGTGCGCCCGGATCTTCTCGGAACCGTCCAACGAGGAGACCCGAGCCCTCCTCGACTCCCGCATGCCCGCCCTCACCCTCGACGAGCTGCGGGTCCCCGACCCCGTCGCCGAGACCGCTGACGCGGTCGATCGGGTCGACGGTACCGACGGCGATGCTTCGGCCGACGAGGTCGTCCCGGTCGTCGAGGTGCGGCGCGTCGCCAAGCGGTTCGAGGGCAAACGGGGCCGGCGCATCGCCGCCATCGACGGGGTCGACCTGACGGTCGGGTCCGGGGAGCGGATCGCGGTCGTCGGTCGCAGCGGCTCGGGCAAGACCACGCTGCTCCGGCTCCTGGCTGCGGTCGAACGGCCCGACGCCGGCACGGTGTCCTGGAACGGCCGGGAGGTGAGCGCTCTCGACCGCCGGGCCCTGCGGGCACAGCGGTGGCGGGTCCAGATGGTGTTCCAGAGCCCGCTCGCAGCCTTCGACCCACGGCACTCGGTGGCCGACATCGTCGCTGCGCCGATCCGATCCTTCCCCGACCGGTGTCCGGTCGACGTGTCCGTGTCCGACCGGGTCGACGAGCTGCTCGATGCCGTCGGTCTCGATCCCGGCCTCGGCCGGCGTCGTCCCGATCAGCTCTCCGGCGGTCAGCGTCAGCGGGCCGCCATCGCCAGGGCCCTGTCGGTCGAGCCCGAGGTGCTGCTCTGCGACGAGCCGGTGTCGAGCCTCGACGCCAACCTGCGCCGCTCGGTGATCGAGTTGATCGCCCGGCTCTGCGCCGAGCGTGGCATGGCGCTGGTGTTCGTGACCCACGACCTGTCGCCGATCCCGCTGCTGTGCGAGCGCGGCGTCGTGATGGAGGATGGCCGGGTCGTCGAGGAGTTCCGGGTCGACGGGTCGCCGCACCCGACGTGTCAGTCGGCTGCCCGGTCCCGCCAGTAGCCGGTCAGCGAGACCCGGTCGGCCGCGACATCGAGTTCGCGCCGCAGGTAGCGGCGGACCCCACTGATGCACCGGGCCTCGGCTGCGCCGAAGACGAACAGGCCGTCAACCGCAGCGGGAACGAGGGACCGGGTAGCATCGACCAGGTTGGTGCCGGTGCCTGGCGGTGCGTCTCCCCGGTGCCGCCAGTGGACGACGACGCCGGGGCGATCGGTCAGTGCGAACTGCGATCGATCGTCGCGGACCTCGACCACGAGGTCGACCGGCACGCCGGCGGGGAGCTCCTCGGCCATCGCCACGGTGGCGGCGACGCCCGTCTCGTCGCAGACGCCGACGAAGCGGCTGACGTCGGCCGGTGGGATCGTGGCCCGTCTTGGGCCCCAGATCGTGACTGCGGAGCCGACCTCGGCGGCCCCCGCCCAGCCGGCGATCGTCGACTGGTCGTCACTGTGACGGGCGACCCAGACCTCGACGGTGCGGCCATCGGGATCGTGGCGCCGGATCGAGTAGGTCGCCATCTTCGGGCGCACGTCGTCGCCGAGCTCCCGCAACTCGGCCAGCCGGACCCTCTCGGGGATCGGTCGGCCGGGCAGCTCGATCAGCAGGCTCACCGCCTGGTCGCCCCCGAGGTCGGTCCAGTGCTCCATCGGCCCGATGGTCAGCGCCAGGAGGTCGGGCGACAGGTCGTTCACGGCCACGACCCCGACGTGGCTGGTCACCTGGCGGTCGGCCTGGTCGAGCCGCTGCTCGAACGAGGTGAGTGGCTCGCTCGGCCGGAGCTCACGGGCCCGGGTGATGAGGCCGAGCATCGCCCGGCCGAGATCGTCGAGACCGGCGACTGGCTCCTCGAAGTCGAGGCGAACCGTTTGCGTCCCGTCGCCTGACGTGACCTCGGCGTCGACGCCGGTCGGGTGGACCCGGGTGAGGACGGCGGTCTCGATGCCGTCGTCGGCCCCTTCGGCCCTGGCCACGAAGGCGAACGCGTCGGCGAAGGTGTCGTTGATGGCGTCGAGGGCGGCGTTGAGCTGTTCGGTCGTCTCGGGGTCGAAGGCGGTCGGTTCAGCGGCCATCGTGCAACTCCTGTGGTCCTCTGCCCGCCGATCAGCCCCGGCTGGACGCCCGGGGCGACCCGTTCCCGAGGTCGCTCGCCGTGGCGTCTCCCTCGATCACGTGATGGCGGCCGATCGGCACGACCATCGGCGACCCGGAGATCGGATCGGCGACGATGCGGCTCTCGATGCCGAACACCGAGGCCACCAGCTCCTCGGTCACCACGTGGTTTGGCTCGCCGGCGGCGTGGATGTTGCCGTCCGCCATGGCGACGACGAAGTCGGCGTAGCGGGCGGCCATGTTGAGCTCGTGCAGGACCATGACGACGGTCGTGCCCCGTCTGCGGTTGAGGTCGGTCAGCAGGTCGAGCACGTCGATCTGGTGGCTGACGTCGAGGAACGTCGTCGGTTCGTCGAGCAGGAGGAGATCGGTCCGCTGGGCGAGGGACATGGCGATCCACACCCGCTGGCGTTGGCCGCCGGACAGCTCGTCCACGGCCCGGTTGGCGAGCTCACCGGTGTTGGTCATGTCGAGCGCCTCGGCGATCGCCTCGTCGTCCTCGGCCGTCCACCGCCCCATCCAGTTCTGGTGCGGGTGCCGGCCCCGGCTGACCAGGTCGGACACGACGATGCCCTCGGGCGCGATCGGCGACTGGGGGAGGAGACCGAGCTTGCGGGCAACCGCCTTGGTCGGGAGGCGATGGAGGTCATCGCCGTCGAGGACGACGCGGCCGGTATGGGGGGCGAGCAGTCGCGACAGGGCCCGGAGCAGGGTCGACTTCCCGCAGGCGTTGGCGCCGACGATGGCGGTGATCTTCCCGGTCGGGACGTCGAGGTCGAGGCCGTCGACGACGATCCGCTCGCCGTAGCCGAGGGTCACCCCTTCGGCCGACAGCCGCGTCCGCTCGCCGTCGACGTCGGTCGCATCGGTCACGTCGACCCCGTCACTCACAACGCACTCCCGGCTCGATGCAGGCGGACGAGCAGGTAGACGAGGTAGGGCGCGCCCATCACGCCGGTGATGACACCGACGGGGAACCGGGTCTCGAACAGGTACTGGCCCACGAGGTCGGAGGCCAGGACGAGGGTCATCCCGACGAGGGCAGACGGGATCATCAGCGGTTGGCTGCCGCCGACCAGTTGGGCGGCGATCGGGCCGGCCAGGAAGGCGACGAAGGCGATCGGCCCGGACGCCGACGTGGCGAAGGCGATCAACGCGACGGCGATGATGATGACGAGGAGCCGGGTCCGCTCGACGTTGACCCCGAGGGCGCTGGCCGCGTCCTCACCGTGGCGCATCAACTCGAGCTTGCGGGACTGGCCAAGCAGGGCGGGCATCAGCACGGCACAGGCGAGCAGGACCGGGACGGTGGCCTCCCAACGGGACGAGTTGAGGCTCCCGGTCAGCCAGCGCATGGCGATCTGGAGATCCCACTGGGCCGCCCGGACGATCAGGTAGGAGATCAAGGCCTGCAGCATCGCCGAGATGGCGATGCCCATGAGGATCAGTCGGGTCCCGACCATGCCGTCCTTGTAGGCGAGGACGTAGATCACGGCCGCCGTGCCGAGCCCGCCGGCGACTGCGAAGACGGCGACCAGGTTGGGGGAGAGATCCAGGATCAGGATGGCGAAGACGGCGGCCGCCCCGGCACCGTCGCTGATGCCGACGATGTCGGGGGCGGCCAACGAGTTCCTGAGCAGGATCTGGAAGCTGACCCCGGCCATGCCGAAGCAGGCGCCGACGACGACGGCCGTGACCGCCCGCGGCAGGCGGAGCTCGCCGACGGTGAAGGACGCGCCCTGCACCTCCTGGCCGAGGATGACGGCGAGCACGTCGGCAGGCGGATAGAACGTGTTGCCGAACATCAGCATCACCGCCACCAGGCCGAGGTTCAGCACGGACAGCACACCACAGACGACGTAGAGGCGCCGTCGGCGGGTTCGACGGCCGGTGGTGACCGACTCGAGCGTCGGCGTTGCCGCGGCTGGCCGGGTCGTGACCCCGGGGACGGCGATCGTCACAGCTCCCGCACCTTCTGCCTGCGGATGACCCAGATGAAGATCGGGGCCCCGATGAACGCCGTCACGATCCCGACGTCGACCTCGGTCGGCCGGGCGATGACCCGCCCCACGACGTCGGAGGCCACCAGCAGCGTGGCACCGGCGAGCACGGCGAAGGGGAGGAGCTTGCGATGGTCGACCCCGATGACGAGCCGGCTGAGATGGGGGACGACGAGACCGACGAAGGCGATCGGCCCGGCCGACGCCGTGGCCGCACCGCTGAGCACCACCGCCCCGAGGGCGGCCAGCAGCCGGGTCCTGGTCACGTGCTCGCCGAGACCGGCGGCCGTGTCGTCGCCGAGAGCCAGCGCATTCAACCCCCTCGACGTGGCCAGACAGAGGAGCAGCCCGACGACGAAGAACGGGATCACGATGACGATCCGATCCCACTCGGCCCGGCCGACGCCGCCGATCTGCCAGAACCGGAAGCGGTCCATGATGTCGATGCGGGGGAGCAGGATGGCGCTGATGAGCGAGCTGAGGGCCGCCCAGGTCGCCGCACCGGCCAGCGCGAGCTTGAGTGGCGTCGCCCCGCCACGCCCCATCGAGCCGATCAACCACACGAACACGGCAGCGCCGGCGGCGCCGGCGATGGCCACCCAGATCGTGGTGATCGGGGACTGCAGTCCGAAGAAGGTCAGCCCGATGACAACCGCCAGTGAGGCACCGGACGAGATGCCGAGCAGGCCGGGATCGGCCAGCGGATTCCTCGTCACCCCCTGGAACACCGCACCGGCGGCAGCGAGCGTGCCACCGACGATCACGGCCAGGACCGTGCGGGGCAGCCGCTCGCGCACCGCGATCTGGGCGATGCCCTCCGGCTCGCCGGTCAGTGCGGCGATCACCTCGCCGAGCCCGACGACACGGCTGCCGAACGCGACCGATGCCGCGATCGCGGCGACGAGCGCCGCCCCCATGGCCACGAACCAGAACGTGGCGACGACCGCCGGTCGAGGCGCCTGGGAGGGCGCGTCGACCGGCGGGTCGTCTCTCGAGATGACCGAGGTGTCGGTCACGTGACGATCGAGCCGTGCCGGACGGCGATCAGCCGCCCGGAGCGACGGCGGCGATCGCCGCCAGGTAGTCGCGCAACCCCCAGCTGATCGACAGCGGCGACGGGTTGGCGGCGGCGGCGAACGGATCGCCGGCACCCTCGAGGACGACGACGTTGCCGTTGGCGAACGGCTCCAGCGTCGACAGCAGTGGGTCGGCCGCCAGCGCATCGGCGGTCTCGGCGCCGCCATAGGTGATGACGATGTCGACGTCGGCCAGCAGGTCCGCCTGCTCGGCACTGACACTGCCGAAGAACTCGTCGCTGGCCGCCGATGTCTCGGCGACGTACGCCGGCACGCCGAAGCCGAGCCGCTCGAGGAACTTCGGGCGGGTGTCGACCGAGCTGTAGAACCCGATCTCGCTGGTGTCGGCTTCGCTCACGAAGCTGAACAGGATGGTCTGATCGGCGAGCTCGGGGAACTCGGCGAACGTCGAGGCGATCTCGTCGTTGAGGCTGGCGACGAGCTCCTCACCCTCGGCTTGCAGGCCGATGGCCGTTGCATTCATCGTGATCATCTCGTCCCAGGGGGTTCCCCAGGCGAATTCCGGGTAGGCGACGACCGGAGCGATCTGGGTCAGCGTGTCGTAGTCCTCCTGGGTGAGCCCGGAGTACGACGCCAGGATGATGTCGGGCGCGGCGTCGGCGATCGTCTCGAAGTCGATGCCGTCGGTCGGGTCGTACAGCTCCGGGGTGTCGGCGCCGAGCTCGGCCAGCCGCTCCTCGACCCATGGCAGGACGCCGTTGCCGTCGTCGTCGCCCCAGGTCTGGAACTCCATGACCACCGGTACGACGCCGAGGGCGAGCGGGACCTCGTGGTTGGCCCAGGCGACCGTGGCGATGCGCTCGGGCTTCGCCTCGATCACCGTCTCGCCGTAGGCGTGGGCGATCGTCACCGGGAAGGCGTCCTCGGCCATCGCCGAGGCGGACGCGGAGGCGTCCTCCTCCATCGCCTCGTCGTCGCTCGCCTCGTCGTCGCTGGCCTCGTCGGCCGTGGCCGACGCAGACGCAGACGCAGAGGCGGACGCGGACGCTGAGCTGGCCGCCGAGGCCGACGCCGAGGCGTCGTCCGACGAGTCGTCGCTGCCGCAGGCGGCGGCGGCGAGTGCCACCGCCAGGAGCAGCGCCAGCGAGCGCATGAGCTTGTACATCGGTCGTTTCCTTTCCTCGTTCATCCTCGGACGGGCACGGGCGTGCGGACCGAGTGTGACCATGCTTGTCTATCTGTTAGGCATGCCGAATACAAACCACATGGCAGGCACGACGCCATTCTCCGCCTCGGCCAGGGTCGATCTCGACCGGGTCTCGCTCCAGGCCACGGTGCTGGGCAACCGGATCGGTGGCCCGGCCGTGGTGTTCGAGGCCGGCGCCGGTGGGTTCGGCGCGCAGTGGTGTCACATCCAACCGCTGGTGGCGGCGCACACGGTGACGGTCAGCTACGACCGTGCCGGTCTCGGGCGTAGCGAGCCCGGACCGTCGCCCCGGTCGCCCGAGGCGATCGGGGACGAGCTGGCCGCGCTGCTCACCGCCCTGGAGATCCGCCCGCCTGTTGTCCTGGTTGGCCACTCGCTCGGGGGCCTGTTGGTGCGGCACTTCGCCGGCCGCCGGCTCGACGACGTCGCCGGGCTCGTGCTGGTCGATGCCTCCCACGAGCTGCAGATGACCCGGGCCGGCCTGCCGAGCTGGGTGGTCGGGGCCACCCGGCTGGTCAACGGGGTCAAGGCGGTACTGGCCCGGTGGCCACGCCTGGGACGGGCCATGGCCGCCCGCACGGCAGCGGATGGGCGCGAGAGCCTCACGCCGGCGCAGTGGGAGCACTACCTGTCGCTCGCGGGTCGGCCCGCTGGCTTCGCAACGATGCGGGCCGAGGCCGCCCACTTCGACTCCCTCTTCGGTCACGGTCACTCGGTCCCGACGCACGTCGGTGAGGTCCCGGTCCGCATCGTCACCGCCGGCGCCAGCCTCGCCGGGACCAGCCGTCGCCTCGGCGCCATGCACCGGGAGAACCAGGCTGATCTGCTGAGGTTGTCGGCCGATGCGACGCAGGTGACGGTTCCCGGCGCGACCCACCTGTCGATACTGCTCGACCGGCGCCACGCCCGGGCTGTCGCTGATGCCGTCATCGACGTCGTCGGCCAGACGACCGAGCCGGGGTCGTAGCGCCGGGTCCGGCTGAGCTTGCCGAGCGGGACCCAAAAAGCGTACATTCATGTATGTTTCCTTGTTGGGGTCAGGTGGTCGGCGGTCGCCGACCGGGTCGACGGAGCAGCTGATGGACACCAGAACGGAGGGGATCGGGGCCGGCCGGCTCCTGATCGAGGCCGAGGAGTTCACCGACTACGGCGGGTGGGTGCTCGACTCGCAGTTCGAGATCCAGATGGGCAGCCCCTACCTGCTGGCCCATGGCCTCGGCCGACCGGTGGCCGACGCCACCACCACCGTCGCCGTCGAGCACCCAGGGACGTACGCCGTCTGGGTCCGCGCAAAGGACTGGGTGCCGTCGCACTCGCCCGGCCGCTTCCAGCTCTCGGTCGGCGGGTCCCGACTCGGCGGCGAGCTCGGCGCCAACGGCGAGGACTGGCGCTGGGAGGAGGTCGGGTCGGTCGAACTGGCGGCCGGCGACGTCGAGCTGCGGCTCCACGACCTCACCGGTTTCGATGGTCGGTGTGACGCCATCTACCTCAGCGCCGACGGCTCGGTCCCGGTCGACGGCGCAGGCGAGGACGCCCTCGCCTGGCGGCGCCGGTTGCGCGGGCTCCCGGCCGAGCCGGTCGACGGCGGGGAGTACGACGTCGTCGTTGTCGGCGGCGGCATCGCCGGCTGCGCCGCCACGCTGACCGCGGCCCGGCTCGGGGCCAAGGTCGCCCTGATCCAGGACCGGCCGGTGCTCGGCGGCAACGCCAGCAAGGAGATCGGGCTCAGCCCCCGAGGCGAGTCCGGTCAGCTCATCCAGGAGATCGCCGATCGCACGCCCGACGGTGACATCGCCGCCCGGTCGATCTTCGAGGCCGAGCCGAACGTGTCGCTGTTCCTCGAGCGGCGGGTCTACGACCTGAGCACCGAGGATCGCACGATCACCTCGATCGATGTCCGGGCCACCCGGACCGGCGAGGAGACCCGGTTCCGGGCCCCGGTGTTCATCGACTGCACCGGCGCCGCCATCCTCGGTCAGCTGGCCGGGGCCGAGCTGCTCGCCGGTCAGGAGTCGTCCGACGAGTACGACGAGCCACGGGCCCCGGCCGAGCGTGACGGGATGCACCACGGCAACACCCTGTTCTTCCGGACCCGCCTGGCCGACGAGCCGGTCGAGTTCCCCCACGTACCGTGGGCGACCGCCGTATCGAAGGACTACGCCAACCTGAGCGGCCAGCTCGTCCAGCCCGGCGTCGACAACGGACCGGGCCCCCGCCCCGGTCTCGACCCCGACGTCGACCCGGTGTTCGACTTCTCCGACGCCGCCCCAGGTGAGAACCCGATGATGGGCTTCCCCGCCACCCACTTCTGGGAGTACGGGCAGTGGCTCGACCTCCAGCTCGACGGCGAGCACATTCGGGACCATCTCCTCCGGGCCCTCTACGGCACGTTCTCCAACGTCAAGCGCCTCGACCCGGAGCACTACGCCACGCTGGAGTTCGACTGGATCGCCCACGTGGCCGCCCAGGGCGAGTTCGTCCGCTACCGGGGTGAGCACGTGCTCACCGAGAACGACATCCGCAACCACACCGAGTTCCACGACGCCGTTGTCCGCAACGACGGCGCCTTCTGCCTCCACTACCCGCACCAGGAGGGCGAGGGTGACTACGACTTCCGGCTCAAGGACTGGGTGTGGGACAGCCGGGACCACCAGCCGTACTCGATCCCGTTCCGCTGCCTCTACTCGGCGTCGATCGACAACCTGATGATGGCGGGCAAGCACATCAGCGTGACCCACGTCGCCGGCAGCAGCGTGAAGTTCATGGGCAACGGCGGACAGCACGGGGCCGCCGTCGGCGTGGCCGCCCACCTGTGCCTCGAGCACGGGACGAACCCACGCGGCATCTACGACGCCCACCTCGGCGAGCTGCAGCGGCTGGCCAGCGAGATCACCGGCTGCGGTCACCTGCACCTGCCCGATGCCATGCCGACCCCCCAGGAGGTCGCCGGTCGCCACGCCCAGAACCTCGTCGACGGCGACCGGGAGCAGGCGCTGGCCGACTTCTACGGCAACGCCAGGGTGGTGTTCGAGGCGTCCGGCGGCGAACTCCCGGCCGACCCGTCCGGCTGGGAGATCGTGTCGGAGCGGGCCGACCTCGAGTGGCGGGAGTTCGTGATCCGCTACGACGTCGGCGACGACGCCAACCCCGTCGACATCGCCACCCGCTGGCAGGTGCTGGTCGGACGGTGGCAGCTCATCAAGGCCGAACGGGTCTGACCGTTCGCCTCGACGTCGATCAGTACTCGATCGGGGTCGTGAAGCGGGGGTCGTCGTGGGCGTCCCAGTAGGCACGGCGGAGCGTCGTGGTGATCGGGCCGGGCGTGCCGTCGCCGAGGCGGCGGCCGTCGATCGTCGTCACCGGCATGACCCCGCCGGCGGTGCTGGTGAGGAAGGCCTCGGTGGCGTCGGCTGCGGCGGCGACCGGAACGGGGGCGACCTCGGTCCCGATCCCGTGCTCCTCGGCCAGCTCCAGGACGGTCCGGCGGGTGATGCCCTGCAGCACGCCGGCGTCCGGGGTGTGGAGCCGACCGTCGATCACGAGGAACACGTTGAACCCGGGTCCCTCGGTGAGGTTGCCGTCGAGGTCGGGGAGCGCGGCGACGGTGCCACCCCGCTCGTTCGCCTCGAATGCACCGCGGGTCAGGTCACCCCAGTGGAAGTTCTTGACGGTCGGATCGACCGAGGCCTCGGGGATCCGCACCGTCTCCCTGGCGATCACGAGGTGGGAGCCGACCTGCTGCTGCTCCGGCTCGACGATCCACAGGTAGGGGATCGCGTAGGCGTAGAACTGGTTCCGGAACGTCCACGGGTCACGCCCGCCCCTGGCCGGCCAGCCCCGGGTGGCGATCATGTCGACGTAGGCCTCACGCAGCCCGGACCGCCGCACGCACTCGTGCAGGATCTCCTCGATCGCACGGCGGTCGATCTCGAGATCGAGGTGCAGGCGGGCCATGCTCCGCTCGAAGCGGTCGAGGTGGTCGCCGAGGCGGAAGAACGTGCCGTTCCAGACGGCGACGACGTCGTAGGTGACGTCGGAGCGGCTGAAGCCGGCATCGAGCAGCGAGATGCTGGCGTCGCGGATCGGGACGTACTCGCCCGTGACCCAGGCGCAGCCGCGGCCGTAGGGATTGTCAGTGGTCATCGGTCGCTCCGGCGGTCGGTTGGTTGGCGTCGAGCAGCCTCGTCAGGTGGGTGGTGACGAAGGTGGCGAACGAGTGCGGGCCGTAGACGGTCGGGGAGATGAGGGCGTCGACGCCGAGGCCGTCGAGCAGGGCGAAGAGGTAGGCGGCCTCGAACTCCGGGTCGAGGTCGGGACCGACCAGTCCCTGGTCCCGGAACGCCTCGAGCAACTCGCGCAGGTGCCGGCGGACCGCCTCGGTCGCCCGCCCGTGGCGACCCAGCTGCTCGGGCTGCTTGAGGGCGGCGGTCAGGAAGTGGAGCCAGACCACCCAGGCCCGGTTGCTCGCGGCGTCGTCCGGCAGGAACGCGAGCGCAACGTTGCGGAGCTGGCGCTCGGGGCTGCCGGTGAGCTCCGCTGCGGTGATCCGGCTGGCGATGGCCCTCGTCACCTCGTTGCCCGCCAGCGCCGTGAGGTCGTCCTTGGTCCGGAAATGATGCGAGAGCACGCCGGTCGTGCACCCCATCTCCCTGGCGATGGCCCGCACGGTCGTGGCCGCCAGGCCGTCGCGTTCGATCACCCGGAGTGCGGCGGCGACGATCTCGGCCCGGCGAGCCTCGAAGCGATCCGTCGGCGGTTCGGTTGCGTGCAGCGCATCGGCCACGGACGGGACCTCCTCGACGAGCGGCTTTGGCTTGCCCAGAATCGTAACAACTGTTGTAATGAGCGCCAAGTCGACCGAAGGAGAACGCCATGGATGGATCGACGATCGGTGAGGCGGACCTGGTCCATCTCGAGGCGGCCGTCGTCGACGCGCTCGCCGCTCGCGACGACTCGTCGCTCAACGTGCTCGGCTACGGCGAGGTGTCCGTGGCGCTCGGTTGGCCGATCGACGATCCACAGGTCGTCTGCAAGCGGACCCCGCCGTTCACCCGGGAGCAGTTCGCCGCCTACCGGGACCTCGTGCACGAGTACGTCGACCGGCTCGGGGCGAGCGGTCTCGCCGTGGCCGAGACGACCGTCCTCGCACTCCCCCGAGGCGACCGTGTCGTCGCCTACCTGGTCCAGCCGAAGCTCGACGGGGCCTCGCTCGGCCACCGCATCCTGGCCGGCGCCGAACCCGATCCCGAGCACCCGCTCGTCGTCGCCGTCGTCGAGGCGCTCGGCGTGGTCACTCCGACGCTCAGTATCGATGCGCAATTCCCCAACTTCGCCTGGGACGGTTCCACGCTGACGCTCGTCGACGTCGGCACCCCGTTCCTGTGGGATGGCGACGGCGGGCTCCGTTTCGACATGCGGCCCTTCGCCAGGATGATCCCGGCTCCGACCCGCGGGCTGGCCGTACGGGAGCTGACGAAGCTGGTCGAACGCTGGAACGATCCCCGCCGCGTCGGGCTCGACGTCGTGGCCAACCTGTATCGCGAGGGCCTCGACGAGTGGGTCGAGCCGACGGTCGAGGCGCTCAATCGCGGGCTCGGCCCCGGCGAGCCGGTCACCGCCGAGGAGGGGCGGGCGTTCTACGAGGAGGACGCCAGGATCTGGCCCCTGCTCAAGCGGCTGCAGGCCGCCGAGCGCTGGTGGCAGACCACGGTCAGGCGTCGGCCATACGACTGGTTCATCCACTCGACGTTCGGCTGAGTCGAACCTGCGCCTCGGCGCCGATACGGGCGACTCCGTCCGTGCGGCCTGGCCACCGGTTCAGGCCTCACGTAGCGTCGGCGCCAGGACGAGAACGGAGCTGACGAGACGATGGCCTACGACACGATCCTGTACGAGAAGGAGGGCCCGATCGCCTTCGTCACCCTCAACCGACCCGAGAAGCTCAACGCCCTCTCGGAGGACCTGCAGCTCGAGGTCAGGGAGGCGCTCCAGGATGCCGGCTGGGCCGACGACGACATCCGGGTCATCGTGCTGAAGGCCGCCGGCCGAGCGTTCAGCGCCGGGTTCGACATCTCGAGCGCCGAGGGGCGGCGCGAGGCGGTCGAGATGCGGGCCGGGTTCCTCAAGGGCAAGGGGTTCAGCGCATCAAGCTGGTGGGACGTCTTCTGGAACAATCCCAAGCCGATCATCGCCCAGATCCAGGGCTACTGCATCGCCGGTGGGCTGGCGACGGCGACCTTCTGCGACCTCAGGATCTGCTCCGACGACGCGAGGTTCGGGGCCCCCGAGATCCGGACCGGCGGTCCCTACATCCCCGCCGTCTGGCCGTGGGTCGTCGGCATGACCAAGGCCCGCGAGCTGCTCTACACCGGGAACCTCATCGATGCCGCCGAGGCCAAGCGTCTCGATCTCGTCAACGAGGTCGTTGCGGTCGACGAGCTCGACGAGGCGGTCCGACGCCAGGCCGAGACCATCGCCAAGCTGCCGCCGCCGACGGTCGAGTACAACAAGAAGCTGATCAACATGGCGTACGAGCTGATGGGCGTCCGGCAGGTCATCGACCGCTCGATGGAGCTCGAGGCCATCGCCCTGACCAGCCCCCGCTCGTCCGAGGAGATCGCGTACTTCGAAAAACTGCGGGCCGAGGAGGGACTCAACGCGGCCCTCGCCTGGAACGCCGGCCGGTTCGAGCGGGAGGACCGCTGGTTCCGGGGCTGACGGTTAGCCGACCCGTTCGATCGGGCGGCCAAGGGTCAGGTAGGCGAAGCCGAGCACACCACGACGGGCGAAGTACTCACCCCGGTGGGCGTCGGCCGCCGAGCGGGCCTCGTCGGCCGCTTCGACGTCGGTGCCGGCCATGACCGCCTGCTCCCAGTCGCGGAGGTAGCCGAACTCGAAGCGGTCCCAGTCTGCCGCCGTGGCGACCTGGAGGTCGAGCGGTCGCCACCCGGCCGCCGCCGTGCCGGCGACCAGCTCGTCGAGCCGGGGGAGCGGACCGAACATCTCGACCTGTGCGTTGCTCGGCGCCCCCTCCCAGAAGCCCGTACCGAGCAACAGCCTCCCGCCCGGTTCGACCAGCGTGGCGAGCTCGGTCAGCGCCTCGTCGAAGGTGCCGATGGCGTGTTCAGCCCCGACGACCAGCACGAGATCGGCCGGCTTGGCGTCGGCGAGCTGCGACGAGAACGTCACCCGGTCCCGGAGCCGGCGAGCGGTCGCGTTGCTCGACGCCCGCTCGATCAGTGCGTCGTCGTGGTCGATTCCATGGGCGGTTGCCCGGGGGCAGGCGTCGAGCAGCCGGAGCAGCAGCTCACCCCACCCGCAGCCGATGTCGAGGATCCGGGTCGGTGCGTCAGCCGCCAGCGAGGCGACCAGCCGGTCCGCCGTCTCGTCGGTCATCGGACTGTTGAACTCGAGCCACGCGTAGTAGCCGGCCCTTCCGCGCCTTCCCATCGAGTGTCGAACGTAGCAGCGGGGTCCGATGCCAACCTCGGTTTCCGGTTCGTGGTCGGCTCGACGGTTGCGCCGGTCCAACTATGCTCACGCGGGACTCTGCTTGGAGGGAGCACCCATGTCGTTCGTGTCGAAGACCATCCCGCGTCGGGTCCTGGTCGCCCTTGCCGTCGTCGCTGGCATCGCCGTCGGGATCGGCAGCCCCTCGTCTGCGGCCACGGTCGTGGTCGTGACCACCACCGCCGACACGGTGGCGGCCGACGGCCAGACCTCGCTGCGGGAGGCGTTCGACGCAGCCAACGGCGACGGTGATGACACGGTGATCCAGCTCGGTGCCGGGCTGACCTACGAGCTCGACGACTGCGTGGTGAAGATGCCGGTCGAGATCGGGATGAGCGGCTTCTTCCGCCCGCCGGACGACGACGACCTCAACGCCGACGGCGACCTGGACCACACCGAGGCAAACGATCTGACCATCGAAGGCAACGGCGCCGAGATCGTCAACACCTGCGAGTTCGACCGGGTGATCGACAACCATGACGCCGGCTCCCGCCTCTTCCTCGACGACCTGACCGTCCGTGGTGGTGACGACCCGCCGGATGCGGGCACCAACGTGTTCTCGCTCGGCGGCGCCACCCTGACCGGCGTGACGGTGACCGACTCGGTCAGCGATCTCGGTAGCCAGGAGGCGGCGGTGGTCGTCGGCACCGGCGACGACATGGTCAGCCCCGGCAACCGGTTGACGATCGTCGACTCGACGTTCCTGGTCAACCAGCCATCGGGCGTCCGGGCCAGGGTCAGCGATGCGGTCGTGACCGGTTCGCTGTTCGCCGACAGCGCGGAGCACGGGATCGCCATCTCCTTCGGAACCCTCGACGTGAGCGACACGTCGCTGATCGACAACGGCCAGCACGGCGTCGCCGGCATCGACGCTGCCATCAACGCAAACGACGTCGTCGCCGGTGGCAACGGCGGGTTCGGCCTCCGCAACACCGGCAACGCCGACTCCGGCCAGGCCCTGGTCGTCCAGGACAGCCGGATCGTGGCCAACCTCACCGGCGGCCTCCGCTGCTCGTTCTGCACCGACCTGGAGGTCACCGACTCGATCGTGCAGCTCAACGAGGGCACCGGGGTCTCCATGGAGACCAACGTGGTCGGCCCGACCATGGCGATCGCCGGGACGACCATCGCCGACAACACCGGCGGCACGGGAGCGTTCGGCCCCAACGCCGGCGGCGTCGAGTTCCGGGCCGAGGACGGCCCCGTTCCAACCGTCACGATCGAGAACTCGACGATCACCGACAACGAGGCCGGAGCCGGGTCGCCCGGCGGCGGGATCCGCATGGTCTCCGCCGAGCTGGAGCTGTCGTTCGTCACCCTCGTCGACAACTCGGCGGCGAGCGGCGCCAACCTCGACGTCGGCTCGGAACAGCTCACCGCCACCGCCTCGGTGGTCGCCGGACCGGCCGGCGGCGGTGGCAACTGCGTGGCCACCGGCACCGTCACGAGCCTCGGGTTCAACCAGGCTGACGACCTGACGTGTGGTTTCGGTGGCGGAACCGGCGACGTCGCCCCAGCCGGTGATCCGATGCTCGATCCGCTGGCCGACAACGGCGGCCCGACCCCGACCCGGTTGCCCCAGGCCGCCAGTCCCTTGGTCGGCGTCGTCAGCGGCCCCCTGTGCACCGGCGTCGACCAGCGGGGCGTCGCCCGCCCACAGGGCATGGCGTGTGAGGTCGGGGCCGTCGAGATCGACGAGACCCCGGCGGCGGTCCTGATCGCCGGGAAGGAGTCGCTCGTCCGGGCCGACCGACCGCTCCGCGATTGGCTGCTCGACCTCGGGTACGCCGTCACGGTGCTCGACGACGACGACCTCGATGCGGCTTCCATCGCCGCGCTCGATGACGCCGACTTCGTGCTCGTCTCGTCGTCGGTGGTGCCGGCCAAGGTCGGCACCGATCTCAACGACGTGACCGCCCCGATCCTGTCGACCGAGGGTTACCTGTTCGACGACCTCGGGATCGCCACGGCCAGCGGCGAGCAGGCGTCGACGACCAACGTCGTGGTCGTCGATCCGACCTTCGGCCAGACGGGTTATCTCAGCGTTCTCACCGCGGCTCGACCGCTGGCCTGGGGCGACGCCATCGCCGGCGCCCAGGTCGTGGCCAACGCCCCCGGCGGAATGGACGGGACCGACCCCGTCGTGTTCGCCGTCGCCGACGGCACACCCCTGGCCGACGCCACCCCGGCGGCCGGTCAACGGGGGGCCTTCTTCTTCAGCTTCGGTGCGCCACCGGTCGCCCGCGATGCCGCCTTCGACCTGCTCGACCATCTGCACGACCTGCTGGTCGGGCCCTGAGCCCACCCGGGCGGTTCAGAGCCGGACGACGGAGGGGGAGACGACCAGTCGGCCGAGCCCGACCTCGGCCAGTGCGGTCCGCACCTCGTCCTCGGTGGTGTTGCCCTCCCGCAGCAGGGTCGGTGCCGGCCCGCACAGATCGACAAGCGACACCGACTGGCGGCGGTTCGGCGGCACGGCCGGGTCCTCGGCGACGATCAGCGGCAGATCGTTGCCGAACGCGGCCCGCATCTCGTCGATCGTGGTCGCCGTCGGGGCGCCGCTGATGTTGGCCGACGCGCCGAGCAGCGCCCGCAGGCCCCGATCCCGACACGCCTCCTGTAGGGCGATCAGCGGCCCGTAGCGGCTCCACACGTTGAGGATCGTGCCGTCCTCGACCAGATGGGCGGGGGCCTTCGCCCGGTCGGCCGGGTACACGATGCCGACCGCGTGCAGCCGGTCGTGGAGGGCGGCGGCCCGATCGAGCGGGTGGCGGGTCATGGCCGGATGGTCGAGGTCGACGAACCCACCCCAGAACCGGGGGTCGGTGACCAGCGACAGGGTCTTGGCCCGGGGTCGGCGCTTCAGCTCGAAGATCGCGTCGGCGGCCGCCACCCGGTCGACGTCGCCGAGCAGGGCGTAGCCGCCGTTGAAGAAGAACCCGATCACCCGACCGTCCGCGATCAGGTCGGCCGCAGTGTGGGTGGTGGCCGCCTCGTCGGGGGGAGGAGCGGTTGGGCCCGCTCCGGGGTGAACGTCTCGGCCGGCCGGCGTCGCCGACGACCGGCGGCTCGGCTCGTTCACGCCGTGGTCGGGGTGTCGCCGACCTCGAACCAGAACTCGATCTCGGCGCTGTCGACCTCGAAGTCGGCCGCATGCTCGACACCGGCCGGGACGTGGTACCACTCACCCGGCCCGTAGGTGGTGACCTCACCGCCCATGGTCAGCACGAGCCGTCC
>JBCCVL010000129.1:0-18539 GCA_039195375.1 Actinomycetota bacterium
GGGCCCTGGGCCCCGCCGGCGCCGAGTGCTTCGCCAACTCCTAGCCGGACGTTTGGGCCGGCGGCATCCAGCCGGGGGGGGGGCGGGCCCGGGCCCGGGCCCGCGACCCCGACATCCTATTGATGGACGAGGCGTTCAGCGCTCTCGATCCGCTGATTCGCCGTCAGATGCAGGACGAGATGATGGCGATCCAGAACGACCTGAAGAAGACGATCCTCTTCATCACCCACGACCTCAACGAGGCCCTCCGAATCGGTGACCGGGTGTGCATCATGAAAGACGGTGCGGTCGTCCAGATCGGGACGCCCGAGGAGATCCTGACCAAGCCGGCGACCGGCTACGTGGCCGAGTTCGTGCAGGATGTCGACCAGGGGCGGGTCATCCAGGTCCACGAGATCATGGTCGCCCCCGATCCCGTTGCCAAGACAGCGACCCTCTCCGAGGGGTTGCAGCACGTCGGCGACCGGGCCGGCGCCTTCCTCCTCGACGCCGCCGGCGCCCCATCGGCGGTGCTGACCACCGGCGACGCCATCCGGGCGAGCGGCATGGGCAGCAACCGACTCGAGGACGGCCTGCGGACCGACTTCGCCGTGTGCAAGCAGACCGACACGCTCAATGAGGTGTATGCCGCCGCCGGCCGCGGAATCCCGATCGCCGTCGTCGACGACGACGGGCGCCTCGTCGGCAACCTCGACCCCCGCCACATCATGGAAGAGATGGGTCGGGTCGAGTCACTCATAGACGATTTCGAGCGAGAGGTGTTCATGTGATGCCAACCCATCTGCTGGCCCAGGACAACCCCGGAATCGCCGACAACGAGGTCCTCGACTCCTTCGAGATCCCCTTCGGGAGCTGGGTCGAGGAGGCGGTCAATTGGACGACGCTGAACCTCGAGTGGTTGCTCGACGCCATCGCCTGGCCGTTCGAGTTCCTCCTCCGCAACCTCGTCGAGGGCTTCCTCGTTCCCCTCCCGTGGATGGTCGTCGTCGGGGCGATGTTCCTGATCGCCTGGCTGGTCCGGAACCTGACCGTCGCCACCGCCACCGCCATCGGTTTGACCGTCTGCGGTCTGCTCGGCGACCAGTACTGGGAGGAGACCGTCCGTACCATCGGACTCATCCTCGTCGCGGTGATCGTGTGTGTGATCATCGGCATACCGGTTGGCATCCTGGCCGGTCGGGTCGACTCGGTCTGGCAGGTGGTCAGACCGACCCTCGACGCCATGCAGGTCATCCACGCCTTCGTGTATCTGCTGCCCTTCGTCTACTTCTGGGGCGTCGGACCGGTGGCGGCCACCATGGCGACGATGGTCTTCGCCCTGCCCCCGCTGATCCGGCTCACCAACCTCGGTGTCCGCCAGGTCCCCGAGGACGTGGTCGAGGCGGCGAGGGCGTACGGTGCCCCCGAGCGGCGGGTGCTGGTCGACGTGCAGTTGCCGCTGGCCCGCCCGGCGATCATGACCGGGGTCAACCAGACCCTCCTGCTGGCCTTCTCGATGCTCGGCATCGCCGCCATCCTCGGTGCCGGCGGACTCGGTGCGCTGCTGTTCCGGGCGCTCGGCCAGCAGGACGTCGCCCTGGCCGGGGCAAGCGGACTCGCCTTCTTCATCCTGGCGGTCATCCTCGACCGCATCTCCCAGACTGACGGCGGCGGTTCGAACCTGCTCGGCCGGATCACCACGGCGTGGCGGGCCCGCTCCAACCCCGAGGTCCTGCTCGACAACCCCGACTTCAACCCCGAGGTCGAGCGAGTCGAGGAGGAGCAGCCATCCTTCGGTGAGGGTCGTGTCGCCGAGTTGTCCAGCAACGAACGGACGGCGATCACGGTCGCCATCGCCGGCGGCGTGCTGATGGTCGTTTCGGTCTTCCTGACCTGGGCAAACGACGCCGGCCTGCTGACCGGCTACTCGCGGCGCAACGACGCCGACCTCGCCGGTCAGTCGTTCAACGGCCTCGCCGCCGAGGGCGGCTCCTGGTTCGCCTACATGGTCGCCCTGCTCGGGCTGTTGGTCATCGCCGCCGGCGCCACCGTGTGGTCCGGTTGGCAGGGTGGCGGCCGTTGGCTCGCGCCGGACGGTGCGCTGTTCGGCGGTCTCGGCGGGCTCATCGCCGCACTGGGTTATCTCCTGGTGCCGGCCAGCCCTGCCGCCACCGGCTACAGCGACGGCATCGGTGTCTACGTGGCGATCATCGGTGGGCTCGTCGCCACCGTCGGCGCCCTCCTGTGGGTCCTCCGGGCGCCCTACAGCCCCCGTCGCCCGCTCAAGCCCAAGGTCGTCACCGGTCCGATCGTCATCGCCGGTATCGGCGTCGTGCTTGCCCTGATCTCGATGTTCTCGTCGTGGATCCTCGACGAGCGGGGCGACACGATCATCACGCCCGAGCTCCAGGCCGAGATCGACGACCTCCGGGCGCAGGCCGACGCCGGCGAGATCGAGCCGGCGGTCGCCGCCTCCGAGATCCAGATCATCCGGGCCAGGGCCCAGGCCGCCGACAGCATCGTGATCGACGGCATGTCGAGCGACGGCCCGCAGCTCGGCCTCTGGAGCCTGGTGCTGGCCGCCCTCGGCCTCGCCGGTGCTGCGGTCTGTGCCGGGGCCGCCGGCCTCGACGACCGGCGGCAATGGCTCGGTGGCACACTTGCCATGGGCATCGGCGTCGGCGTGACGATGCTCTCGATCGGCTGGGTCGGGTCGCTTGCCCGGGCCGGCGATCCCAACTACTTCAGCGGCGTCGGTGCCATGATCGGCGGCGTCGCCGGCGTGATGTTGTACGTTGCCGGCTCGTCGATCGTGGCCGGTTTCGAGCGGACAAAGGTGTACCGCGATCTCCCGGCAATGGCGCCGGAACCGGCTGAGACGATCGCCCCGACTTCGGTGGCGGTTCCCGACCCGGTATAATTGCTTGTTGCGGCATGGTCGGGTGACTCCATGCCGATTTGCGCATAAACACCCCCAAGGGAGAGTGATACCAATGAAGAAGCGCAACGCCTGGCTGGCGCTGCTTATCGCGCTCGGGCTCATTGCAGCCGCGTGCGGGAGCGACAGCGACGACACGGAGGCCGGTGAGAGCTCCTCGGATGAAGCGGCCGGTGACGCCAACGCCACACCAGGAGACGGTGTCGCCGTGACGATGGGCAAGGCCGACTGGACCACCGAGGATCCCAATGCCTACGTGATCCACAACCTGATGGAGGAGCTCGGCTACGACGTCACGGATCCAGCCGACCTGGAGCTCGGCCCGGCCAACGCCTACCTGGCCATGGCCCAGGGCGACATGGACTTCTGGATCAACAGTTGGTATCCCGGCCACCGCAGCTGGCTCGAGGCCGACCTGCCGGACGGCTCGAAGGTCGGTGACGCCCTCACCGTCACCGGCGAGATGATGCTTGCCGGTGGTCTCCAGGGCTACCTGATCACGAAGTCCTTCGCCGAGGAGTACGGCATCACGTCGCTCGACGACTTCAACTCCAACCCGGAGGCCATCGCCGCCTACGACGCCCAGGATCCCGCCCCCGGCAATGGCGTCGCCAACATCTACGGCTGCCAGGAGAGCTGGACGTGTGACGACATCATCACCAACCAGATCGCCTTCTCCGGCTGGGAGAACATCGACCAGACGATCGCCGGCTACGACGCCATGGTCGCCGAGGCCGTGACCAAGGCCGATGCCGGCGAGCCGGCGATCATCTACACCTGGACCCCCAGCGCCTACATCACCCAGCTCCGTCCGGGTGACAACGTGCTGTGGCTCGAGGTCAACGAGGTGATCGACGACTCGAACCCGTCCGGTGTCGACGGCGGTGAGGAGCACGATCAGCGCCCCGGTACCGCCACGATCGGCGCCGAGTCCTGCCCCGGTTCCGACGGCACCTGCCAGCTCGGCTGGATCGCCGCCGACATCCAGGCGACGGCCAACACCGAGTGGCTCGACGCCAACCCCTCGGCGGCCAAGCTGCTCGAGCTGTTCGAGATGGACGTGCTCGAGGTCTCGCTGCTGAACGTCGAGATGGCCGACGGTGCTGCCGTCGCCGACCTCGCCGCCCGGTGGATCGAGGAGAACCGTGCGTTGGTCGACGGCTGGCTGGCCGAGGCCAGGGCTGCGGCCTGATGACCGGGAGATGACCTCGCCGACCTGATCGGCCGGTCATCGTCAGATCATGCACATCGGGGCGGGTCCGTCAGGGCCCGCCCCGATCGCGTCCGGCTGTCCGCGTCCGGCGGTCGCTGTCAGCCGGCGCGTCCGATCGGGTCGACGGGGGAGCCGACCGACAGGTCGGCCAGCGTCGACGCCACGTCCCGGAGGGCGTCGGCGACGGTACCGACCTCGTCGGTGGCACCGGACACCGTGCCCATGATGGCCGACAGCTCGCCGACCGCCGCCGTCAGCTCTCTGGCCAGACTGTCGATGGAGTCAACCGACTGCTTGGTGAGGGTGGCGAGCGACTTGACCTCGCCGGCGACCACGCTGAATCCCTTCCCGTGCTCACCGGCTCTGGCCGCCTCGATGGTGGCGTTGAGCGCCAGCAGGTTGGTCTGGTCGGCCACCTGCCCGATGTTGTCCGACAGGCTCGTGATCTGGGACATGCGATCGCTGAGGTGTTCGGTGAGCGTGACCGCCTTCGCCATGTTGTGGGTCAGGCTGACGTCGTCGCTGACGTCGGTCAGTGTCCGCAGCTCGCCGGCCCACGAGACGAGCGCCTCGGCCTGCGTGCCGACCTGGGTCGACAGCTCGTGCTCGTCGGTGATGTCGCGGCCGATCGAGCAGATCGCCTCGATCCGGCCCGCGGCGTCGAAGATCACGCGGTCGGTCCAACGTTGCCAGTGCTGCCGGCCGTCCCGGCCGACGACGGGGTGTTCGTTGACGGTCACCGGGTCGCCGGGGGTTCGTTGGCTGAGCTGACGGAGGTGTTTCGCCACCAGCGGCCGGCTGTCCTCGTCGATCAGGTCGAGGAAGCTGGTGCCGATCAACCGTTCCGGTGTCGAGCCGTTCTGTGCGGCGTAGGCCTGGTTGCACATCTCCAGGACGCCATCGGTGTCGAAGCTGCAGATGTAGTCCGGCAACACGTCGAGCACCGCACGATCGAGCCGGTACGCCTCGATCGCCGCCAGCGCCTCCAGCTCGGTCGTGGTCGGGCCGGCCGGTTCCCGGTCGACAGGAGGAGGCGTCGGGGTCTCGGTCGCCACCGTTGGTCCATCGGCTCGTCCGAGCGCCCTCCACAACCGGTTCACACCATGCGAGTCGGCGATGGGCGACCGGAACTTAGCGCTGCGGAGTTGGCGCCGCCACGAGGCGGCTCCCGGTCAGGCTCGTGTCCCTCGCCGGGACGACTCGGGGAGCTCGGCCGTCGACCAGTCCCGGGGCAGGTCCTCCGGTGGGGTACGGAAGTCCTCGATGCAGCGCTCGGGAAGGGGGATCGCCTGGCCGGACCGCTGCCGGTCGCGGGCCGATACGTGGAGGCTCGGCGGCACCCGCGGACTCTCGAACGAGCGCAGGTAGCCGGGCGAGACCTTCGACAGCTCGTCCCAGCCCTTCGAGTACATCCAACCGGTCACGCCGGCGACGTCGCGGGCCTGACGGCGGATGTCGTTCGGGACGTGGCGCCGGCCGGCCCGGCGCGAAGCCCAGCCCTGCCCGGCCTCGCGTAGCCGGCGACGGAGGCGCCGGAACCGGGATTCGCTCGATCCGCTGGCGGTGGTCACGCACCGATCGTAGCCGTGGCGAACGACACGGAGCCGATCGGCCCATCGGGCCGTCCTTGGCGTTGGGGGGCGGCGGCGCGACGGGCAGACTGTCGGATCGATGGCCGCCTCGACCCTCCGCCTCCGGCCCTGGCAGCGCCGGGCACTGGACGCCTTCCAAGCCGGTAGCCCCGACGGCGACCATCGCGACTTCCTCGCCGTGGCCACCCCGGGGGCGGGCAAGACCACGTTTGCGATCACCGCGGCCAGGCTCACGATGCCGAACCTGCCGGGCCGGCTCGTCGTCGTCGCACCGACCCGACACCTGAAGGAGCAGTGGGCCGATGCCGCGGCCCGCTTCGGTCTCGGTCTGGTCACCGACTGGAACCCCGGCGATCTCCTGCCGGCCGACTGCCATGGGCTCGTCACCACCTACCAGCAGGTCGGCAGCTCACCGGAGCCGTTCTTCGCTCTCTCCCAGGGCGGGTTCGTGATCCTCGACGAGATCCACCACGCCGGCGAGGAGCGGTCGTGGGGTGAGGGGGTGAAGGTCGCCTTCGATGCCGCCGGTCGTCGCCTGGCCCTGTCGGGCACGCCGTTCCGCAGCGACACCCAGTCGATTCCGTTCGTCCGCTACCACCTCGACGAGGCGGTGCCCGACATCGAGTACGGATACGGCGAGGCGCTGGCCGACGGTCGGGTCGTCCGCCCGGTCTACTTCCCCCGGTTCGGTGGCCACATGGAGTGGACGGCCCCGGACGGCGCCCAGCTCGCCGCCAGCTTCGACGATCCACTGGCTCGGACCCAGGCCAACCAGCGGCTTCGGGCTGCGCTCAGCCTGGAGGGGGAGTGGCTGCCGACCGTGCTCGGCGAGGCCAACCAGCAGCTGACCCGCATTCGCGAGCGCCACCCCGACGCCGGTGGGCTCGTCATCGCCATCGACCAGGACCACGCCCGCAGCATCGTCGACCTGCTGCGCCGCCGGTTCCGGGTCAGGGCTGCGATCGCAACGAGCGAGGATGCGGATGCGTCCGGGAAGATCTCCGACTTCGCGGCGGGGACCGATCCCTGGATCGTCGCCGTCCGGATGATCTCCGAGGGGGTCGACATCCCCCGACTCCGGGTCGGGGTGTATGCCACGACGACAACCACCGAGCTGTTCTTCCGCCAGGCGGTCGGCCGTATCGTCCGCCACGTCAGCGGCATCGGGGCCCAGCGGGCGTACATGTTCCTCCCCGACGACAACCGGCTCCGCCACTTCGGTCACACGATCGCCGACGCCCGCCGCCACAGCCTCCGCAAGGAGACCAGGGATGGTCCGGACGAGCGGGAGGTCGCCGACGGGGCCGACCAGATGTCGCTCTTCGCCGTCCACTCGGCCACGGCGTCGGAGGTCGAGGCCGACATCTTCCTCGACGAGCCGGACGAGCCCGACCGCCACGAGAGCGATGGTGGGGTCGGCGGCGTCGGCGCAGATCCGGAGCTGTTGATCGACCTGACGTCGGTGCCACTGCCCGGGTTGGCCGCAGCCGGCAATGGCATCGGTCCGGCCCCCGGCGACCGCAACGAGCGGGATCGGCTTCGTCGGGTCAACGCCGATCTGGCCAGGCAGCTCGTCGACCTGACGGGCATGCCCCACAAGGCGGTCAACGGCGAGCTGAATCGCCGGGCCGGGGTGACCAAGATCGCCGAGGCAACGATCCTGCAGCTGAACAAGCGGTCGCGGGCGGCCGAGGAGTGGCTGCGGCAGGAGAACCGCCGCCGCCGATTCTCGGCCTTCTAGCCCTTCGACCGACGGCCAGACCCGGAAGCCAGACCCCACGTCACGGCCCGTTGCGCCGGCCGCCGCGGTCGGTGGCCGCCAGCGACGGGCGGTCAGGCCCGCGGCAGGAGGGCCCGCACGGCGTCGAGCGTGTCGGCTGAGTCCGGGTCGCGGTCGGGCCGGTAGCCCCGGACCCGGGCGAAGCGGAGCGCAACACCGCCGGGGTAGCGGGTCGAGGCCTGGGCCCCGTCGAGGGCGATCTCGACGACGAGTTCGGGCCGTACCCGAACGGTGTGCCCGGCCTCGCCGACCTGGCGGGCGAGGAACTGCTCGGTCTGCCAGCCGAGCAGCTCGTCGGTCAGACCCTTGAAGGTCTTGCCGACCATGACGAAGTCGCCGGTCTCGGGGTGTCTGGCCCCGAGGTGCAGGTTCGACAGCCAGCCCTGGCGCCGGCCGTGTCCCCACTCGGCGGCCAGCACCACCAGATCGAGGGTGTGGACCGGCTTGACCTTGCGCCAGGACTTGCCCCGCCGGCCGGCCTCGTAGGTGCTGTCGGCTCCCTTGACCATGACCCCCTCGTGGCCACGGGCGATGGCGTCGTGGAGGTGGGCCTCGGCCTCGCCCTGGTCCCTGGTGAACCGCTGGGGCACACAACGCCCGGGAGCCAGGCGGTGGAGGGCGGCCAGACGCTCACGGAGCGGTCTGTCGATCAGGCTCGCACCGTCGAGCGCCATCAGGTCGAAGAAGTAGGGGCGGAGGCCGGCTGCGGCGGTGCCGTCCGAGTCGGAGCCGAGCGCGCTCATCGTCTCCTGGAAGGCGAGCGGTCCGGCACGAGCGCCATCGCCATCGCCATCGCCGTCGCCGTCGCCGAGTTCGCCGTCGCCGAACAGTCCGAGGATCTCGCCGTCGATGACGGCGGAGTCGCAGTCGAGCGCTCTGGCGGCTTCGACGACCTGGGGAAGGCGAGCCGTCACGTCGTTCAGGTTGCGGGTGTAGACGGCGACCTCGTCGCCGTCGAGGTGGATCTGGACCCGGGCCCCGTCCAGCTTCCATTCGACCGACACCTCGCCGCCGGCCGCCTCGATGGCCTCGCCGACGTCGGCCGCGGTCGACGCCAGCATCGGCTGGATCGGTCGGCCGATCTCCAGGTCGACGGCGTCGAGCGCGTCGGCCCCGTCGAGCAGGGCGATGGCCGCCGCCTCGCCGAGGTCACCGCGAAGCATGACCGCCCGTCGCATGGCCGCCGTCTTCACCCCGGCGGCCTTGGCCGCAGCGTCGGTCATGACGCCGGCCAGGGCTCCCTGCCTGGCGTCGCCGATCAGCACTCGCCTGACGAACTCACCCTCGACCGGTTCGCAGCGGCCGAGGAAGTCGACCAGGAGCGCCTGGCGCTCGGCCTCCGAGCCGGGACCGGTCGTGGTGGCGATCTCGGTGATGAGCGCATCGAAGGCGAGCACATCGGCGTCACCCTCGCCGGTCGGCGGGCCGTCGACGACCCCGCTGCTCGGCACCTTGGCCACCGTCGCCCAGCCGACCCCGATCGCCCCCTGCCGGGGCTTGGCCAGCAGCATGCCGACGGTCGGGACGATCTCGGCCGGTGCCAGCCGCCGCAGCAGGGCTGCGAGCAACTCACCCTTCTCCTTCCGGCTCGACGTCGCCCGGACCAGCTCGGTGGTCTCGGCCAGCTCGTGCAGCCGGGTCATGTGGGGACCATCCGTCCGGACGGGCACACGAGATCGCTCATCGCCAGGCGAACACCGGCTGCTCGTAGCCGTCGACCCGGGTCGCCCGCCCGTCGTAGGCCACGGCCCGGAACTGGTGGATGATGGCGCCGGTCGGCGCATGGATCAGATCGCCACCGACGGGCACCTGGATCACCGGCCGGTCGCTCTCGGGGATGGCGACGAACCTCGGTTCCCGGGCCAGCTCGCCGATCGCCACCCGATGGACCGATGCCACCTCGTCCGGGTTGGCGACGGGCTCGGCGTCCGGCGGGGCCCAGAACACGAACGGGCTGATCACGTAGCCGGACCGGGTTGGGTAGTCGTCCAAGCGTCCGAGCAGGTCGTCGGCGCTGAGCCGCAACCCGATCTCCTCGTCGACCTCACGCAGCGCCGCCTCGAGCGGCGTCTCCCCGTCGTCGACCCGGCCACCGGGCAGTGCCCACTGGTTGGTGTGGGAGCGCAGGCCGGCGCCCCGGCGGGTGAGGATGATGGAGGCGCCACCGGCCGTGCCGTCGATCCGTCCGGTCAGACCGTCGAGATCGACACCGGGAATGTCGGCGATCAGTTGCAGCCGTTCCATCTCGGTCGGATCGTCGCCGTGCTCGTCGGCGTCGGAGTCGATGACGACCACGGCGACGGCGGCGTGCCGCCTGCCGTCGAGTTCGTGGTCGACGACCCGATGGGCGCCGAGATTTGCCAGCAGCCGGCGATGGAGCTCGGGATCGAAGTCGACTGGCGACGCCACACGACCACCGTAGGCCAATGCCGGACCGCCCGTTCACTCCGCCAGGGGTTGCCGCGGGACGGCATCGGGCGGGCCGGCGGCAGCGCAGGCCCGCTCGACTCGGTGCAGCTACTCGGCCGCCAGCGCCCTGGCCAGGCGGCGCCGCTGTCGACGGCGCCGCCACCGTTGCACCAGTCGCATCGCGGCCCCACCGGCGAGGGCCAACTCGACCGGTGACGCAGCCGCCGGCGAGCCGGTGCCGTTGCGACCGCGGCGGGCCAACCGGTTGGCGGCCGCTCCGACGAGGGCCAGATCGGACAGCAGACCGGCCACCGGGAACCGGCGACCGAGACGATTGCGGAGGAAACCCATGCCCGACAAACTACTGTCGGTCCGACGTCGAGCGAAGGGTGACCGACCCGGTGGCATCTGAGGAGCAACGGGCGCAGGTCCCCGATGCGTTGACCGGGACCGGTTTGACGGTCGGGGTCGTCCGGGCCCGGTGGAACCAGGCGATCGTGCAACGGTTGGCCGACGGCGTCGAACGGGGCCTCGCCGGGTTGAAGGTGACCCGCACGGTCGAGGTCGAGGTGCCCGGTTGCTTCGAGATCCCACTCGCCGCCCAGTACCTGGCCACCTCGGGCCAGGTCGATGCAGTCGTCTGCATCGGGGCTGTCATCCGAGGCGAGACCACCCACTACGAGCTGGTCTCGGACAGCTGCGGCCGCGGTGTCCAGGACGTGCAGCTCGCCACCGGGGTGCCGGTGCTGTTCGGCGTGGTCACCGTCGAGAACGAGGTCCAGGCGCTCGCTCGCAGCGAAGATGCCGGCGGCCACAACGTCGGCGAGGAGGCCGCGACCGGGGCGGTCGAGATGGCCCGTTTGGCCCAGCGCTGGGCCCCCTACCGTCAGCGGTCGTGATGTCGGAGCCACCCGGGCGCCGCGCCCGGGGCGCTCGGATGTGTCGGCCTCCGGTGGCCCGCCTCAGTCCTGGCCGGATGCGGTGAGGCGCCGGTAGCGGCGCCTGGCCAACCAGCCCATGGCCGCAAAGGCGTTCGCAGCGTCGCGTTCGGCCCTGGTCGAACGATCGACCGCCTCGCTCTTCGCCTGGCGCTCGTTCTCGGCCAGCGCCATCTCCCGGGTCACCCGGTTGCGCAGCTCGGTCACCTTGGCATCGGCCGCGGCCCTGGCCAGACGCTCCTCGCGGTAGCGGTCGGCGGTGACCAGGCGCTCGTGACGCTCGATCTCGAGCTCGCTCGTCAACCGGTTGTGGTTGTGGTTGAGCGCGCTCAGGGCGTTCGTGGTCTCCTGGGCTCGCGTCTCGGCCAGGACGCGTTGCTCCTGGGCACCGAGCAACCGATCGAGCAGCGCCAGGTCGACGACCTCGGCGACCGACGGCGCATCATCGCCGGCTGGTCGGGCGACCGGACTCGTCTGCGGCCGTGGGGCCGGGCGCGACGACGGCTGGCTCGGGGTCGGCAGCCGGGGCGGGGCCGGGGCGTCCGGGGTCGCGGTCGATCCGTCGACCGGCACCACGGAGGAGGGCTCCAACGTCACCAGCGCCCGGGCTCCCCGGAGGTCGATCGTCCAGCCGTTGCGGGCGGCGACAACCGGGAGCGAGCGTTCGGGGATGACCCAGTCCGATTCGTCCCCGTCGCCGGCTCGGCGAGCCTCGGGCAGCGCTCCCATCAGGATCAGCCGGGAGAGGGCGTCGTCGTCGACCCCCAGTTGCCTGCCCGCCTGACTCAATGTGAGTGTCGCCTCCATCGGCTGGTGTGCCTCCAACTCGCTCGACCGTCTACTTCGACAAGGTGCGACCAGCGGAGTCGCGCCCGCTGTAGCCGCAGAACAACGTAGAGCGCGAACTGGGCCCAAAGGTGGATACTTGGGATTCTTGACGATCGCGCCCGACCGGAGGCTCGCCAGGCCGAGAACCGGTCGCCGATCAGCCTGTCGTGGCCCCCGGCTCGATGATCTCGAGGGCCGGAACGGCCCGCACGAGCCGTCCACCCCACTCGGCGACACCGGCCAGCTGGGTCGAGATCTCGTCCATCAGGTTCCAGGGCAGCACCAGCACGTAGTCCGGCTTGCGGTCGTAGAGCACAGCTTGGTCGACGATCGGCACGTGGCTGCCGGGGAGGAACTGGCCCTGCTTGTGGGGGTTGGCGTCGACGACGAAGTCGACCCGGTCGGCGGTGACCCGACTGTAGTTGAGGAGGGTGTTGCCCTTGGCCGCCGCCCCGTAGGCCGCCACGGTCTTGCCGTCGGCCTCGGCCCGGTCGAGGAAGGCGAGCAGGCCGTCCCGGATCTCGTCGACCCTGGCCTGGAAGCCCTCGTAGTAGCCGACCGTCGAGACGCCGTCGGCCTCCTCACGGGCCAGGAGGCTGGTGACGGCCTCGGTGACCGGCCGCGTGCCGGTGTCGGACCGCTGGGCGTAGACCCGGAGGCTGCCGCCGTGGGTCGGCAGCTCCTCGACGTCGAACACCGACAGCCCGTTGCCCTCGAAGACCTGGCTGACGGCCGTCAGCGACAGGTAGGAGTAGTGCTCGTGGTAGATGGTGTCGAAGAGGCACTGCTCGACCAGGACCCCGAGGTGGGGGAACTCGAAGGTCGAGACGCCGTCCGGCTTGAGGAGGGCAGCGAAGCCACCGACGAAGTCGTTGATGTCGGGGACGTGGGCGAGCACGTTGTTGGCCGCGGTCAGGTCGGCGGACCGCCCGTCGCTGGCCAGGCGCTTGCCGAGCTCGACGCCGAAGAACTCCTCGACGATCTCGATGCCCTTGTCCCTGGCCGCCTTGGCGGTGCTCGCCGTCGGCTCGACGCCGTAGCAGGGGATCCCGGCCTCGACCACGTACTGGAGGAGATAGCCGTCGTTGGCGGCGATCTCGACAACACACGAGTCGGCGTCGAGCTCGAACCGCTCGACCATGGCCTCCACATAGCGCTTGGAGTGCTCGAGCCACGAGGTGGAGAACGACGAGAAGTAGGCGTAGTCCTCCTCGAACAGCTCGTCGGCTGCGGCGTAGTCCTCGGTCTGGACCAGCCAGCAGGTCTCACACACGAGGACCCGGAGCGGATACTCGGCCTCCGGCCCGTCGAGCGATGTGCGGTAGGCGTTCGACGGCGGCGAGCTGTCGAGGTCGACGAAGGCGATCGTCAACGGATGAAAGCAATAGCGACACTTCACTCGAACCCGACCTCCGGTCCCTCTCAGCACTCCGTGTGAGCACTGCCTCCGGGCACCGCCGCTGAGCGTGGCGGCTCAGGCTCCGATCCGGGCATCCGCTTCGGCCCGACCGGGCGCCACCGAGGCCTCCGACCAGAAGCACTTGATCCCGGAAGGGCGGTGCCGATCATAGCCGTGGGCGGCCGGACCCGGGCACGACACCAGCCGGCGGCCCCGCTACCGTACGAGGCGACGCGGTTCCAACGGTTCTGGGATCGGGCGGCGTCGAAGTTGGACCGCCAGAACACGGGACACGCGTCGATGACATCTCCGAAACGAGCTTGGCGGCTGCTGGCCGCCACAGCCGCCGCCGTGGTGCTGCTCGCCCCGCCGGCCGGTGCCGACATCCTCATCGAGTTCGACCGGTTGATCTCCGGACCCGAGGGTTGGGTGCGGACGGTTGCCGAGGCCGACGTGCCGGACGAGCTGGTCGGCAACACCTGTCGGGTATCGGTCATCGCCGAGAACCAGGCCTCGGTCCATCCGGGCAACGATCTGATCATCTCGACCGGGACCTCGCAGGCCGTCGTCGTCGGTGTCGAGGACGAGGCCAACGGCGGCACGTCCGAGACCTACGAGCTGGTCGTCGGCCCAACGATCGTCGTCCAGCTCCGCTTCGGGCCGGACGAGATCTCCAGCCTCGGCTTCGCCCTCTCGTTCGACTGCGACCAGCCGGTGACGACGACGAGCACCGCCCCGCCGACGAGTACGACGGCGATCGACGGCGGTCAACAGACGGCGGAGAGCACGACGACCGCACCATCGACGACGGTGGTCAGCACCTCGGTCACGAGCTGCGTCGACGGCAGCTCGACCGCAGCCGGCACCGACGGTGGCACGGGCGATGCCGGGACCACCGTCACCGGTCCGTCCCCGGCCGATGCCGCCAGCACGGCCTGCCCGCCGGCGAACTGCGCCGGCGACAGCGCCGCATCGGCTGCGGCCGCCACCAGCTCGTCGGACGGGGCGACCTCGCCTGACGGGGCGGGCGTGACCGGATCCGACACCGACTCGACGGCATCGAGCGCAGCGGCCGCCGGCTCGACCGACGACACCGCGTGCCCAGACGCATCGACGGGCGACGGCAGCTCGACCGTGGCCACCGCACCGCCGGCGACGACAACGACGACGACACCGGTCGCGACCACGGCGTCCCAGGGCTCGTCGACGGCCCAGCTGCCGCTCGCCCCGCCGGCACGCGCCATCGTCGCCGCCCCGGCCTACGCCGGCTGAGTGGCGGCGACGGGGCCCCGCCGGCCCCCCGGCCGGCCGCGGTCCGCTCGGGCCGGGAAGCTCGGTGCCGTCCTGGCCGTCGGCGTGGTGGTCGGAATCGCTGGCTGCGCCCCCGACCGGGAGCGGCCACCGCCCGGCGCGCTGTCGTTCGACGCCCAGGTCACGTTCGACGGGTCGTTCGAGCCCGACGCCGACCCGGGCGAGCTGCAGGCCCTCGGCGGGGTCATCGTCGGCCACGTCCTCGGGCCGTCGATCGTGGCCCGCGAGGAGCCGTCGGTCGACAGCGCACCCGTGGCCGAGCTCGACAACCCGACCGAGGTCGGCGGTCCCCTCGTGTTCCAGCTGGTGGCCGAGGAGGTGACCGGCCTGTCGGCCGACGCGTGGGTCGAGGTCCATCTGCCGGTCCGGCCGAACGGCACCACCGGCTGGGTCCGCCTCGACGAGCTGGCGCTGAGCCGCAACCCGTTCCGGATCGAGATCGACACCGGCGATCACCTCCTGGAGGTGTGGCGGGGCGACCGGCGCTGGCTGTCGACGACGGTGGCCATCGGCACCGGAGCAACCCCGACCCCGATCGGCGAGTTCTACATCATCGAGCTGCTCCAGCCACCCGTACCGGACGGCCTCTACGGCCCCTTTGCGTTCGGGCTCTCCGGCTTCAGCGAGACGTTGCAATCGTTCGCCGGCGGTGACGGGGTCATCGGCATCCACGGCACCGACGAGCCGGACGCCCTCGGCACCGACGTCAGCCACGGCTGCGTCCGGGTCCGCAACGACGTGATCACCGAGTTGGCCGGCGTCATCCCACTCGGAACCCCGGTCGTGATCACGACCTGAGTCCCCGCACCCCTGGCGGAGGCTACGTCTTGGCCTGCCGCTTCTGGATGTTGGCCCACTCGTCCCGCAGGCCGGCCGTGCGGTGGAACACCGTCGGATCGTCGAGGTCGGCGGCGAAGTAGCCGAGCCGCTCGAACTGCACGACCTGGCCGGCCACGACGTCGGCAAGCGCCGGCTCAGCCTTCACGCCGGTCAGCGTCTCCCGTGACGCCGGGTTCAGCGCGGCCATCACGTCGGCGCCGTCGGCTCCCGGGTGGGGATCGGTGAACAGCCGGTCGTAGAGGTGCACGGTGCGGTCGACGGCGCTGGCGGCCGACACCCAGTGGATCGTCGACTTCACCTTCCGCCCGTCCGGCGTGGTGCCGCCGGCGCTCTCGGGGTCGTAGGTGCAGTACACGGTGGTGACGTTGCCGGCGCCGTCGGTGTCGGCATCGACCGCGGTGATGTAGTAGCCGGCCCGGAGCCGGACCTCCCGGCCAGGGGTCAACCGGTAGTACTTCGGCGGTGGTTCGAGCTTGAAGTCGTCCGACTCGATCCACAGCTCGCCGCCGAAGGTGACCATGCGGGTGCCGGCCGAGTCGTCCTGGGGGTTGTTGACCGCCTCGACGTCGACGGTCTCGCCCGCCGGCCAGTTGGTGATGACCACCCTGATCGGCCGGAGCACCGCCATCCGCCGGAGCGCCGACTCGTTGAGCTCGGTCCGCACGAACGACTCGAGCAGCTCGATCTCGACCGTCGAGTTCGTCTTGGCCACGCCGATGTGCTCGGTGAAGGCCCGGATGGCGGACGCCGGGTAGCCCCGCCGGCGCAGGCCCCGCAGGGTCGGCATCCGGGGATCATCCCAGCCGTCGACGTGGCCGTCGGTCACCAGTTGGGCCAGCTTCCGCTTCGACATCACCGTGTGGGTCAGGCCGAGCCTGGCGAACTCGGTCTGCTCGGGCTGATCGCTCGGCAGGTCGAGCTGGTCGAGGAACCAGTCGTACAGCGGCCGGTGATCGGCGAACTCCAGCGTGCAGATCGAATGGGTCACGCCCTCGATGGCGTCGGACTGGCCGTGGGCCCAGTCGTACGTCGGGTAGACGACCCAGTTGTCCTCGGTCCGGTGGTGGGCCGACCGTCGGATCCGGTACAGCACCGGGTCGCGGAGCTGCATGTTCTCGCTCTGCATGTCGATCTTGGCCCGGAGCACCTTGGCCCCGTCGTCGAACGCGCCGTCCCGCATCTGGCGGAACAGCCCGAGGTTCTCCTCGGGCGTGCGGTCACGGTAGGGGCTCTCGATCCCGGGCTTGCCGAAGCCGCCACGCTGCTCGGAGATCGTGTCGGCGCCCTGATCGTCGACGTAGGCCAGGCCTCTCGTGATCAGCTCCTCGGCCCAGGTGTACAGCTGCTCGAAGTAGTCCGAGGCGTACAGCACCCCGTCCGGCTCGTAGCCGAGCCAGGCCAGGTCGGCCTGGATGGCGTCGATGTACTCCTGGTCCTCGGTGTCGGGATTGGTGTCGTCGAACCGGAGGTTGCACGTGCCGCCGAACTCGTCGGCCAGGCTGAAGTTGAGGCCGATCGACTTGGCGTGACCGATGTGGAGGTAGCCGTTCGGCTCCGGCGGGAACCGGGTCTGGACCCGGCCCCCGAACCGCCCGGAGGCGTTGTCGGCGATGATCTTGGCCCGGACGAAGTCGACCGAGGCCGACGGCTCTTCGGTGGTCACCCGGTGCAGGCTACCGCCGCCGCCCGTCACGGTGGCGGGCCCGAGGCGTCGACGGGTGGCGGGCGGGCGCCATCGTGGCCGAGGTGTCAGACTGCTTCCATGACCACGATCAACGGGTCCGACGGCGGCGGGCGCCAGCCGAACGTGCTGTTCCTGTGCACCGACCAGCAGCGGGCCGACCACGTCGGCTTCATGGGCAACCGGGTCGTGGCCACCCCGAATCTCGATGCGCTGGCGGCCGGCGGCACGGTGTTCGAGAACACGTGGGTGTCGAACCCGGTGTGCATGCCGAACCGGTCGACGATGATCACCGGTCGGCTCCCGTCTGCCCATGGCGTGCTGTTCAACGACCGGTCGCTCGACTGGGAGGCCAACACCTATCCCCGGATGCTGCGGGCCGCCGGCTACCGCACGGCCCTCATCGGCAAGTCGCACCTGCAGCACGGCATGAGCGCAGACACCGCCGTCCCGGCACCGGGTGAGCCGGTCCGGTGGAGTGGTCGGCCGGAGGGCTGGGACACCCTCGAACACGCCGAGCGCTACCACCCCGACAACGGCGAGCTGCCCGAGATCGACGACTTCTACGGCTTCGACCACGTCGAGTTCTCGATCGACCACGGGGCCAAGTTCTCCGGTCACCACCTCCGGTGGGCGCTGGACAAGGGCGGGCGGCTCGAGGACCTCGACGTACCCCTCGGTCCGGACGCCCCGGCGGCCAGGCGGGACGGTCCGTGGTGGCAGATCTATCAGCCCCCCTATGACGAGGAGCTCCACTCGACCAACTTCGTGGCCGAGCGGACGACGGCCTTCATCGAACAGGCGGAGGCCAAGGGGCGGCCGTGGATGGTCAAGGCCTCGTTCCCCGACCCCCATCACCCGATGACTCCACCCGGCCGCTGGTTCGACCGCCACGATCCGGCCGACATGGCGCTGCCGTCGACGATCGACGATCCGCTCGACGGCGCCCCCGCCCACCTCCGCCGCTTCCAGCGGTTCAGCGCGCTCAAGCAACGCAACTTCGTCTCCCCCTGCGGGGCCACCGACCCCGGGATCGTCCGGCAGGCCATTGCCGCCACCTACGGCATGATCGAGTTGATCGACGACGCCGTCGGCCGGATCCTGGCCACCGTCGACCGGGTCGGCGCCGGCGACGACACGATCGTGGTCTTCACCTCCGACCACGGTGACATGATGGGCGACCACGGTCTGCTCCTGAAGGGCTTCATGCACTACCGGGGAACCTTGCAGGTGCCGCTGGTGATCAGGGCCCCCGGCCGGATGCCCGGCCGCACCGCAGCGCTGGCGTCGACGCTCGACCTGTGTCCGACGATCCTCGACCTGGCCGGGGTGACGCCGTTCCAGGGGATCCAGGGGCGGAGCCTGACGCCGGTGCTGGCCGATCCGGCGGCGGTGGTCCGGCGCCACGTGCTGATCGAGGACGACTTCCCGACGGCGGATCTGATCGGCAGCTTCGTGCCGGCCAAGACCAGGACGGTCGTGACCGACGACGCACGCTACTCGCGGAACTCCAAGGGCGAGGAGCAGCTGTTCGACCTCGCCGCCGACCCGGACGAGTTGGCCGATCTCAGCGACCTCGACGACCGGCTCGGCCGACGGATGCGGGACCTGATGATGGACGCCCTGATCGA
>JBCCVL010000130.1:0-18508 GCA_039195375.1 Actinomycetota bacterium
CCCGAGCCGCGGCCTCGATCTGCTCCGCGTGGAGGTCGGTCGGGGTGGCGATCAGCACGGCGTCGACGTCATCCGAGGTGATCACGTCCTCGACCGATCGGACGTCGCACTCGTGCTGCACGGCCAGCTCGTTGGCAGGCTCGGGGAAGGCGTCGGCCACGGCGACGAGCCGGGTGGCGGCGGTGGCGGCGATCGCCTCGGCGTGGACCTTCCCGATGCGTCCCGCTCCCAGCAGTCCCATCGACAGGGTGGACATGGCGACCTCCTCACGGCATCACGACGGCCCGGATGCCGTCAGCCGGGGGGCAGGCTACCGCCTGCCGGTGCCGTCAGGGCCGGCGACTACGATCGCCAGCCATGGACGACAGCTACCAGACGCTCGACATCCCGGTGGCCGGGGGGACCCTGACCGCCGGACGGTGGGGGAGCGGTACCCCGGTCATCGCCTCCCACGGCATCACGGCCAACCACCGGTCGTGGCAGCGGGTGGCCGAGCTCGTCATCGAACGAAGCGGCAACACGGTCGGTCTGGTTGCGGTCGACCATCGAGGCCGAGCGGGCAGCGCCGAGCTGCCCGGCCCCTACGGCATGGCCACCCATGCCGACGACGTGCTCGCCGTCGCCGACCACCTCACCCTCGACCGGGTCGTGCTCACCGGACACTCGATGGGTGGCTTCGTCGTCGCCGCGGCCGCCGAGCGGCACCCGACCCGGGTCGCACGCCTCGTGCTGGTCGACGGGGGCGTCCCGTTCCCGCTTGACATCCCCGACGGCGCCGACGTCGAGTCGGTCGTGCAGTCGGTGATCGGGCCGGCCCTCGATCGGCTCGACCAGCGCTGGCCGGACGAGGAGGCCTACGTCGACTTCTTCCGGGCCCACCCCGCCTTCCAACCGCCGAACCGGTGGTCCGAGACCGTCGAGGCCTACGTCCGCTACGACGCCACGCCGACCGAGGCCGGTGAGATCCGTTCCAGCGTGGCCAAGGAGGCGGTGCTGGTCGACGGCGGTGCTGCCATCGTCGACCCCGACAGCGCGTCGTCGATCGAGCGCATCACCCGGCCCGCCCACCTCCTGTGGGCGCCACGAGGGATTCTCGACCAGGCACCCGGTCTCTACCACGACGCCCAGATCGACGAGGTCGTCGGGCGCCTGGACCACCTCGACGCCACCCTCGTCGCCGACGTGAACCACTACACGATCGTCGTCGACGACCTCGGCGCAGGCGCGGTGGCCGACGCCATCGTCGCCGCTGCGGGGGCGGCGTCCGACTCCTAGGCGGGGGCCCCGGTCAGCGGACCAGCGCCAGCTGGCGCGCCGTGGCCACGAGCCGCCCCGTCTCGTCCCACAGATCGGCGTCCTCGTCGAGGAAGCTCCCGCCCTGGACCCGGGTCCGGCACCGAGACCGGACCCAGCCGTCGGCAGGGAGCGCGAACAGGTGGGTCGTCAACTGCACGGTCGGGACGTGGCCGATCTCGAAGCCCTTGGCCTCGAAGATCGACGGCGGCAACCCGTCGGAGAACAACAGCAGCGCCAACGGATCGGGCGGGCGGCCGTTGACGAAGCGCATGAACCCGTCGAGCAGGGCGACCCCGGTCGGTCGACCGGTCTGGAAGCCGGTCCCCGGAGCGAGGCGCACCTCGACCCGATCGTGGAGCGACAGCCGCTCCCCGTTCGGTCGCTGCGGCGCCAGGTACGACGCCGGATCGGCGGCGTCCGGGCGATCGGCGTCGTCGGCCAGGTGGACGGGTTGGGCGTCGCTCAGCGTCCCGAGCGTGACCGACGCCCTGACCTTGTCAACGCCGTCCTGGGCCAGACCGACCTCGACCGTCGATTGTCTGCTGCCAACCCGGATCACCCGTACCGACAACTCGGCTCGATCGAACGTCGGGGCGGCGAGATACGTGGCCGACACCGACAGGGGATGTGGCTGCGGTACCGCGGTCCCGGCGGCCGCCGCCAGCATCGCCAGCAGGTAGCCGCCGTGGGGGACACCCCGGATGTCCCAGCCCTCGGCGATCGAGGCCGCCAGCAGGCCCTCCCCGACGGGTTCGAGCGCAAGTGCCCGATCGAAATCGATCTCGCCGATGGCATGTGCGTCGGTCATCGAAATCGAATCTAGCGCCGGCCCGGCCCCGCTCGGCGAGCCGAACCGGTCTGGTTCGCCGGACCGGTCGACCGTCAGCTGGTGACGACGTCGGTGGTCGGCGAACCGTCGAGCGGGGTGACGATGCAGACGATCTCGCGGTCGTTGCCGATCGCCCACGAGTCGGCGGTCGGGCTCAGGAACGTCATGTCCCAGTCCGGATCGGTCAGGAAGTCACGCCCGGTGGCCACCTCGAACTCCTCGAGACAGCGGGTCTGGGCCTCGTCTGACAGGGCGCTCTGGCCGGGGAACGGGTCGTCGTCGCCACCGGCGACCTCGACGAGCGCCAGCACCTCACCATCGTGGGGCTGGGCGCACGGGATCGCCTCCATCGTCTCGACCTCCTCGCCGACGATGCCGGCGGACGGCATCACCAGGCAGTCGCCCTCCTGCAGCCGGAACACGCCGACGTCTTCGTTCTCGACGATCTCGCCCGTGGTCTCGTCTCTCGTTGCGTCCTGCTCACCGGCCGCCGTGCACCCGGCGGCGGCCAGGACGGCGAGGGCGAGGTAGAGGTACCTGGTCATGGATGGGCTACTCCTGCTCGATGGTCTGGGCCGCGCTCGGCGGCCGCATCACCTCACAGGAATCGGGAGGGCCAGGGCCCTCCTTGAGCGACCGGTCGACTCGGGCTGGTCGCCGACCGCCGCCGTTCGGCCTAGGCGTACAGCGACTGCCCCCAGGTGCCGTCGTAGACCACCTCGCCGAGTCCGATCCGGTCGAGCCTGGTCGGGAAGTCCTTCGGCCGGTGACCGACCGGGATGTGGGCCGCCGTCACCACGCCGTCCGGGATGTTCAGCAGCTCCTTGACCTGGGGCTCGAACATGACCAGCAACGTGGTCAGCGCCGCCCCGAGCCCGGCCTCGCGACAGCCGAGCAGGAAGTTCTGCACGGCCGGGTAGATCGAGCCGCCCCCGACCACCGAGAGCCGGTCGAGCTCGGTGTCGGTCGGGTGCACCCCCTCGAGGTGGGCGCAGGCGATGACGATGACCGGGATGTCCTGGAGGTGGTCGGCGAAGTGGTCGGCGTTGTCCAGCGTCTTCGCCGCCTTCTCTGCCTCGACCCCGACGCCGATGACCCCCTCCCGAGCCTGTTCCAGGTAGCCCTTCCACGGCACCCGGTACCACTCGGCCAGCTGGTCCTTGGTCGCCTGGTCCCGAACGACGATGAACCGGACCGGTTGCCGGTTGCCGCCCTGCGGCGCGAAGCGTGCGTAGTCGAACGCCGTGCGCAGCTCCTCGTCGGTGACCGGCTGGTCGGTGTAGAAGCGCGACGTGACCGCCGTCCGGATGACGTCTCCCAGTTCCATCTGCTCAACCCCTTGGTCGTCTCGTGTCCCCGAGCGGGACCGTAGTTGGCGTCGGCGTCGTCGGCGAGCCGGACCGTCAGGTCTCGGGCAGCTCCAGTTCGTGGCGAATGGCGGCCGCAACCTCGAGGGCACCGTCCGGGTCGGTGCCGATCGGTGTGAGGTTCAGCACCCTCGCGCCGGCCTCGACGTACGGCTGGAGCTGCTCGGCGACCTGGGCGGGCGTGCCGGCTGGCGTGTAGCGGGCGAAGGCCTCGAACGGGATCCGGTAGAAGGACTCCATGGCCGGCCCGACGTGGCGGCGCCCGTCATCGGGGTCGGCGCCGATCCCGACCCACAGCTGGAGGCCGTGCCGCCACGTCACCTCGGTTCGCCCGGCGGCATCGGCCTCCTGCTCGGCCAGCGCAACCGCCTCGGCGAAGCGGCGGGGTGAGCACCAGGTGCCCAGCCACCCGTCGCCGAGTCGACCGGCCCGGCGCACGGCGGCGTTCGAGCGGCCGCCGACGACGATCGGCACCGGCGGATCGGGGCGTGGCCGGATCCTGCCGGCGGAGAAGCGGTAGAACTCGCCGTCCCCGTCGACGGTCTCGCCGGCGAGCAGCCGGCGGACCAGGTCGATGGCGACGTCGGTCCGTCTCCCCCTCGTCGTCGGATCGATCTCGCAGACCTCGATCTCGTGCCGGTCCTCGCCACCGACGCCGACGCCGATCGTCACCCGGCCGGGTGCGGTCTGGGCCAGGCTGGCGATCTGGCGGGCGGCCACCATCGGGTGGCGGAGGGCGAGCAGGAACACGCCGACCTCGACGGCGAGACGGGGCTCGGTTGCGGCCATCGAGGCGAGGTGGATCAGGCCGTCGGCGCCGTGCCCGCCGTGGAAGCTCACGTGGTCGGCGCAGAACACGTGGTCGAAGCCGGCGTCGGCAGCCCTGGCCAACCGGCTCCGCCGCACCTCGGCGGAGAGGTCCCAGAAATCCGGCGGCGTCGAGAACCCGACCCGCAGGCCGGGCGAGCGCCCGCTCACCACACCGCTCCCGCCGCCTTCAGCGACAGGATCTCGTCGCCGTCGAAGCCGAGCTCGTCGAGCACCTCGTCGGTGTGCTCTCCGAAGTCGCCGGCCCGGCCCCTGGCCCCCCGCCAGCCGTCGACCTCGTACGGGGTCGGGGGGCCGGTGAACCCGTCGTCGAAGTCGACGAGGTACTCATTGGCCCGGATGTGGGCGTCATCGGCCAGTTGATCGACGGCGTGCACCGGTGCGACCCAGATGTCGGCCTGCCGGAGTCGCTCCCACCAGTGGGCGGTCGTCCCGCCGGCCAGGTGGGCGGCGAAGAGCGGTCGGAAGTCGTGCCGATGGTCGATCACGGTGAACAGGTCTTCGAAGCGGGGATCGTCGAGCAGGTGCTCCAGCCCGACCGCCCTGGCGATGTCGGGCCACTGGTTGCGACGCAAAGCGGCGATGGCGATCCACCCGTCGGCCGTCGGATACGTCGTGAACAGCGGGTTCGTCGTCGACTCGGGCCGGAACCGCTCCATGCGGGTGCCGAGGCTGGCGGCAAGGCCGACGACCTGCGACTGCAGCCACAGCAACGATTGCGTCTGTGAGGTGCCGACGACGCAGCCATCGCCGGTTCGGGCCCGCTTCAGCAAGCCGGCCACCACCGCCGAGGCCATGTTGGTCCCGGTCAGGATGTCGCTCATCGAGCCGGGAGGATAGTTCGGGGTGCCGTCCGGCGATGTGGTGTCCATGAATCCGCCGAAGGCCATGCCGACGGTGTCCTGGCACGGGTCGTCGGCCAGCGGGCCCTCCAGTCCGAAGCCCGCGCCCCGGCAGTAGATCAGCTGCGGGTTGACGGCGAGCAGCGTGTCGGGGTCGGCGCCCAGCCTGGCCAGGCCGTCGGTCCGCATGTTGGTGACGAACGCGTCGGCCCGCTCGATCATCCGATGGAACACCGGCCTCCCGGCCTCGGACCCGATGTCGACCGACACCGCCCGCTTGTTGCGGTTGAGGGAGGCGAAGAGCCACTCCCGGCCACGGTCGTCGAACTCGACACCGAACACGCTGCGGAACGTGCGCATCTGGTCGGCGTGGTCCACCCGCTCGATCTTGATGACGTCGGCCCCGAGCGCGGCGAGCGTCAGACCGGCGATCGGACCCTGGACGTACATCGACAGCTCGACCACCCGGATCCCGTCCAGCGGCGCCTCGCCCGCCGGCCGGTTGTCGTCGCTGCTGTTGCCCACCTCGTCCTCCTGGTCCGGTCCCGATCGATCGGAGATCGAGCGTCGCACCGCGAGCCGGCCGCCCGCAAGGCGGTCGCGGCCGGCGACGGGGCGAGGGACGGGCCCGGCACCGAATTTCCCGGCCACCGGGCCGGAAGTAAGGTCGAGATCGGGGGAGGAGCCGGCGTCCCGCCGCTCGCACCGCCATCGATGTCAGGCGAGTCCAAGGGGGAACCGCCATGGCCCTGGCAACCGACGACCACGTGGAGAGCGCGCCACGGGTGATCGACACCCCGATCATCTCGGCCGACTCCCACATCACCGAACCGGGTTGGACCTACATCGACCACGTCGACCCGGCCTACCGGGAACGGGCCCCGTACCTGGTGGACGAGCCCCCGGACGGGGCCACGTTCCACGTGCCCGGCATGCGGGCCAAGATCCACCTGGGCCTGCACTCCGCCGCTGGTCGCCAGTCGAGCAGCCTGGCGATGAAGGGCACTCCGTTCGACGGTCTGCACCGGGCCGGCTGGGACGCCGAGGCCCGGGTCGAGGCCCAGCGTCGAGACGGGCTCGACGGCGAGATCATCTACCCGTCGGTCGGGATGCTGCTCTGCAACCACCAGGATCTCGACCTGAAGAAGGCGCTGTTCGACGGCTACAACCGGTGGATCGCCGAGTACTGCGCCGTGGCCCCGAATCGGCTCTTCGGGCTCGGCCAATCGGCCCTCCGCAACCCGGACGAGGGCATCGCCGACCTCGAGGCGATCGCGGCCGCCGGTCTTCGCGGCGTGATGCTGCCCGGTACCCCCGGTCCGGCCTACGGCGACGGGCCCGACTACGACGACCCCGCCTGGGACGAGTTCTACGCCGCGGCGATCGAGCTCGGCCTCGTGCTGTCGTTCCACATCCTCACCGGCCGCGACTACCGGCCACGTGGCCCGAAGCTCAACACGTTCATGTCGATCATCCGAGGCAACCAGGACCTGATCGGCACGTTCGTGTTCGGCGGCGTCTTCGACCGGCGACCCGACCTCCAGATCGTCTGCGTCGAGGCCGACGCCGGCTGGGCCCCGCACTTCGCCTACCGCATGGACCACGCCTACAACCGCCACCGGACCTGGCTCGGCGGAGGTGGGCCCGTCCTGCAGCGCACGCCGAGCGAGTACATGACCGACCACGTCAAGCTCACGTTCCAGGACGACTGGTCGGCCTTCCGCATGGCCGAGGCCGGGTTGATCGAGGCCAAGCAGCTCATGTGGGCCAACGACTTCCCCCATAGCGACTCGACGTGGCCCTACTCCCAGCACATGCTGGCCGAGCAGACGGCGTCGTTGCCGGCCAACGACGTTGCCGCCATCCTCGGCGGTAACGCGGTCGAGCTGTACGGGCTGCACGACGTGTTCCCGGCAGCCTGATCGGTCGGTCCAGGAGATGGCCACCCCGCACACGAGCCGGTCGACCGAAGCCACGGCGCCACTGACCGAGGCGCAGCTCGCCGACTACCGCCGCGACGGTCTCCTGGTGCTCCGTGGTGCCATCGACGATGCCGACATCACCCGGTGGGAGGAGGCGCTGGCCCGCAACCCACCGCTCGACGGGACCCTCGACCCGGCCGCCCCGACCTGGCCCGATCCCGGCCGCTACACCCTTGCCCTCAATGCGGCCAAGGATCCCGACCTGGCCGACCTGGCCCAGCACCAGACGATCACGTCGGCGGCGGCCGATGCGCTCGGGGCCCCACCGCGGCTGACCGCCTTCGTGCTCTACGACCGGACCCCGGGCGGCGCCGGCATCCCCTCCCACAACGACTACAAGCGGTGGCGTCCCGTCGGCTCGTCGATGAACTGGTTGTTCACGATCGTGCCGTTCTGCGACTTCGACGCCGAGGCCGGTCGGCTCCTCGTCGCCCCTGGCTCCCATCACCTGGAGCGGGTGAGCGACGGGCCGGAGCGGCCGCAATGCGTGGCACCGCCCGTCCGGCCGGCCGAGTCGGACTACGTCGACCCCGACCTGCGACGGGGCGACCTGCTGCTGATGAACATGCATCTCTGGCACCGGGCCGACGGCAACCGCTCCGACCACCACCGGATCGGCGCCTTCAACAAGTACGCCGCGGCCGATGCGCCCCCGGCCACCGGCTACTTCCTGTTCGACGACGACGTCCATGCGGCCCTCGCCCCGGCCAACCGCGAGCTGTTGGCGGTGCACAGCGACTACCCGATCGCCACCACCAGGCTGCTCCTGATGCGAGGCCGGGACGATCCGCGGTTCCTCGTGGTCGACGGCGAGCCAGACGGGTCGGCAAACGCCGGTCTGCCCGGCGGTCCGGCCGTGGTCGAGCGGGCCATCCCGGACTGGGACGTCGGCAACTACATCGCCTCCCTCGCCGCCGCCGTCCGGGATCGGTTGGCCATCGAGCTCCCGTGGGTCTCGTACATCGGCGACTTCACCGAGGGCGACCACCTCAGTCGGGTCTACGCCTACACCCTGACCGGGCAGGGCTTCCCGGTGCCCTACCCGAACGCCCGCTGGCTCGACCGGACCGAGTTGGTCGACCACGCCGACCGCCTCGCCGTCGACTGGATCCCCGACGCCGTCGACCGCTGGCTCGACCACACGGTGGTGCGGGGCAAAGGACTGACCCAGGCCCAGAGTCGGGTCGACCAGTACGCCTACTGAGCCGATCTCGCCGGCCGCCCCGGATCACCACAACTGGTCATCGATGGCGTTCGAGTGCCGATGGGACGACCATGGAACTGTCGCCGATCGCCGACTGGGGCGGGCTGGAGCATGCCGGCGCGCTCGACGACGGCTTTGGCCCCGGGCTCCCGACGGAGCTGGCCGACCTGGTGGCCAGGCGCGACGGTGGCGAGCGCTTCCCGGCAGCGGACCAGCCGCTGCGGCTGTCTGGTGCCGCCCTCGACGGGGTCGACCTCTCCGGCCTCGACCTCAGTGGAGCGGACCTGTCGTATGCCGAGCTCGTCGGGTGCAACCTGCGCGGCGCCAGGCTGGTCCGGGCCGATCTCACCGGGGCCCAGCTCCAGGATCTCGACCTCTCGGGGGCCGAGCTCCTTGGGGTCGACCTGACGGGGGCCGACCTGGCCAACGCCAACCTGGCCAATGCGGCGCTGCTCGAGGCGACCGCCGCCGAGGCCGTGTTCTTCGGGGCCCGCTGCGACGGCGCCAGCTTCAACGGCGCCGACCTGTCCAGGACCGAGTTCCGGGCGGCCGAGCTGATCGGTGCCAGCCTCGTCGACACGGTGCTCGTCGACGCCGACTTCTCCGACTCCCAGATGAGCGGCGCCGACCTGGCCGGCGCTGACGTCGCCGGCGCCTCGTTCCGTGACGCCGATCTCCACGGCTCCCGGCTCCGTCACGTCTTGCACTATCGGGACAGCGACTGGATCGCCGCCGACATCACCGACGCCGACTTCACCGGGGCCTGGAACGTCCGCCGCCACATCCAGGACATCAACTACATCCACGAGTTCAGGACCCAGTCCCGCAAGCACGAGTTCCTGTACCAGCTCTGGTGGGCCACGTCGGACTGCGGGCGCTCGCTGCTGCGGTGGACGCTCTGGTCGATGCTGATCGCCTTCAGCTACGCCGCCCTCTACAACCTCGTCGACATCGAGTGGGGACGTCACGACGGGCCACTCTCCCCGGTCTACTTCAGCATCGTCACCTTCACGACCCTCGGCTTCGGCGACGTGACCCCGACGTCGGCCTTCGGCGAGATCCTGGTGATGTCGGAGGTGATCCTCGGCTATCTCAGCCTCGGCGGGATGATGAGCATCCTGTCTGACAAGATGGCGAGGCGGGCCGGCTGACCGGCGCAGCCTCCGTGCCGTCGGCCGTCCAACTGTGCGGCCGTCGGCGTCGTGCCCGATACTGGGGCCCCGGAAAGCGGACGGGAGCGGTCGACGGACGGCCCGTCACCGAGTCACGGGAGACCCAGGGGAGACGATGTGAACGGCACGCGGTTGACCTATGCGTTCGACGCCGATCGGTCCGACCTGGACGATCCGGTCGCCGCCCTCGGCGGCAAGGGCGCCGGCCTGGCGGAGATGACGGCGCTGGGGCTGCCCGTCCCGCCCGGGTTCACGCTGACGACCGAGGCCTGCCGTGATTTCCTGGCCACCGGCTGGGACGACGACGTCGACCGGGCCATCGCCGCCGAGCTGACCGCGCTCGAGGCCACGACCGGCAAGGCCCTCGGCTCACCGACCGCCCCGCTGCTGGTCAGCGTCCGATCCGGGGCCAAGGTGTCAATGCCGGGGATGATGGACACGGTCCTCAACCTGGGCATGAACCCGACGGTCGAAAAGGCCCTCGCTGCGCTCACCGGCGATCCCGCCTTCGCCGCCGACACCCGCCGCCGGGCCCTGCTCGGCTACGCCGAGATCGTGCTCGGAGCGCCCCGCGAGATCCTCGCCATCGCCGCCGGCACCGCCACCCCGGACGAGCTCGCCGGTGCGCTGCGGGCCGATGGGTTCGACGTACCGACCGATCCGATGACCCAGATCGCCGAGGCCGTCCGTGTGGTGTTCGAGAGCTGGAACGCACCACGGGCCGTCCGCTACCGCGACGTCGAAGGCATCGACCACGACATCGGCACGGCCGCCACCGTGCAGACCATGGTCTTCGGCAACCTCGGCGATCGGTCGGGAACCGGGGTGGCGTTCACCCGGGACCCGGCGAGTGGCGCCCCCGGACTCATGGGTGACTTCCTCCTCCAGGCCCAGGGCGAGGACGTCGTGGCCGGGACCAACCTGACCGAGTCGCTCGACGCACTGGGTCACCGCTGGCCCGAGGTCGCGTCCGAACTCGACCGCATCGCCGAGCTCCTCGAGCAGCGGTACCGGGACATGGTCGACATCGAGTTCACCGTCGAGCAGGGCCGGCTGTGGCTCCTCCAGGCCAGGCCGGGCAAGCGGAGCCCGATCGCCGCGTTCCGGGCGGCCATCGACATGGCCGATGATCCCGACTTCCCCGTCGACCACGCCGAGGCCGTCGAGCGCTGCCGGCGGTACCTCGACGACCCCCCGACGATCGCGGACGAGTCCGAGGTCGAGACGTTGACCGTTGCCGCCACCGGGTTGGCCGCATCACCGGGCCGGGGGTGTGGGGTGCTCGTGCTCGATCCCGACCGGGCCGTCGAGCTGAGCGACCAGGGGATCGACGTGGTCCTGGCCAGGCGGGAGACATCACCGGCCGACGTGCACGGCATGGCGGTGGCCAGAGGGCTGTTCACCACGCTCGGCGGTCTCGTCAGTCATGCCGCCCTCGTCGCCAGGGAGTGGGGGATCCCGGCCGTCGTCGGGGCGGCCGAGGCCGAGGTCGACGCCACCGGCGTCAACACCGCGGCGGGGCACCTGGAGGCCGGCACGGTGGTGACCGTCGACGGCCACACCGGTCGCCTGCTCATCGGCCGGGCCGCCGAGGCCGGGACCGAGGCCCCCGAGGTGACCACGATCAGGAGCTGGGCGACCCGGCTGGATCGGCGCCCTGACGACTCGCCGGCGGCGGCCGGCAGCCCGACCGGCAGCGGCACCGGCGATCCGGGAGGTGCGACCGACACGGCGACGTCGAGCGTGTCCGACGCCGACCTGGCCTTCCGAGTCCTCCACGCCCTGCGGATCAAGGGCATGGCCGGGGCCGACTCGATCGCCGCACTCGCCGACGTCAGCGTCGCCCGGATCCGCCCCGAGCTCGACGGTCTGGTCGAGCGTGGCCACGCCACCTTCATGGAGCCCCGATCGATGTGGTTGCTGAGCGCCGATGGTCGGGAGGGGCACGGGCCCGAGCTCGCCGCTGCCGTCGATGGTCTCGACCTCGACGCCATCCCCTACGACGAGTTCCTCGCCATCAACGACGCCTTCAAGCAGCTGTGCACCGACTGGCAGCTCCGCGACGGCGACCCGAACGACCACAGCGACGCCGACTACGACGCCGCCATCGTCGCCCGGCTCGGCGAACTCGACGAGCGGGCGCAGCCCGTCGTCGCTGCGATCGGTGCCATCGTCCCATGGATGGTCGGCTACGGCCAGCGACTCGGCGCGGCCAGGGCCCGGATCGAATCGGGTGACCCGAAGGGTCTCACCGGGGTGATGTGCGACAGCTACCACGACATCTGGATGGAGCTGCACGAGGACCTCATCCTGACCAAGGGGATCGACCGGGCCCAGGAGGGGAGCTTCTGATGACCACCACCGACGACGGGACGGCGCCAGCCGTTCCCGGTGCCGAGCCGTTCCGGTTCAACCACCTGTTCGACGACGAGGCGATGATCCGCTACCCGTTCGCCTCCCGCCGCTCGGCCGTGCTGGCCACCGGTGGTGTCGTGGCCACCAGCCAGCCCCTGGCCGCTCAGGCCGGGCTCGGCGTCCTGGCCGACGGCGGCACCGCCGTCGATGCGGCCATCGCCACCGCTGCGGTCCTCACCGTCGTCGAGCCGTGCTCGAACGGCCTCGGCAGCGACGCCTTCGCCCTGGTCTGGGCCGACGGCGAGCTGCACGGGCTCAACGGCTCGGGCCGCTGGCCGGCCGCCTCGTCGGCCGACGAACTCCGCGCCGCCGGTCACCGGGCGATGCCCGAGCGGGGTTGGACGCCGGTCACCGTCCCCGGCGCCGTCGACAGCTGGCACGAGCTCCACGGTCGTTTCGGCCGGCTGCCGATCGACCGGATCCTGGCCCCGGCGATCCGCTACGCAACCGAGGGCCATCCGCTGTCGTCGGTCGTGGCCAGGCAGTGGGCGGCGTCGGCCGACTTCTTCGCCAGGGCCGTCCGAGACCTCCCCGAGCTCGCGGGCTGGGCCACCGTGTTCGCCCCGGACGGCCGGGCCCCGGGGGCCGGTGAGGTGTGGCGCTCGCCCGGCCACGCCAGGGGGCTGACCTGCCTGGCCGAGAACGGCCTGCGGGACTTCTACGAAGGTGAGGTGGCCGCCGCCATCGCCGACGACGCGGCGGAGACCGGTGGTCGGCTGACGGCCGATGACCTGGCCGCCCACCACGCCGAGTGGGTCGAGCCGATCGGCGTCGACTACCGGGGCCATCGGGTGTGGGAGATCCCACCGAACGGGCAGGGCATCGCTGCGCTCCTGGCCCTCGGCATGCTGGAGCGGACCGATCTCGCCGACCGCCCGCAGATCGACCCGGGTGCCTGGCACCTCCAGATCGAGGCCATGAAGCTGGCGTTCGCCGATTCCGACACCTACGTCGGCGACCAGCAGCGGGTCGACGTCCCCGTCGACGGGCTGCTCGACCCCGCCTACCTCACCGAGCGGGCCGCCCTCATCGGCGACCGGGCGGGTCCGGCGCCAAACGGCGAGCCGCGACGGGGAGGAACCGTGTACCTCTGCGCAGCCGACGCCGACGGGATGATGATCAGCTTCATCCAGTCCAACTACATGGGCTTCGGCAGCGGCGTCGTCGTCCCCTCACACGGCATCTCGCTCCAGAACCGGGGGGCCGGGTTCGTACTCGACCAGGGCCACCCGAACGAGGCGGCGCCCGGCCGCCGGCCTCGCCACACGATCATCCCCGGCTTCCTGACCCGGGCCGACGGTACGCCGGTCGGGCCGTTTGGTGTCATGGGTGGCGAGATGCAGCCACAGGGTCACCTGCAGGTCGTCTCGGCCATGGTCGACCATGCCCGCAACCCGCAGGCCGCACTCGATGCCCCCCGTTGGCAGGTCGAGCGCGACGGCCGCGTCCGCCTGGAGCCCCAGGTGCCGGACGAGATCGTCGACGGGCTACGGGCGCGCGGCCACGAGGTCACCGTCGAGTCCGGTCGGATGGCGTTCGGGCGTGGCCAGATCATTGTCCGCTCGCCGGACGGGGTCTACGCCGCCGGTTCCGAGCCCCGGGCCGACGGCTGCGCCGTCGGGCTCTAGCCGCCGAGCGGCCGTCAGATGATGCCGGCAGACGAGCGCTGGAGGACGAGCACCGTCAGATGACGCCGGCGGCCCGCAGCTCGGCGATGTCGTCGGCCGCGAACCCGAACCCGGCCAGGATCTCCTCGGCGTGCTCACCCGGTTCGGGGCTCGGACGGCGGATGTCGCCGGAGATCCCGTCGATCGTCGTGGCGTTGCGGACGATCTCGATGGGCCCGGCGGTCGGGTGCTCGACGGGCGCCGCAACGCCGAGGTGCCGGACCTGGGGATCGTCGAACGCCTCGGCCACGTCGTTGACCGGCCCGGCCGGCACGCCGGCGGCGTTCAGCGCCTCGACCCAGTCGGCCGTCGTCCTCGTTGACAGCGCCGCTTCGATCTCCGCGTTGAGCGCGTGGCGGTTGCGGCGCCGATCGTCCGGCGAGGCGTAGCGCTCGTCGTCGACCAGGTCGGGTCGACCGATCACCTTGGCGAAGTCGACCCAGAGCCGCCCCCAGGAGGCGGCGACGTTGAGGTACCCGTCGCTCGTCGGGTACATGCCCATCGGGGCCAGCGTCGGGTGATCGTTGCCGGCCTGCGGCGGGAGGTCCCCCTCGACCGTCCAGCGGGCGGCCTGGAAGTCGAGCATGCCGAGCATCGATTCGAGCAGTGACGTGTGGACCCAGCGACCCCGTCCGGTGGTCGAGCGCTCGTGCAGGGCGACGAGGATGCCGACCGCCAGCTGCAGTCCGGCGGTCACGTCGGAGATGGCCACCCCGGCTCGCACCGGGCCCTGCCCCGGGTGGCCCGTGACGCTCATCATCCCGCCGAGACCCTGGGCGATCTGGTCGACCCCGCCGCGCTCGGCGTACGGACCGGTCTGGCCGAACCCCGAGATCGAGCCCATGACCAGCCGGGGGTTGATGGCCGACACCGTCTCCCAGTCGAATCCGAGTCGATGCTTGACCGGGGTCCGCATGTTCTCCACCAGCACGTCGGCCTCGGCCACCAGGTGGTGGAGCACCTCGCGCCCACGGTCCTGCTTCAGGTCCAGTGTGAGGCTGCGCTTGTTGCGGTGCAGGTTGAGGTAGTCGGGGGAGAGGTGGCCGCCGGCCCTCGCCCCGGCGCCCGGTGGTTCGATGCGGACCACGTCGGCCCCCCAGTCGGCCAGTTGACGGACCGCGGTCGGTCCCGCCCGGGCGATCGTGAGGTCGAGGACGACCAGGTCGGCGAGCGGGAGGTCGGGCGCCGCAGGCATTCGGCCGAGCGTAGTGGCGACGGCCCCGTCGCTCGAACGTCTACCCGTTGCCGCCGGTCGTCGCCGTTCCCCCGGCGGTCGTCGAGACCGTCGTCGTGGTCGACTCGGTCGTGGTGGTCGGGTCGGTGGTCGTGGTGGTCGGGTCGGTGGTCGTGGTGGTCGACTCGGTCGTCGTCGTGGTCGTGATCGGCCGAGTGGTCGTCGTCCGTCTGGTGGTCGTCGTCGGTCGAGTGGTCGTCGTCCGTCTGGTGGTCGTCGTCGGTCGAGTGGTCGTCGTCCGCCTGGTCGTTGTCGGCGGTCTGGTGGTGGTCGGCCGGCTGGTCGTTGTCGAGCTGGTGGTGGTCGCCTCGGTGCTGGGCACGGCGGCGACGGTGCTCGCGGTGGTCGTCACCTCGATGACGGCGACGGTCGTGGTCGGCTGGCAGTCGACCGCCGCCCCCGGGACCGGGCAGGTGGTGGTCGACGAGGAACTGGAGCCGACCGTTGCCGACGTGTCGACCGATGGATCGACGGTCGGCACCGGCAGCTCGGGCAGCGGGCTCGTGGTCGGGGCGTCGGGTGCGGCGGTGGCCGACCGGGTGGCGAGCGGACGCTCGATCGGGGAGCGGACGGTCGTCGGCGACGCCACCTCACCACGGTTGATGGCGTCCTCGGCCCGCGTGTTCGGCTCGACCAACTGGGCCACCGTCCGCCCGACCGTCGGGTCGACCTGCCCGTCTCCGGTGGCGACCGCCAAACCCGGACCGGGGTCGCCCCACGAGCGGGGGAACGTCACCGCGCCGATGGTGAGCAGGACCGCGAGCGTCATGCCGGCGATGGCCGTCTGGCGTCGGTAGAGGAACTGGGCTCGTTCGCTGCTCGGCGTGCGTCGCCAGGAGACGGGGGCGACGAGGTCATCCGGCCCGCGATCGACCGGGTCGAGCCGGATCCGTCTGGCCACCTCGCCGAGCGAGCCGTCGGCCGATCGGTCGACGAGCCCGGCCGGCTGGTCGGCGTCGGTCGCCGGCGCTGGCCCGTCCCAGCCCTCGAGTCGTACGACCGGGCCGGCGTCGTCCGGGTGCACCGGTGGCTCGGGGCCGACCGGCGTGTCGTCGGCCAGGATGTGGACCCAGCCGGTGCTGGTCACCTCCGTCGTCTCGAAGCGGATCGACTCGGCCTCCGGACCGTCCGAGGGTGACGGCGCGCCGGCGTCATCCCGCGACGGAAACGACGGCGGGTTCGGCCCAGGACCGGGCGCAGGCTCGGTCGGGTTGACGTCAGGCGACGGCGGTACGTCTGACATATCGGTGCGAGGATCGCGCGCGAATCGGGGTTTGGCCAGCAATTCCTGGAGCCGTCTGGAGGCCGTCGGAGCCTGCTGGTTCTGGGCCCGGTTGCATGCTGCTGGAGTCGGTCTCGACGGCAAGCAGCGGCCGTCTGGGCCGAACGGCCCATGGCATGCCGGGCGTCGAGGGCAGGTCTGTTCTACCCGCCGGTGCCCCGCTGCGGTGTCGTTGGAGTCGGCGGCGCCGGTCAGATGACCGGCGGGAGAGGCGGAATGGCGGCATGGCGGGTGGACGAGCGACGAGGGCGACCCCGGCCGCCGCCGTGGCGGGGCTGGCCGTCGTCGTCGCCGTAGCCCTGGCCCGGCTGCTGGCGGCCGTCGCCGGTGAGGATCAGGCGACCGTTGCCCGAGCCATGACCGAGCCGGCAGCCCGGCTGACGGTCTCCGGTGGATCCTCGATCGAGACACCGGACCTGTGGGCCAGGGCGCGCCTGGCCCCGGCGGCACCGAGCGGGCTCGCCGGCCCGGTGGAGACCGGCTGCCAGACGGTCGATCACGGGGCCGGGGAGAGTCGGCTCCGGTCGCAGGTCGTCGCCCGTGCCTACTGCGACCTGCTCGGCCGGACCCCGGATGTCGACGGGGCGACGTACTGGTCCGACCAGCTCGCCGACGGGCTCGCTCCGGCGGAGTTGGTCGTCCAGCTCGCCGCCTCACCGGAGTACCGTGCGGCCAGACCGCACCGTCAGGCGCCGGGCTGGACGCCGTTCGCCGCGCTCGTCGCCCTCGACCCGTCGCCCCCGGTTGCGTCGCCGAGCCAACCGACCCGGCCGCTCGACGTCGACGCCCGCACCGCATCGGCCTTCACGGAGTGGGTGGGGGAGCGGGCGCCCGCCGATGCGACGGCGATCACCCCGTCGCTCGTCCACGGCGAGATCGTCGCCGACGGGCAACGGGTCAACGTCGCCTGGGTCCATCGCTCGGCCACCGCACCGCCCCGGGTCAGCCCGGGCGACCGGGGTCGGGCCACCGTCGGCACGTGGGCGGCCGAGATCGGCGCCGACGTCGCCATCAACGGCAACTGGTATGCGCCGTGGGACGGTCCGGCTGTGGCCGGTGGGCGGGTCTACGGCGGCTCCGACCACGGCTACACGGCCCTGTTCGGCTTCACCGCAGACGGCGAGGTCATCGTCGAGCACCACCGGGAGATCAACGACGCCGTCGATCCCCGCATCGTCGAGGGGATCTCGGGGCACCCGACCTTGATCCACCGCGGGGAGCGGACGACCGACTTCGGCGGCGACCCGACCTTCCTGAACCGTCACCCCCGCACCGCCATCGGCCTCGACGTCAGCGGCGATGTGCTGATCCTGGTCACCGTCGACGGACGCCGTCGAGACGCCAGGGGCATGACCGGGGACGAGACGGCCGTCCTGCTCGAGGAACTGGGGGCCAGCGAGGCGGTGATGCTCGACGGGGGCGGCTCGACCACCATGTGGATCGCCGGGCGGGGCGTGGTCAACCGGCCATCGGATGGCTCGCCACGGGCCGTCGGCAACCAGTTGGCGGTCTTCGGTTCCTGAAGCGGCCAGGAACGGCAGCTCCGTCGGCGGGTCGGACCGGAGGTCACCGCGGCGTCGCAGCCTCTCCGAGCACCGCTACAGGGCTGCGTGACCGGTGGATCCGCCTGCCAAATGATCCCGTCAGTGCCCTACCCATTGGTTTGAATTGCTCTGACGTCGCTCAGCTGGGGGACACGACAAAGGAGCGCAGTGGCGACCGATCTACTCTCTGCGACGAGAGAACCTGCTGAGGGATGAGGGAGACAACATCGCCGGGCTCGCCGAGCGCTGGCTCACCGTCCGAGTACACAAGTTCAGCCCCGAGACCATCCGCCTGCACCGCATCTGCCTCCTTGGCCTGATCTACCTCCTTGGCCTGATCGACCTCATCGACTCCGACCGACTCATCGACCATGTCGGGATCGAGGAGTTCGAGCTCTGGGCTGCGGTCTCGGCGGCCGCCGAGCTGGGCCGCTGTGGCCGGACCGGTCTGGTCACGACCCGCTTCGCAAACGACCAACGACGTCGGTCGGGTCGCTGCGTACGAGCTCGTCGCCTGTGGCGACAAGCGACACGACGTGCCGGCAGGTCTGCACGCTCCGGTTGAGGCGGCCTCGCTGCCCGGTCTGCACGTAGGGGTGTGGCGGGCGTCACTCCTATGGCAACGCAGCCATGTACATTCCGTCCAATTCTCGATATGAAGTCATGGAAACACCTTGCGGAATGGGTGTATGAAACGGATGCAGTCTTCAGAATTGGGTGAATCACCCAGTCTCGGGCGGCTCGCGGACCCGAAGTACGTAGCATGACGGTCCGTGTCGGAGGAAGGGGATATCCGATGACCGACCAACCACCCGCCGCCTGGACCCACTACGAGGGTCAGCAGTA
>JBCCVL010000131.1:0-17716 GCA_039195375.1 Actinomycetota bacterium
GCTCACCCTGGACGACGAGCTCCTTGCGGCCGAGCGGATCGACTCGCTCGGGCTGATGCGGCTCATCGCCTTCCTCGGCGACGAGTTCGACGTCACCGTTCCCTACGACGAGATCCTGATCGAGAACTTCCGCAACGTGCGCACCATCGGCGACTACCTCGCCGGCAAGTTGTCGCCCGGAGCGTCTTGACCGTCGACACCGACGCCCGAACCGAGCCGGCCGGGGAGGTCCACCCGCTCGGCCACCGTCAGCGGATGATCTGGGCCGGGCAGCTGCTCGACCGCGACGTCCCGCTCTACAACATGGCCCACGCGTTCACGCTGCGGGCCGACGAACCGATCGACGTCGACGCCTTCCGGCGGGCCTTTGCCGCACTGGTCGCCGGCCACGACGCCATGCGGACCGTGATCGACGAGCGAGCCGGCGAACCGGTGCAGCGGATCCTGCCCGGGCCCGAGGCGGTGCTCGACGTCGTCGACCTCCGGGATGAGCCCGACCAAGCGGCGGCGGCGGAGGCCTGGGCCGACGAGCGGAGTCGTCGTCGGTTCGACCTGGGAGACCGACTCTACGACTCGGCCCTCCTGCTCGTCGACCGAGACGACCGGACCGACCGTGGTGACGGCGACGGCGACGGCGAGGGCGGTCACGGCGATGCCCGAGCCGTCTGGTACCTCAACCAGCACCACCTGATCTGCGATGCGTGGTCGGTCGCCCTCCTCCTCGGTCGCCTCGACGAGCTCTACCGGGCGGCGATCGGCGCAACCGACGGCGCCGAGCTCGACGACCCCCCGAGCTACGTCGACTTCCTCGACGCCGAGGCGAAGCGGGTCGGCTCGAAGGGGTGGACCCGGGCAAAGGCCCACTGGCGGGCCAGGCTCGACGAACCGGTCGAGCCGCTGACGTTCTACGGCCCCCGTCCGGACGACGCCGGCTGGGAGACGGTCCGGGTCGAGGCCAGGATCGAGGGCGACCGGGCGGCGCAGCTCGCCTCGTTCCTCGAACGACCGGAGCTGGCCAGCCTCTCGCCCGAGCTGACGGCGATGCGGTTCTTCCACACCGTTCTGGCGGCATACCTGCACCGGATCTGCGGTGTCGACCGGGTGGTCATCGGCACGCCGTTCCACAACCGACTCAAGCGCAAGCAGCGCCAGACCGCCGGGTTGTTCATGAACCTCTACCCGGCGGTGGTCGAGGTCGACGACGGTGAGACGATGACCTCGCTGGCGGCCAAGGTCGGGGCCGAGTTGTTCGAGAGCATGCAGCACGCCAGCCATCCGCTCGACGCCGGTGACGAGGCGGGGGCCTTCGAGGTGGTGCTCAACTACCTGCACGCCCCCGACCAGACCTTCGCCGGTCGACCGGTCGAGGATCGTTGGGTCCACCCCGGGGCCGGCGACCGCAGCCACAGCCTGCGGCTCCAGGTCCGGCGGCTCGACGACGGCTTCCGCCTGTTCTTCGACGTCAAGACGTCGCTGTTCGACGAGTGGGGACGGCGCGCCCTCGTCGACCAGGTGCTGCGGTTGATCGACGGCTGGCTGGCCACCGCCGACGGGCTGGGCGAGGCGTCCGACGAGGAGCCGCTGCCCGAGCTGGCTGTCGGCGGGGTGTCGCTGCTGTCGGGCCGGGAGCGGGACGACCTGCTGGTCGACTTCAACCGCCTGACCGGCCCGCCGGTGCCGGCCACCACGGTGGTCGACGAGTTCCGTCGCATCGCCGCCGACCGGCCCGATGCGGTGGCGATCGAGGACGGCGACGAACGGGTCACGTACGGCGAGCTCGACCGCCGGTCGGCCGTGGTCGCCGCCGCCCTGGCCGGTGCCGGGGTCGGTCACGGATCGACGGTCGGCGTGCTCCTGCCCCGGTCGATCGATGCGATCGTCGCCATCCTGGCCGCACTCCGCACCGGGGCCGCCTACCTGCCGGTCGAGCCGTCGACGCCACTGGCCCGGATCGCGGGGATGGTCGCCGACACCGGCACCGCCGTGGTGTGCACCGACGACGGGCACCGGGCGGCCGTCGCCACCCTCGGGCTGACCCCCGTGGTCGTCGCCGACGTCGAGGTGTCGTCGACGGCGTCGCCGGTCGACCCCGACGGTCCGGTCGGTCCGGACGGCGCCGCCTACGTCATCTTCACCTCGGGCTCGACCGGACGTCCGAAGGGCGTGCCGATCGACCATCGGGGGCTCGCCAACTACGTGGCGTGGGCCGCGCGGACCTACGCCGAGGACGAGCCTCGGTCGTTCGCCCTCCACACGTCGTTGGCGTTCGACCTCACGATCACGTCGATCTTCGTGCCATTGACCACCGGCGGGTCGATCGTCGTCTACGGCGAGACCGGGGGTGACGGTGACGACGGGACCCCGGCCGTCGTCGACGTCTTCGCCGACGACCGGGTCGACGTGGTCAAGGCCACCCCGTCCCACCTGGCCATCGTCCGCCACCTCGGGTTGCGGGCCGAGCGGCTCCGGACGCTGATCGTCGGCGGCGAGGACTTCACCTCCGACCTGGCCGCCGCCATCCAGGAGCTCCACCCCGACGCCGCGATCTACAACGAGTACGGTCCGACCGAGACCGTGGTCGGCTGCATGGTGCACCGATTCGACCGGACCACCGACACCGATCCGTCGGTACCGATCGGACGACCGGGGGCCAACGCCGAGATCCTGCTGCTCGACCGGCGGGGGGCGCCGGTCCCGCCCGGCGTCGTCGGCGAGATCCACATCGGTGGGCCCGGGGTCGCCGCTGGCTACCTGGGCCGCCCGGACATCACGGCCGAGCGGTTCATCACCAGACCGGACGGGCTGCCGGCCTCCGAGGCGGCGACGCCGAGGCTGTACCGCCCCGGTGACCTCGGCCGCTGGCGTCCGGGCGACGGACGACCCCGACTCGAATTCCTCGGCCGGACCGACGACCAGGTCAAGATCCGCGGCCACCGTATCGAACTCGGGGAGATCGAGGCCGCGCTGGCCGAGCACCCGACCGTCGAGGCCGCGGCCGTCCTGGCCGTCGACGGGCTCGTCCGGGGAGAGGGTTCGGCGTCCGTCGCCGGGCTAGTGGCGGTGCCGACCGACAGCGCCGTCGTGCACTGTGCCCGGTGCGGCCTGCCGTCGAACTACCCCGGTGCGGCCTTCGTCGACGGCGTCTGCTCGCTGTGCCGGGACTACGATACCTACCGCGACCAGGTCGACGCCTACTTCCGCACGCCGGACGACCTCCGGGCCGTCGCCGACCGGCTGCGGGGCGTGCGGGCCGACGACCGCTACGACTGTCTGGTGCTGCTGTCGGGGGGCAAGGACAGCACCTACATGCTCTACCAGGTGGTGGCCCTCGGCCTCCGGCCCCTGGTGTTCACCCTCGACAACGGCTACATCTCGGAGTCGGCGCTGGCCAACTGCCGCCGGGTCTGCGAGCACCTCGGCGTCGACCTGGAGATCGCCGAGACCGAGCACATGCGGGAGATCTTCCGCGACAGCCTCGACCGGTTCGCCAACGTCTGCAACGGGTGTTTCAAGACGATCTACACCCTGAGCATGAACCTGGCCCGCAGCAACGGGATCGACCACATCGTGACCGGCCTCGCCCGTGGCCAGCTGTTCGAGACCCGCCTGTCGGACATGTACGACCGCCGGATTTTCGACGTCGACCAGATCGACCGCTTCGTGCTCGAGGCCCGCAAGGCGTACCACCAGATCGACGACGCCGTGTCCGAGCTGCTCGACGTCAGCGCCTTCGTCGACGGCCGAATCTACGACGAGATCACGTTCGTCGACTTCTACCGCTACGTCGACGTCGGCCTCGACGAGGTGCTGGCCTTCCTCGCCGACGAGACCCCGTGGGAGCGACCGGCCGACACCGGCCGGTCGACCAACTGCCTGATCAACGACGTCGGCATCCACGTGCACAACCGCGAGCGCGGCTTCCACAACTACGCCCTGCCCTACAGCTGGGACGTCCGGCTCGGTCACAAGCAGCGGGAGGCGGCGCTGCACGAGCTCGACGACGAGATCGACCTCGACTTCGTCAATGAGGTCATGGTGGAGATCGGCTACCGGCCGAAGCCGCCGGCGACGGCACGGCGGAGCACCCGGCTGGTCGGCCACTACCAGGCGCCGGAACCGATCGCCGCCGACGAGCTCCGGGTGGCGCTGGCCGACACCCTGCCCGACTACATGGTGCCGACCTCGTTCGTCCACCACGTCACCCTCCCGTTGACGGTCAACGGGAAGGTCGACCGGGCCGTCCTCGGTCGCGCGGAGCCGGGAGGGGCCGATGCCGGGGGAGCGGGCGGCGACGTCGGCTCCGTTCCCGACCTGGCGGCGCTGTCCGACGTCGAGCGGGACCGCGTCGAGACGATCCGCTCCGTGTGGGCCTGGACCTTCGACCGGCCGGTCGGCGCCACCGACAACTTCTTCGACCTCGGCGGCGATTCGATCTCGGCCATCCAGATCGTCGACCGGGCCGCCCGGTCGGGCCTCGGTGTCACCCCTCGGCAGATCTTCGACGCCCAGACCCCCCTGGCCACCGCCCTGGTGGCGACGACGATCGAGGAGCGGGCGGTCGCCGACGAGGGGCCAAAGCCGGTGGCGCCGACGGACCGGCGCGAGCCGGCAGGGCCGCTGCCACTCACGCCGACGCAGGCCGGCATGCTGTTCCACAGCCTGGCCGAACCGGCCTCCGGCCTCTACCAGGGGCAGATCGTCCACGAGCTGAGCGGACGGGTCGACGTGCCGGCGTTGGTGGCCTGTTGGGATGAACTGGTCGAGCGTCACCCGACCCTCCGGACCGCCTTCCGTTGGGAGGGCGTCGACGAACCGGTCCAGCACCCCGGTTCGGAGCGACCGGGGTTGGTCGACCACGACTGGACCGCCGCCGGCGACGGCGCCGCTCGCCTCGAACGGTTCCTGGTCGCCGACCGGGCCGACCACTTCGACCTGGCCGCCGCCCCACCGGTGCGGGTTGCGGTCGTGGCCACGGCGGAGCGAACGGTGCTGGTCTGGAGCTTCCACCACATCGCCTTCGACGGCTGGTCGATCGCCCTCGCCCTCAACGAGCTCCTCGGTGCCTACCAGGCGAGGCTCGACGGAGAGCCCTGGTCACCACCGTCCACCGAACCCTTCTCCCACTACCTCGACTGGTTCGGGACCAGGGATCGGGCGGCGGCGGAGCGGTTCTGGCGAGGCGAGCTCGCCGGGTTCACCACCCCGACGGCGCTGCCCCGGTCGCGGCCGGAGCCGTCGACCACCCGGTCGGATCCCCGCCCGTACGGCGCCGCCGAACGCGAGCTCACCCCCGACCTGACCGAGACGATCGGCGCGTTCGCCAGCGGGTCCCGGGTCACGCTCAGCACGGTGCTCCAGGGGGCGTGGGCGCTGGTGCTGTCCCGCCACCAGGCCGCCGGTGGCCCCGACCCCGATGCCGCCGACGACGTCGTGTTCGGCGTGACCACCTCGGGCCGCCCCGCCGACCTGGCCGGCGCCGAGTCGATGGTCGGCATGCTCGTGACGACCGTGCCGGCCCGGGTCGGGGTCGACGGCGGGCTCGCCCCCGACGCCTGGCTGCGGGCCATCCAGGATCGTCAGCTGGCGGTCCGTGAGCACGAGTACGCGTCGCTCGTCGACATCCAGACCTGGAGTGACCTGCCCACCGGCCAGAGCCTGTTCGACTCGATCCTCGTGGTCGAGAACTTCCCCGACTACCGGGCCCCGGATCGCCCCGACGCCCTGGCCGTCACGTCCCGGGCCTATCGGGTCCAGAGCAACTACCCCCTGAGCCTCATCGTGCTTCCCGGACCGGCGCTCACGCTGAAGGCGGTCTACGATCCGGACCGGTTCGACGCCGACGCCATCGATCGGCTGCTGGCCCACGTCGAGGGTGCGCTGCGGTCATTGGCCGCCGGTCTGGCCCCGACGGTCGATGACGTGACGATCGTCGGCGAAGGGGAACTGGCCGACCTCACCGCTCGGTCCGAGGGGCCGAGCATCGCCGGGGAAGACGAGCTGGTCCCCTCGAGGATCGACCGGTGGATCACCGAGCGCCCCGACGCGGTGGCGGTGGCAACCGCCGACCAACGGTTGACCTACGGGGAGCTGGGCACCGCCGCCGCCCGGCTGGCCGCGACGCTCCGTGACGGCGGGGTCCGACCCGGCGACGTGGTCGGTCTCGGCGCCGAGCGGTCGGTCGAGCTGGTCACGGCCATCGTCGGTATCCACCGGGCCGGAGCCGCCTACCTGCCACTCGATCCCGGGTACCCGGCCGAGCGGCTTGCGTTCATGATCGACGACGCCGGGGTGACCGCCGTCGTCGAGACCGACGAGGGTCTCGCCGCCCTCGCCGAGGCCAGCGAGTTCGGGCCCCGTCGGCCGGTCGAGGGTACCGGCCTGAGCCTGCGGACCCGGGCGTCGGCGCCAACCGATGGTGCGACCGACCCGACCGCCGCAACCCCATCCGACCGACCGATCGGGGCGGACGACCCGGCCTATCTGATCTACACCTCCGGCTCGACCGGTCGACCGAACGGGGTCATCGTCGACCACGGCAACCTCGCCTGGTCGACCGCGGCCCGCATCGACGCCTACGAGGACGCGCCGGACGCCTTCCTTCTGCTGTCGTCGTTCTCGTTCGACAGCTCGATCGTCGGGCTGTTCTGGACGCTCGCCACCGGCGGCACCCTCGTGCTGCCCGGCCCAGGGGAGGAGCTCGACGTCCGGGCCATCGGCCGCCTGATCGAACAGCACGCCGTCACCCACACCCTCGCCCTCCCGTCGCTCTACCGCCTGCTGCTCGAGCACGCGTCCCGCCGGAGCCTGGTGACGCTGTCGACGGTCATCGTCGCCGGCGAAGCCTGCCAACCGGCGCTGGTCGACGAGCATGCGGCCGCACTCCCCGGCACGTCGCTCCACAACGAGTACGGCCCCACGGAGGCCAGCGTGTGGTGCACCACCCACCGCATCGACCCGGGTGGCGACGACGCGATCACCGACGGCGGCTCGGTGCCGATCGGCCAGCCGGCGCCGGGCGCAACCGTCGCCGTGCTCGACCGGTCCGGCCGACCAGCGGGGATCGGCGTCCCCGGCGAGATCCACGTCGCCGGGCCCGGCCTCACCGGCGGCTACCACCGCCGAGCGGAGCTGACCGCCGAACGGTTCGTCGAGCACGGGGGCCGCCGCTGGTTCCGGACCGGCGACGTCGGCACGGTCGACGACGACGGTGTCATCCGCTTCGGCGGTCGGGTCGACGACCAGGTCAAGATCCGGGGGCACCGGGTCGAGCTCGGCGAGGTCGAGGCGGCGCTGGTGGCCCACCCGTCGGTCGGCGATGCGGTCGCCGTCGTGACCGGCTCGGCCGACCCGGCGGCCGGTGGCGGAGCGGGGCGGTCTGCGGTCGGCACCGGGCTGGCGGCCCACGTCGAGGTCGGCGCTGCGGTCGGGCCGGCCGATCGACCGACGGCCGCCGAGCTCCAGGCCTGGGTGGCGGCACGGCTCCCGGACGCCTTCGTGCCGTCGGCCATCGCCGTCACCGAATCCCTGCCCCGGCTGCCGAACGGCAAGGTCGCCCGCGGCGACCTCCCGGCGATCGATGCCGCTCCCGCCGGCCCGCCCGCGGCTGTCGCTGGCCGACCGTCGACGGCCGGCCAGCGACTTGTCGGCGACATCTGGACCGAGCTGCTTCCCGGCGTGTCGTTCGGCGTCGATGACGACTTCTTCGAGATCGGTGGCCACTCGCTGCTCGCGGTTGCGCTGGTCGAGCGGCTCCGGCGGGCCACCGGCGTCGACCTCCCGCTCTCGGCCCTCCTCGAGACGCCGACCGTCGCCGCCCTGGCCGCCAGGGTCGCCCCGGCCGTCGACGGCAACGAGGCCAACGGTGCCTCGAGCGATGACGCCACCGGGGACGACGGCTCGCTCGGCGGGCCCCGACCCGGGCGTTCGCTGGTCGCGCTCCGGTCGACGGGCGACCGGGTTCCCCTGTACCTGATCCCACCGGCCGCCGGCACCGCCCTGTCGTTCCGGGCCTTCACCGGGTCGACCGACCCGGCCCAGCCCCTCTACTGCTTCGAGCCGGTCGGCACCTACGGCGAGGCCGAGCCCCACGACACGGTCGAGGTGATGGCTGAGCACTATCTGCACGAGTTGCGAGCCGCCCAACCCGATGGTCGCTACCGGATCGGCGGCAGCTGCCTCGGAGCCATCGTGGCCTGGGAGATGGCGGCCCGCCTGGCCGATGCCGGCACGCCGGTCGAGCTGCTGGTCTTCCTCGATCCTGGCCCGCCCCACAGCGGGCCCGGCTGGAGCTACCAGCTGCCGTCGCAGCGCTCGCCGCGTCAGCTGCTGGAGACCACCTGGGACATCGTGTCGAGCGGTCAGCTGCTCACTGCGGCCGTGGCGGTGTGGCGTCGCAACAGCTTCGATCGCATCGGGCGGATTCACTACCGGGCCCAGCTGCAATACGTGGCCGACCGGCTCCGGGCGCCGATCCTGTGGTTGGAGAGCGAGGAGCTGGCCACCGAGCGGCCCGACTTCCTCGACCAGTGGCGGATCCTGGCCGGCAACGACCTCACGCCGATCGTGGTGCCGGGGACCACCCACGACGGGTTGATGACCGGCCAACCGGAGGAGGTCCGGCTGCTGGCCACCCGCTTCGACGAGGCGATGGCCGAGTTCGAACGGACGGGACGGCTCCCCGGGCCCTGATCGTCCTCAGGGTCAGGGGAGCCGTAAACTCCCGTTCCGCTGCCAGGAGGCGCTGACGGCGCCGGTCGACGATGTCCGAACCGACGCCGGCCAGACGATCAGCCGGCGGTCGAGGCGCCGACCGTCTCGTCAGCAGACGAGTCGGTGTCGTCGCCGGCGACCGGGAGCAATCGCCCGGCCTGGTCCTCGACCCGATAGATGACGGCGGTGATGGCCGTCGCCACGATCATGACCCACAGGATCCGTGGCCACTTCAGGAAGAGCACGGCCAGATCGGTGGTGCCGAGATCGAAGCCGAAGATGCGCTCCGCCGCCCAGATCAGCGAGATCACGGCGAGCCCGATCGAGCCGATGACGAACAGCGGCTGGTAGTAGCGGGTGCGGCGCAGCAGGAACAGGGCCGGGAAGGCGATCAGGATGGCGATGGCCTGGCCGATCTCGATGCCGACGTTGCGGCCGAGCAGCGACACCAGCTGGGCGGTCCGGCTGGTGTCGAGGGCGTCGACGAGCGAGGCGAACCCGAGACCGTGGAACAGCCCGAACACGAAGGCCAGCACCCACTCCCGGTTCTGGACCACCGGCCGCAGGTTGTGGATCGCGGCGGCGGCGATGGAGACGGCGATGATCGTCTCGACCAGCGCGGATGGCGGCAACGGGATGAAGTCGAGGCCGGCAAGGCTGAACGTGATCGAGTGGGCGATGGTGAACATCGTGACGATCTTGAGGACCCGCCACAGCGACGAACCGAAGCTCGGGGCCGGTCGCCAGATGCTCTGGAACACGAGTACCGACGGCAGGAGCAGCACCAGCACGAACAGGACGTGGTCGGGACCGGTGCGGATGTGGTCGACGCCGAGCTCGACGCTGCCAGTGAAGTTCAGCCACTGGCTCGGGCTGCCGAGGTCGAGCGTGCCGGAGCGATTGCCCGGGTTGAGGAACACGAGTTCGTTGGCCTCGGCCTCGAACACGCCGCGCTGCCAGTCGTTGGACACCAGCACGATCGAGTCACGGTTGAGGAGCTCGTCGAAGAACGGGGTGAACGTGATGTCGAGCTCGCGGGGGACCTCCGAGCCGGGCACGTCGACGGTGAACGGGAGGATGGCGTAGCCGGGCTCACCATCGGTGTCCTCGCGGTCGCTGAGCAGCTCGACCCCGTCGAAGTCCAGGTTCCAGGCGAGCCCGCCCGCACCGATGCTGGTGTGGGTCAGCGCATAGTCGATCAGCTCGTCGAGGTTGGCCTCCAGCTCCGCCTGGATCTCCTCCGACGACCCCTCCAGCTCGAGGTCGAAGACCTCACGAACGTCGGTGTAGGGGAACTCGACCCGGCCCTCGAGCTCGGTCTCGGTCACGTCGAAGTACAGGTAGGACTGCTCGCCCCGGTGGGCCGACGCCGGGCTGGCCAGCGTCAGGATCAGGGTCAGGGGCGCAAGCAGGAGCAGCAGCCCCCGCCAGCGACCACCGGCCACGACCGGCACTCGTGTCTGCTCGTTCATTGCGTTTCACTCCTCGACAGGATCAGTCGTCCATGCTCGTCGACGTACTTCCATTCGTCCTGGAAGTCCTCGTTGTCCCACTGTCCGAGCCCGGGGTAGAACACCCGCCCGGGACCGTGGGGGTTCAGATCGTCGCCGTTCCAGCGGGGATCCGGGGTCTCGCCGGCAACCAGGTACCGGCTGTCGGTCGACAGCCGGCATCGGCCGTCGACCGAGCGGTTGTCGAACGCACCGTGCAACATGCTCATGCTGAAGATCAGCACGTCACCGGGGCGATAACGGGCGGTCAGCCAGCGGGTTCCGTACCGCTGACGGACCGCCGTCAGGTCGTCGTCGAGCCAGGTCAGCCCGTCCCGGTCGGCGTCCATCGCCAGATAGCCGTCGGCCAGCTCCGCCGAGTCGGTGCTGCCCTCCAGCAGGAGCAGGCCGCCCTCGTGCGGGTCGACCTGGCCGAGCGGGATCCAGGCCGACAGGTGCCGGTCGGTGCCTCGGCTCATGTACGGCCCGTCGCAGTGAAGGCCGCAGCCCTCGCCCGGTCGTGCCAGTCGGGGCCAGCGGAAGTCATAGGGCCGGACCGGACCGTCGAGCAGGGCGCCGACGACGCCGACGAGCGTCTCGTCGAGGAGAACGGCCTCGTAGCGGGCGCCGGTGCGGAGCGACTCGGTGAAGGCCCGGAGGTTGGCCGACGTCAGGCCGGTCCGGTCGCCGGCGATGCCGTCCATCAGCGGCCGCCGATCGTCGATCTCGCCCAACGTGGCGTACTTGAGCAGCAGCTCGCGGCGGGCGGCGATGACCAACCGGGGGTCGAGGAGGCCGGGGAGGAACACGTGCCCGTCGGTGGCGAAGCGTTGGCGCAGCGCCTCATCACCGTCAGCCGCCGATGACGGTGTGAGCCCGGTCAGACCGACCGTGTCGGGATCGACCGGTCGCCCGGCGAACGTCAGCGCGCCGAGCTCCCCGAGGTCAACCGACACACCCCTGTCAACCAGCTCGCCCTGCACCCGCCGCGCCTCCATCCAACGATCTTTCGCCGACCCAGCCCGCCTGGATGCGACCGCTGCCGGTTGGATGGTCCGGCGCTCTCAGGGTAGCCGCCGTTCCCAGGTTGCGAGGATGGGCACTTTTTCGCCTGTCATGGGTCGGGGAGTAGGGTCGGGTCGATGCAGTCATCGGGTCCGCTGTCTGGTCTTCGGGTCGTCGACCTCACCGGCGATCTGGGGCGTTTCGGGACGAAGTTGCTGGCCGAGTACGGCGCCGACGTCTGCCGGCCCGCAGGATCGGGTCAGGGGGGCCGTCCGCTCCCGGGCCCCGCCGGCCGTCGTGGCGGCCACCTCGACTGGTGGTACGACGCGGCCAAGACCCCCATCGCCCTCGACCTCGACGACGATGTGGGCCGGTCGACCTACCGGCGGTTGGCCGCCGGTGCCGACCTGATCGTCGAGTCGCTTCCCGTCGGCCACCTGGCCGAGCGGGGTATCGATCACGCCGACCTCGTCGACGCCAACCCGACCCTGACCCAGGTGTCGCTCACCCCGTTCGGTCGGACCGGGCCCCGATCGGGTTGGGAGGGCTCGGACCTGGTCGCCGGGGCGATGGGCGGTGTGCTGTCGATCACCGGAACACCGGACGAGCCGCTCAACTCGTGGGGCGGGCAGAACCACAACTTCGGCGGGTTCGCCGCCGCCATCTGCGGGCTGGCCGGGGTCCGGGCCGCCCGCCGGGACGGCACCGGTGCCCTGATCGACCTCTCCCTGCACGAGGTGATGGCCGGCTCCATCGAGAACCTGCTGATGCAGTACGTGTACGCCGACGAGCTCGGCCTGCCGGCGGTGGCGGCCCGGCAGGGGTCGCTGCACTGGCTGCGGATCTACGAGGTGGTGCCGGCGAGGACGGGGAACCTGATGATCACCCCGACTCCGCAGGCCGAGACGCTGATCGACTGGATGGTCGAGCGGGGGATCGAGGAGGCCCATCCGTTCGTCGGCTTGAGCGTCGAGGAGTTGCTGGCCCGGGCCGACGAGTTGATGGCGGTCATCAAGACGTTCTGCCTGACCGGCGACGCCGGTGAGCTGTTCAGCGAGGCCCAGAAGCGCCACATCGCCTTCGGCGAGGTCCAGTCGGTCGCCCAGGTGGCCACCAATCCCCAGTTCGTCCACCGCCAGCTCTACGGCGACATCGCCGTCGGCAGGGACGGTCAGGACGGGTCCGACGTGCCGCGCCCCGGTGATGTCGTGCGCGGACCCTGGCGGCTGGTCCGGTTCTCCGAGACCCCGGTCGGGACGCCGGCTGGCCTGCCGAGCGACGTGTCGAGCGCCGAGGACGTGGCCGACCGTTGGTCGGATGACGGCGGGCGCTCGGCGATGGCCGGCGCCGCCGACGATGGTTCCACCGGCCGGGCCCTACCGCTCGAGGGGATCCGGGTGCTGGACCTGAGCTGGGTCCTCGCCGGTCCCTTCGCCACCCGCCTGCTCGGCGACCTCGGCGCCGACGTGGTCAAGGTCCAGACCGAGGAGCGGGCCACACTCGTCAACCGGCCCGACTTCCCCTACTACCAGGTCTGGAACCGCTCGAAGCGGTCGGTCACCCTCGACCTCAAACGGCCGGAGAACCTGGCGGTGATCCGGCGGCTCGTCGAGTCGAGCGACGTCCTCGTCGAGAACTACTCGGCCGGCGTGCTCGAGCGGCTCGGCCTCGGGTGGGACGAGGTCAGGTCGTGGAACGAGCGGCTCGTCTACGTGTCCATGTCGGGATGTGGCCACGACGGTCCCTGGAAGGACATCATCAGCTATGCCCCGACGGTGCACGCCGTCTCGGGTCTCACCCGGTTGACCAACCCACCGGGGCGGGGCGACGTCGGCTGCGGGTTCTCGCTCAACGATCACGCCGCCGGCTTCGGGGCCGCCATCTCGGTGTTGGCCGCCATCGAGGCACGGGAGCGGACCGGGCGGGGGCAGTACGTCGACATGGCCCAGCTCGAGGTCGGGGCGTTCCTCATCGGCCCGGCCCTGGTCGACCACTTCGCCACCGGTCGAGTGACGGAGGCCGCCGGCAACGTCGACGGGCTCGCCGACCTGGTCCCGAACGAGGTCAACCGCTGCGCCGACGGGCGCCACGTGGCCGTGACCGCAAACGACGATGCGATGTGGGGTCGGCTGGCGTCGGCGATCGGGCTCGACGAGCGGGAAGCGGCGCGCCTGGCCACCGTCGAGGCCAGGCGGGCCGACCGGGCCACGGTCGACGGCCACCTGGCTCGATGGGCCGCCCAGCGGACGGCCGACGAGGCCGCCGAGCAGCTCCAGGCCGTCGGCGTCGCGGCCGGGACGGTACAGGACGCCGCCGACCTGGCCGAGCGAGACCCGCAGCTCCGGGCCAGGGGGTTCTGGCACACGGTCGAGCTCGACGGGTTCGGCCCCCGGCTCACCGACCGCTTCCCGGCGATCTGGGACGGCTGTGACCTCACGCCGGACCGCCCGGCCCCCAGCTACCTGGGGGAGGCCAACTTCGAGGCGCTGTCCGAGCTCGCCGGTCTCGAACCGGACGAGATCGCCGAGGGCCTGGCCGACGGCCGCTTCGCCTGACCGGGTCAGCTGCGGGCTCGCTCCGGCCCGCTCCGAGCCGGTCGGCAGACGCGGTGGCGTGCCCGCTCGGGCCGTTCCGCTGGCCGGCCGCCGTTTCGCATGCGGGTGAGCCGGTAGGCTCGACCGTTGGTCGGACCAGGCCGATCCGTCCCCTCCCGTCACCAGGCCGAGCACCATGGACTACGCATCTGCAGATCTGGCGGCCCGCGTCGAGGAGGCCGGGATCTACTCGATCGCCGTCCGGTCGTCGCTGACCCCGGCTCCGATCCTCGGTGAGCGCCTCGACAACCGGGTGCTGCTCAAGCGGGAGGACCAGCAGCCGACGTTCTCGTTCAAGATCCGTGGCGCCGCCAACAAGATCCTCGGCCTGCCAGACGACACGCTGGCCCGCGGCGTGATCTGCAGCTCGGCCGGCAACCACGCCCAGGGCGTCGCGCTGGCGGCGACCAGGCGGGGCGCCCGCTCGGTGATCGTCATGCCCCGGTCGACCCCCGAGATCAAGGTCGACGCCGTGCGGGCCCTCGGCGGCGAGGTCGTGCTGCACGGCGACACCTACGACGACGCCCAGGCCCTGGCCCGGCAGCGGGCGGGGGACGAGGGCCTGAGCTTCGTCCATCCCTTCGACGACCTCGACGTCATCGCCGGCCAGGGCACGATCGGCCGGGAGATCCTCGACCAGGTCGAGGGCGGGCCCGATGCCGTGTTCGTTCCGGTCGGCGGCGGCGGCCTGGCCGCCGGGATCGCCACCTACATCAAAGTCAAGCGGCCAGACGTCGAGGTCTACGGGGTCGAGCCGGTCGACGCGGCCAGCATGAAGGCCGCCATCGCCGCCGGCCAACCGGTGACCCTCGATCAGGTCGGGAGCTTCGCCGACGGTGTCGCGGTCAAGCGGGTCGGCGACGCCACGTTCCGGCTGTGCCGCCAGCATCTCGACGGCGTCGTCACCGTCACCACCGACGAGCTGTGCTCGGCCATCCGCGACATCTTCACCGACACCAGGACCGTCGTCGAGCCGGCCGGGGCATTGGCCGTCGCCGGGCTGCGGCGGCACGTCGATGACCGTTCGCTGACGGGGCGAACGCTGGTCGCGGTCAACGCCGGGGCCAACATGAACTTCAACCGGCTCGGCCACGTGACCGAGCGGACCGCCTTCGGCGACCAGCGGGAGGCGATCCTCGCCGTCGAGATCCCGGAGCGAAAGGGCAGCTTCCTCGCCTTCTGCCAGGCGCTCGGCGATCGCCACGTCACCGAGTTCACCTACCGGTACCACGACCCCGACCTGGCCAGGATCTTCGTCGGCATCGAGCTCCGCGACGGGGCCAACGACCGGTACGAGGTGATCGACGGGCTCAAGGCGGCCGGCTGCGACGTGGTCGACCTGACCGACAACGAGCTGGCCAAGGTCCACGTCCGCCACCTCGGTGGCGGCGTCGTCGAGCCCGAGATCGCCGACGAGCGGCTCTACCGGTTCGAGTTCCCGGAGCGCCGCGGGGCGCTGCTGGCGTTCCTGCACTCGGTCGGCGTCGACTGGAACATCACGCTCTTCCACTACCGCAACCACTCGTCCGACTCCGGTCGGGTGCTCGTCGCCATCCAGGTGCCGCCGGCGACCCGGAACGAGTTCCAGCGCCACCTCGACGACCTCGGCTACCCGTACTGGGACGAGACCGGCAACGACGCCTACCGGCTGTTCCTGCGGGCGTAGCGCCCGCTCGTCGGGTGCCAGGCGCCCGCTGCCGGCGTGCGGCGGTGGCCTATGGCGTGTCGTCGTCCGGTGGGCGGACGCCGGCCCGACGGAGATCGGAGGGGCGCAGCTCGATCGTCCTGGTCGCCTCGTCGAACGGATCGTCGCCTGACTCCGGGTCTGGGGCTGGGTCCGGGGTCGGGGCGTCGATGGCGGAGGCGACCGTGACGTCGAGGCGGACGTCGGCTCCCTCGCTCGGCCCGGGCTCGGCGGCGTCGTTGGCGTCCTGGTCGTCGATGCCGCCGGCGCCGTCACCCGTCGTCGCCGCGACCTGCTCGTCGAGCTGCGCCATCATCTCCTCGTCGACCGGCTCCATCACCTCGTGGTCGACCGGCGCCGTCATCTCCTCGTCGATGGGCTCCAGCACCTCATCGTCGAGCGGCTCCATCGCCTCGTGGCCGAGCGCCGAGATCGGGCCTGCGGGCACGTCCGACCCATCATGGGGGACCGTGGCGTCCCCGCTGTCGGACCAGAGGGGAGCTTCGAGCGCCGGTTCGTGGTTGAGGAGCTCGATGCGGGGTGACGGGTCGGCATCGACGAGCGGACGGTCGTCGTCGAGCAGGTGCACCCCCGGCGCCACGGCCTCGACCGCCTCCCCGGTGCTCTCGTCGTCCTCCAGGATCCGGCCCCGGTGCCCGCCAGCGGGGTCGCCGGGGCCGACCCCGGCGGCCGCCGGCAGCGGGGCCAGGCGGTAGGTTCCGGTCACCGCGGCCAGCACCCAGAGCAGGGTCACGGCGCCCAGCAGCGCGGCGAGCGTTGGCGCTGCGGCCGGCCAGGGACTCCGGCCGGCCTCGGCGAGGCCCCTGGCCAGGAGGCCGCCGAGATCCGCATCGCCGGAGGCGGGGTCCGCCACGAGCAGGCCGACGAGCAGGTGGACGCCGATCGCCAGCCATGTCAGGACGACGAAGGTGGCGACCAGCCGGGCCAGCCGGTCGATCCGGCGGACGGCGGGCGGCAACAACAGGCGGGTCGCTGCCGGCACCAGCAGCAGCCCGGTGAACTGGATCACGAGCGGATCGAACGCCGGTCGACCGCTCGACGCCACGGTTGCCGCCGCCAGCGGGACGACCAGCACCGCAGGCCACGAGAACAGGTCGATGGCGGCCGCAGCGAACGCCTTCCACAGCGGACCGGGGACCCGGAGGAACACGGCCAGACCGGCGCCGACCACGGTTGCGGCCAGGGCCGGCACGGCCGCGCCGGCGAGATTGACGGCCAGGGCCCGTGCCACCAGCGGGGCGAGGCTGTGACCGTCGGCATCGGTCCCGAGCCACGGACCCCCGAGCCGCGGGCCGGTGACCGCGACCGGGTCCGATGGGCCGATCACGAGGCCGAGGGCGACGATGACCGCGGTCACGACCACCGCCAGCACGGCCGCCGTCGTCACCCGACGGATCGCCGAGAGCTCGTCCGACACCTCGATCACCCCATCGGGCCGACGCCGACGGAGGATCGGCTGGCCGAGCTCGGCGACGAGTGCCAGGCCGGCGGCGACGAGCACGACCGGAAGCGCCAGCTCCAGGAGATCGTCAGCCCGCCCAGCTGCGACCTCGCGGCCGAACCGGTCGAAGACCCCGCCGGTCGCCCCGAGGATCTCGGTGACGGCCAGCGCAATCGTGAAGATCGTGGTCGGTACCCCGGCCGGCCAACGCGGCCATCGTGCCCGGTCGCTCCGCTCCCGGTCGACGAAGCCGACCACACCGGGGACGAGCGCAACGGATGCGAACCATGGGCCGAGCGAGGTCGCCGCAAGCGGCTGGGGGCCGGTGGCGGATCCATCGCGGGCGAGCCAGGTTGCGCCGCCCGGGTCGACGACCAGCCAACCGAGACCGGGAACGGCGACCGCCAGCACGATGGCAAGGAGCAGCACCGCTCCCGGCCCGTCGGCGGCCCGCCCGATCCTCGTGCGCAACAGGGCGGCGACGGTCAACCCGACCACGATCCCGGCCATGGCCGTCCAGCCGGCCAGGACGGCCGACGACTCGATCGCCTCCCCGATCGACCGGTCCGGCCGGAAGGCGTCGACGAGCGCCGAGGGAAAGCCGCCGGTCGGGGAACCGTCGAGGCGCCCGCTCAACCGGTGGACCACAAACGTTCCGCCGCCGACGATGGCCAGCGGCCGGAGCAACGCGCCGACGACCATCGCCCTGGTCGGTTCCGCCATCCGCACGGCCCCAGTGTGCCGCCAGGGCCGGCGGTGCGGCTACCGGGCC